>DASPIO010000045.1:0-8005 GCA_035629155.1 Azospirillum sp. | reverse complement strand
TAGCGCTGGCCGGGCTGGACGTGCGGGACGAAGATCTCCCAGATGCCGGCCTCCACGCGCTTGCGCATGGGCAGGCGGCGGCCGTCCCAGTCGCAGAAGTCGCCCACCACGCTGACGCGCCGGGCGTTCGGCGCCCACACGCCGAAGGCCACGCCGGACACGCCGTCGATCTCGCGCGGGTGCGCGCCCAGCCGCTCATAGGCGCGCAGGTGCGTGCCCTCGGCCAACAGGTGGATGTCCAGTTCGCCCAGCACGTAGGCGAAGCGGTAGGCGTCCTCGTGCTCCACGGTGGCCAGCGGGTACTCGATGCGCAGGCGATAACGGAAGCGCTGCGTGCGGTCGGGCAGCAGCGCGGCGAAGAAGCCCTCCGGGTGCAGCAGGTCCATCTCGGACGCCGGCTCGCCGGTGGCGCTGTCGATCACCCACACGCGCTTCGCGCCGGGCAGGAAGGCGCGCACCTCGACGGGGGCGCCGGCGCCGTCCTGGTGCATGCCCAGCACGGAGAACGGATCGCCGTGGTCGGCCCGCACGATCGCCTCGATGGCGCCCTGAAGCGCATTCGCCTTGCGCGCGTCGGTGCGCAGCGCGTCGCGGATGTCGTTCGGCATCGGTCCGTACCCCTTCCTTTTCTTCTTGGCACCCAGAGTACCCGGAAAAGCCGCGCTGGCGCTATCCGTCCAGTATGCCCAACACGCCCTTCACCGGGATGCACAACCAGCCGGGCCGGTTGGCGGCCTCGTAGGCGACCTCGTAAAGCGCCTTCTCCATCAGGAACACCGACAACAGCCGGCGCGCCGCGGAGTCGTCGTCCGGCCACACCGGGCAGTCGCCGAGAGTCGTGCGGTACGCCTCGGAGAAGGCGGCGACGGTGCGCCATTCCCAATCGCGCGCCGCCTCCATGATGCGGCTGCCGGCGCCCTGCTCCAGCGCCTGATCGTCCAGGCGGAAGACCGCCGCCCAGGCCGCGTAGTTGAAGGAGCGCAGCATCCCCGCCACGTCCACCAGGGCGGAGCGCTTGGCCCGCCGCTCGGCCAGCGGCTTGGCCGGCTCGCCCTCGAAATCGATGACGTACCAGTCGGTCTGCGCGCGCAGCACCTGCCCCAGGTGATAGTCGCCGTGGATGCGCGTCTTCACCGCGTTCACCGGCTGGCCGGCCAGTTCGTCCAGGCGCGCCATCACCTCGTCGCGGCGGGACAGCAACCGCTCCACCTCGCTCCGCGTCTCGCTGCCGGACAGCCGGTCCGCCGTGGCGGAGAGGACGGCGAAGGCCGCTTCCGCCTGTTTGCGCGCCCGCTGCGTCCAGGCGCGCAGGTCGTCGGGCGTGACCGGCTCCGGATCGAAGGCGGCGTCGCCCGTCTCGATGGCCAGCGCCCGGTGCATCTCCGCCGTGCGCTGGCCCAGCGTCCGGGCAAGCTGGAGGAACAGCCCGAACGGCTCCTCGTCCGGCATCTCGTCGTCGGCGCGGACGACGCCCAGGCGGATCTCGTCCAGCTCGCGCTCCAGGTATTCCACGGTGGTCGTCCAGCCGTCGCCCTGGTTGCGCACGAAGCCCTGCGCCACCGCCAGCGCGGTGGGCGTGCCGTCGTCGGCCACGTGCTCGACCGATCCCAGCAGCGGCGGCGTGTTGGCGAAGCCCGCCACCTCGGTCAGGAAGCGGCCCATTTCCAGTTCCGGATGCTGGCCCGGCGCCAGCCGGCGCAGCACCTTGACCACCGCCTGATCGCCCACGAGGACCGACGTGTTGCTCTGCTCCACGCCGATGCGCCGCACCTCCGGCGCCTCGCCCAGATCAAGGTCGGCCATGCGGGCGGTCGGGCGGAACAGCACGCCACCCTCGGTCGCCTTCAGCTCCCGCCCCTCGCGCAGGGCCCCGAGCAGCGCCAGCGCGAAGCCGTCGGCGTGCGCCCCGTCGTACAGGGCACCCGTCGTCGGCCCCCGCCGCACCTTGGCCAGCGTGTAGGGCAGCAGCGGCGCCCCGCTGCTGGTCGCCTCCGGGTCCCAGTTGATGGCGAGCGGCAGGAAGTAGTGCTGTGTGGCCGTATCGCCGGACAGCCCCCCCGAGAAACCGACATCGACGCGCGTCAGCATGAAGCCATCGGTGCCGCTCACCGGCATCTCGGCGGCCATGGTCACCTGCGCGGTGCCGATGCGCTGGTCCTTGGCGGCGAACCAGCGCTGCTTGGGCAGGAAGGCACCCAGCACGTCCTCCTCCAGCTCCCGCAGGGGCCGGCCGGACAGCACGCTGTGCCAGCCGTCGCGCATGACGACGGTCAGCAGGTCGGGCATCGGTTCCGGCGGGGATTCGTGCCAGCGCGGCACGTCGGCCTCCGCCGCCAGCGCGAACCAGTAGAAGCCGTAGGCCGGCAGCGTCAGCAGGTAGGTCAGGTCGCCGATCGGCGGGAACACCGTGCGCCCCAGCATCTCGACCGGCACGCGCGCTTTCCATTCCTTCAGGTCCAGCTCCACCGCCTGGGCCGAGCGCGACAGGTTGGCGACGCACAGGATGATCTCGTCCGCCCCGTCCTGCTGATACTCGCGCACATAGGCCAGCACCTTGCGGTTGCCGGGGTACAGCAGGCGGAAGGTGCCGCGCCCGAAGGCCTTGCGCTGCTGGCGCACCGCGATCAGCCGCTTCATCCAGTTCAGCAGCGACGACGGGCTGCGCTGCTGCGCCTCGACGTTCACCGCCTGGAAGCCGTAGATCGGGTCCTGGATGGCCGGCAGGTACAGGCGCGCCGGATCGGCGCGGGAGAAGCCGCCGTTGCGGTCGGGCGACCACTGCATGGGCGTGCGCACGCCGTCGCGGTCGCCCAGGTAGATGTTGTCGCCCATGCCGATCTCGTCGCCGTAATAGACCACCGGCGTGCCGGGCATGGACATGAGCAGGCTGTTCAGCAGCTCGATCTTGCGCCGGTCGTTCTCCAGCAGCGGCGCCAGTCTGCGGCGGATGCCCAGGTTGATCCGCATCCGCCGGTCGGCGGCGTAGAAATTCCAGAGGTAGTCGCGCTCGTCGTTGGTGACCATCTCCAGCGTCAGCTCGTCATGGTTGCGCAGGAAGATGGCCCACTGGCAGTTGCCGGGCACGTCCGGCGTCTGGCGCATGATGTCGGCGATGGGGTGCCGGTCCTCCATGGCCAGCGCCATGTACATGCGCGGCATGACCGGGAAGTGGAACGCCATGTGGCACTCGTCGCCGCCCTTCTCCGGGTCGCCGAAATAGGGCAGCACATCCTCCGGCCACTGGTTGGCCTCGGCCAGCAGCATGCGGTCGGTGTAGTACTTGTCCACCTCGGCGCGGATGCGCTTCAGCACCTCGTGCGTCTCGGGCAGGTTCTCGTTGTTGGTGCCCTCGCGCTCGCGCAGGTAGGGGATGGCGTCCAGGCGCAGCCCGTCCACGCCCAGGTCCAGCCAGTAGCGCATGGTGTTCAGCACCTCGCGCATCACCCGCGGGTTCTCGAAGTTCAAGTCGGGCTGATGGCTGTAGAAGCGGTGCCAGTAGTACTGCTGCGCCACCGGGTCCCACGTCCAGTTGGACTTCTCCGTGTCGCAGAAGATGATGCGGGTGCCCTGGTATCTTTGGTCGGTGTCGGACCAGACATAGTAGTTGCGGTGCGCCGATCCCGGCTTGGCCAGGCGCGCGCGCTGGAACCACGGGTGCTGGTCGGAGGTGTGGTTGATGACCAGTTCCGTGATCACGCGCAGGCCGCGGTCGTGGCATTCGCGCAGGAAGCGTCGGAAGTCCTGCATGTTGCCGTAGGAGGGGTTGACCTCGCGATAGTCGGCAATGTCGTACCCGTCGTCCTTCAGCGGCGACGGGTAGAACGGCAGGACCCAGACGGCGGTGACGCCCAGTTCCTGGATGTAGTCGAGCTTCTGCGCCAGCCCGGCGAAATCGCCGATGCCGTCGTTGTTGGCGTCGAAATACGCCTTGATGTGCAGCTGGTAGATGACCGCGTCCTTGTACCAAAGCGGGTCCTGGCGATCGATCATGGTGGCTTGCCGGTCGGGTTGCGGGCTGCGTGGGAAACAGGATGCGCGCCGGGAAGGTTTCGCGGCGCCTTTCGGATGAGCCCGGGGGAGCGCCCCATCGGGTCGCCACCTCGGGATGAAAGCCGGAGCGTTCCTTGACTAACCCCTGCGGGTTGGTCAGTTTGGCGCCGTCCCGTCCCCATTCTGCCCCGGCCCGCCATGACCACCAATGGTTCCTTCATCATAGTCACCGGCGGCGACGCGCGGTACGAACCCCTGATCCGCGAACTGATCGCCTCGATCCGCGCGCTGGAGCCGGGGGCGGCCTGCCCCATCGGCGTCATCGACGCCGGCCTGACGGACGAGCAGGTGACGCGCTTCGGCGCCGAGGGGATCACCGTGGTCAATCCGCCCTGGCCGGTGGAACTGCCGGCGCACCGCCTGCGCGGGCGCGTGCACCTGAAGGCCAACCTCGCCAAGCTGCACCTGCCGTCCTGCTTCCCCGGCTACGAGACGGTGATCTGGATCGACGCCGATGCCTGGGTGCAGGACTGGGAGGCGATCGAGCTGCTGCGCCGGGGCGCGGCCAAGGGCCGCTTCGCCATCGTGGCGCAGTTCGGTCGCTTCTCGGAGACGGAGCTGCGGCTGGACTGGCTGTTCGGCCGCTTCGCGCGGGTGCGCTCGATCCTGTTCAAGAACGCCAGCCGCGCCGGCCTGCCCGCCAGCGTGTGCCGCGACCTCGCCACCCGCCCGACGCTGAACGCCGGCGCCTACGCGCTGCGGTCCGACGCGCCGCACTGGGCCTCGTTCCAGAAGTGGCAGAAGGTGGTGCTGAAGAAGGGGCGCATCTTCACCTCCGACCAGCTCGCCATGGCGGGTGCGATCTACCTGGACGGCCACCCGGTGGAGCTGCTGCCGGAATGGTGCAACTACATCGGCCCCTGGCGCTTCGACCCGGCAACGCGGGAGCTGGTGGAATACTACCTGCCCAACCGCCGCCTGGGCGTGGTGCACATGGCCGGCGAGGACGCCATGCGCGCCGACCCCTCCGTCCTGCGTCCCGTGCTGGACATGGACGACCGCGAGCACATGCTCAGCCTGCGCTACCCGGCCTGGGCGAAGACGGGTGAGGCGGTTGCCGTTGCGGCGCGCTAAATGTATCTTCATGGTGTGCTTGGCAACGGACGCACCACCATGACGATGGGCCTCCCGAAACGCTCCTGGGAAGACGACGATCTCGAAGCCATTGAGGAAGGGATCGAACAGGCCGACGCCGGCCAGTTGATCCCGTTCGAGCGGATCAAGGACTGGGTGGCGTCGTGGGACACGCCTGACGAGAAGCCGTTGCCGACAGCCGAACCGCCCCGGCGCCCGCACCGCTGATGGCGCGCAGGATCCTTGTCACTCCGGCGGCGGCAAGGGATATTCAACGGGTTCGCGATTGGTATTCCCAGCCGGGCGCTGGGATAACGGCCAGCACACGGGTCGCGCGGATACTGGCTGCGATCGAGGAGCTTGCGGAACGTCCCGTCTCATGGCCGGAAGGTCGGCGCCCGGGGACCCGCGAGCGCCCAATCGAAGGCCACCGCATCGTCTACCGCATCGTTCCTGATACGGGTGACCAGCACACAGTCGGCGATGTTCAGATCCTACGCGTGCGCCGCCCGTACCAATTCCCGCGCTGACTTCCCCCTACCCCAACTCCACCCGCACCACCTGCACGCCGTCCGCCACGCGGATCTCCACGATCTTCGGCTCCCCCTTCGTCTTGATGACGCTGATGTCACCGTTGCGCTCCAGCCGCGCCTCGGCGACCTGTTCGGCGCGGGTGAGGCCGTGCCGGCGCAGGTCCTCCTCCAGGTCGTGATCGGTGAGGTGCGCGGCGCGCATCTGCCGCTCGTCGGTGGCGCCGTCGCGGACGAGCATGCGGGTCCGCCCCTTGAACAGCGTGCCGAAGCCACGCCAGACGCAGGCGATCATGGACATCAGCCAATGCAGCGCCACCAGCACCCTGGCCGACGCCAGCGCCGGCAGCATCGGCGCGTTGCCGGTGACGGCGCGGCTGACGATGGAGCCCAGCATGATGCCGAGGATGACGTCGAACGCCGTCCCCTTCCCCATGAAGCGCTTCTTGCCCAGGCGGACCATGACGATGGCGACGATGTAGACGATCACCGCCCGCAGCATCATCTGCCCGGCGTTTATGTCCCTTCCCTCCAGCCCGCTGCCGAGTAGCACCCGCAACGCCTCGTCCATGCCCCGCCCTCCCCTGCCATGGGTGGCAGGGATAACGGCGGCGGGGAACGGGAGATCCGAGGGCGCGGCGAGCCGCTACACCCCCGGCTTCCGCAACCGCCAGATCGCCGCCGGGTTCTGGTGCGGGTCGAGCCAGATGTGCTGGTACTTGCCGATCCAGGTGAAACGGTGGCCGTGGAACAGATCCTCCACGTTCACGTGGGCGCCGTCGGGCAGGCCCAGTTCCCACAGCGGCACCTCGATCGTCCCGCCGTGCCCGTTGTGCGGGTCGAGGTTCACGGCGATCAGGATCACGTTGTCCTTGCTCTCCGTCATCTTGCCGTACAGCAGGATGTTGTCGTCGTGCGCCGAGTGGAAGCGCAGGTTGGTGAACTGGTGCAGCGCCGGGTTCTCGCGGCGGATCTTGTTCAGCCGCGTCACATAGTCCACGATGTTGCCGGGCGCCGTGTAGTCCCAGTGCCGGACCTCGTACTTTTCCGAGTGGCTGTACTCCTCCTTGCCCGGATAGGGATCGGCCTCGCACACCAGATAGGGGCCGTACAGGCCGTAACTGGGCGACAGCGTCGCCGCCAGCACCGCGCGCATCATGTGCGCCGGGCGGCCGCCGTGCACCAGGATGGGCGGCAGGATGTCCGGCGTGTTCGCGAAGAAGTTGGGCAGCATGTAGTCCTTGGACTCGCCCTGCGTCAGTTCGGTCAGGTACTCGGTCAGCTCGGCCTTGGTGTTGCGCCACGTGAAATAGCTGTAGGACTGCTGGAAGCCGATCTTGGCCAGCCGCCGCATCAGCTTGGGCCGCGTGAACGCCTCGGCCAGGAAAATGGCGCCGGGGTGGCGTTCGCGCACCTCGTGGATCATCCATTCCCAGAAGGGGAAGGGCTTGGTGTGCGGGTTGTCGACGCGGAAGATGCGCACACCCTGGTCGCACCAGAACAGCACCACGTCGCGCAGCGCGTACCACAGGTCCGGGTAGGCGCCGCGGTAGAAGCTCACGTTGACGATGTCCTGGTACTTCTTCGGCGGGTTCTCGGCGTAGCGGATGGTGCCGTCCGGGCGCCAGTAGAACCAGTGGGGGTGCTGCTTGATCCACGGGTGGTCGGGGGAGCATTGCACGGCGAAGTCCAGCGCGATCTCCAGCCCGTGGTGCTCCGCCGCCCTGACCAGCCGGCGGAAGGACTCGAAGTCTCCGATCATCGGGTCGATGGCGTCGTGCCCGCCCTCCTCCGCGCCGATGGCGTAGGGCACGCCGGGATCGTCCGGGCCGGCGTTGAGGGTGTTGTTCCGGCCCTTGCGGAAGCTGCGCCCGATCGGGTGGATGGGCGGGAAGTACAGCACGTCGAACCCCATGCCGCGCACGAAGGGCAGCAGGTTGACGACATCGTCGAAGGTGCCCGGCCGGCTGGGGTCGGGCGAGGCCGAGCGCGGGAAGATCTCGAACCACGCCGAATACCGCGCCGCCGTGCGGTCCACCCACACCTCCAGCTCGCAGCCGTAACGGGAATGGTACTGCCGCTCCCCGAACTTGTGCATGGCGTGGCGCGGCCCTTCGGACAGCGCGTAGTGGATCAGCTCGTCGCCCTGCAACGCGTTCATGCGATCGATGATCTGTTGAAGCATTGCGCGCCCCTCGTCGTGCGCCAGGGCGGCCGACTGCTCGACGAAGCGCCGCCCCTCGACCAGTTCCAGCGACACGTCCAGCCCGGCGTCGTGCTTCTTCACGAAGTCGGCGCGCCAGCTCTCCCACACGTCGCGCCACGCCTCGATGGTGTAGACGTAGCGGGTG
>DASPIO010000044.1:0-3102 GCA_035629155.1 Azospirillum sp. | reverse complement strand
AGCTCGCCCCGAATCGCCTCCAGCGCCACCTTCGCCTTGAACTCCGCCGAATACCGCTTCCGTTTCCCCGTCATCGGGTCCGTCCTTTCTGATGGGCGAACCAAGCTTATCCAACTGTCCGGGGAACGGGGACCAGCTCATCAGACGGTCGATGGTCGCCTGGACATCGCTTTGAAGATCATCCGGCAGCTCCGCCGCCGGCGCGAGGGATAATGCCCGCCGCGGTCGGCCCCACAACCCTGCCCCTGACGGGCCACCGCCGGAGGCGGCTTTAAGGTTGACCGGCCGCCGGGCGGCGGGCGCTTGGGGCTCGTCATGGCGACGACGGAGAACACCGCGCCGCGGCCCGCCTCTCCGCGGGGCTGCGGCCAGACGCCCTTTGGTCCAGCAGCCTTAGCCCTGAATGGCCCGACATCGATAAATAGCGAAACAGGCGCATTAACTAATCCTTGAGGAGATTTGAGCAGGATTGCCACGCCCAGTGATTGCCGATCGTTCGGAGCGAGGAGGTGTCAGATGGTGGGTGCTGTTCATGCGAGCATATCGGCGGCTGCGGCCGCCGCTTGGAAGCCGGTCGTGAACCCGTCGTCCGGCGGGACCTCCTCCGTGTTGCACGCTGGTTCGTCCCGAAGCGATACTGTGTCGGTCAGCGAACTCGGGCGAAAGCTGTCGGGCGTCGCCGCCGAGGTGTTTGCGCATTTCGACAGCAAGGCCAAGAGCGCGCTGGAGGGCTTGGTCAACTCGGGACGCATTTCCGCCGACGAGGCGGTTGTGGGGCTCCGCGCGCTCGCCACCGACGCCACGTTCAGCCGCTATCAGGACGAGCGGACGCTGACGGCCGAGGATACAGCCCTTTTCGCCGAGAACCAGGAACTCGACGAGCGACGGAGGCGCGCGCACAACGCGTTCGCGGAGGCGGGCCGACCTCATGACGAGGCGATCCGGGAACTCGATGCGAGCTTTAAGCGCGGCGAGATGTCGGAAGAGGAGTTCACGGAACGGCTCAATGCCGGGTTCGCCGACTTCGCTCGCGCCACCGAGTCTGCGATTGAGGACATGAGGCGGGTGCTGGAGGAGCGGTCCGCAAGAGGCGCGAAAGGCGCCAAGCTTCTAGGCGCGGACGAGTTCTCGGCTTTCGTTGCTGGTGACACCTCGGAAAACGGGTTCGTTCAGCGCGATTCCGAGGCTGGTTGGGCGGCAAAGCGGAAACTGGAGGCGCTCGGCTTCAACTCGCGCCTCTACGGCGAGGCAATGCGGGAATTCGCCGATACCGTCGATCTTCCGGGCGTTGGGCGAAAGGCCGATCCGTTGACCTCCTCCGCGGCCGGCGGGCCGGCGGCGACGGAAGCCGCCGGAGCGGGGCCCGGCGGACTCCTCCCGAATACCGTTGACGCCACGACAGTCGCGGCAACGGGGGCGGCCGGAGGCGCCCTTGCCGCGATCGACATGCTTCAGAGGTCCGTCGCCACGATGTCCGGCACTTTCGTGGTCGGCAACACCAACGCCGATCCGGCCGCCTTCGCCTCGTTGCTGGGCGCGGCAAGGAACACGTCGGCGCCGCGGGCGTAACGGGACGGGCTCAGGAAAGCGGCTGGCGTCGATCGAGCGCCCTTCACCGAAGCACTCAGCCGATCCCTGTTGTCTTCGGGCAGCGTGTCGACCCATTCTTATCTGACAACCCATTGTCGCCGGTGAACAGGTTGAGGCGCGGCGCCAGACGAACGCCCATGCGCTCCGCCGGCCCGACGTTTACCAACTCCAGCCGTTCCAACAGCCCCGCAGGCGCTACACTCATTGTCCGTGCTCCACTGTCCCGAACAGCCGGTACAGCGCCGCGTGGTCCAGCCCGCCGTCGCCCTGCGCGATGAGGTGCTCGTACAGCTCGCGGCACAGCGCCACGGCCGGCAGGTCGATGCCCGTCTCGGCCGCCAGCGCCAGGGCCTGGGTCAGGTCCTTGTGCTGCACCGTGGCACGGGCGCCGGGGGTGAAGTTGCCGGTCACCATGCGCTCGCCGTGCAGCTCCAGGATGCGGGATTCGGCGAAGCCGCCGCGGATCGCCTCGCGCACCTTCGCCGGGTCCACCCCGGCGGCGCGGGCCAGGGCCAGCGCCTCGGCCACGGCGCCGATGGTCAGGCCGACGATCACCTGGTTGGCGGTCTTGGCGACCTGGCCGGCGCCGACGTCGCCGACGTGCGTGATGCGCTTGCCCAGCGCCTCGAACAGCGGCCGGGCGCGGGCGAAGGCGTCGTCATGGCCGCCGGCCATGATGGTGAGCGTCGCCGCCTCCGCCGCCACCGTGCCGCCGGACACCGGCGCGTCCACCCACGCGCCGCCGGCCGCGCGCACGCGCTCGGCGAGGCGGCGGGTGGCGGCGACGGCGGTCGTCCCCATGTCGATGACCAGTCCGCCCGGTTGCAGGCCCTCCAGCACGCCGCCCGGCCCCTCGACCACCGCCTCCACGGCGGGGGTGTCGGTCAGCATCAGGATCAGCGTGCCGGCGGCCCGCGCGGCGGCGGCCGGGCTGTCGGCGGGGGTCATGCCCTCCGCCGCCAACTCCTGCACGGGGCCGGGCGAGCGGCTGTGCACGACGAGGCCCGCTCCCGCCTTGGCGAGGTTGCGCGCCATCGGCCGGCCCATGAGGCCCAGGCCGATGAAGCCGACGGCTCGCCCCGAAAGCGCGCCCACCGGATCACAGCCGCATGTGGCGGGCGCGGGCGCCGCGCTCGATGGCGGCGGCGCACAGCCGGTCGACGCCCAGCTTGTGGCGCAGGATCTCCAGCATGCGCAGCTCCTCCTGCGTCGCCTTGGCGTCGGCGGCGGCGATGTCGCAGGCGACCGCGTAGGCGGTTTCGCACAGCTTGGGGGGGATGGCCTGCTTGATCAGGTCCAGCGCCTTGTTCATGCCGTCGGCGTCGGACAGCACCTCGGTGCAGGCGCGGGTCACCTGGGTCAGGCGCTCGGTGTCGAAATCCTTGAAGATCGGCAGGTAACGGACGTTCTCTCCGATCGCGTCCAGCTCGTCGTCGGTCATGTCCGCGTCGGCGGCGGACACCAGAACCATGACGTAGATGAGCGCGCTGTGGTGGTCGATCATCGTGGATC
>DASPIO010000043.1:0-13009 GCA_035629155.1 Azospirillum sp. | reverse complement strand
AGCTCGCCCCGAATCGCCTCCAGCGCCACCTTCGCCTTGAACTCCGCCGAATACCGCTTCCGTTTCCCCGTCATCGGGTCCGTCCTTTCTGATGGGCGAACCAAGCTTATCCAACTGTCCGGGGAACGGGGACCAGCTCATGGTGTCGGCCTTGCGCGAATGGGCGACGAGATGCGTGTGCACCCCCTTCTCGACGGTCCAGTTGACCAACTGGAACACGGCCTGTTCCTGCCCCTGGTAGTCCTCCGATCCGATGCCCAGGCGCATGAGGCTGTCGATCACGAACGTGTCGCAGCCGTAGCGGCACCGGGCGTACTCGAAGACGTCGAGCAACGGCGCGATGCCCACCTTGCCGACGAGGTTGAAGGCCCACAGCCAGCCGTCGAACCATTCCATGATCCGGCGGATGTACGGCTCGGTCGGGCGGTCGACGTTGCCGGCCTGCTTGACCATGCGCCGCAGGAACTGCGGCGGGCTCATCTCCAGCGAGGCAATGCAGACCTTGGCGCCCTGCCCGCCCCACGCGACAGCCGCGTGCGACAGGAGTTGCGACTTCCCATGCCCGCTCGGTCCCGTCCAGATCGTCAGCTCCGCCGGCCGGAACAGCAGCTTGGCCGCGACCTTCTGGAACGGCAGGCGATACCCGACCTGATACCCTTCCGGCGGCCAGAACAGGCGGATGACGTCCTCGGTGAACTGGCCGGCGCGCACCAACTCCGGCGGGTCCATCGTGGCCGCCGCCTCGAAGCATTTGCGGATGTCCTCGGCCGGAATGCCGGCCTTCTGGCAATCGTTGGCATCCTTCCGCGGGAGCCGGACACGTCGGCAGCGGTGGCGCCCAAGGCGGCTGACGATCTCCGCGACCGCCTCCTCACCCTCCTTGTCGTTGTCGAGGGCGAGGTAGATCGTTTCGAACCGCAGCAGGCGCTCGTATTCGGCTTCGATCCAGCGCTGCTTGGCCCCCTTCCCGCCGCCGAACGGTACCGACAGCGCCGGAAAGCCGTAGTCGTACAAGCTCGGGGCGTCCAACTCGCCCTCGCAGATCGTCACCTCGCGGGCGTTGCGGTCGATCGCCTGCCAGCCGAACAGCACCGGCTCGCAGTCGCTCTCGACCCGCATGGATTTCTTGTCGTCGATGGAGCGGAACTTGACGAACAGCAGGTCACCGTCGACCAGCGACGGGAACACGATCGTCCGGCCCTGCTCGCCGATGCGGTACGCCGCGATGGCCGCCTCCGACAGCTTGCGCTCCCGCGTCAGGTAGTCCTTCACCGCCGACTTCGGCGCCGTGCAGGCAGGCTTGGATGGCTTGCGGTAGGTCTTGGCCGGCTTCTCAAACTGCGGTGCCTGCATGCCCAGCCAAGCGCGGATATCGTCGAGCGCCTCCGGGAGCTGCTGCCCCTTCACCGCCGCCCACAGGTCGATCAGGTCGCCGCCGTCGCCGCCCGCCGCGAAGTCGGTCCACACCCCGACCTTGGCCCCCTGGACGCAGACCTTCAGCGACTTGCCGGGCTCGCCCTGCACGGAGCCGACGCACCACTCCCGGCCCTCGAGAACGCCGCGCGGCAGCAGCCTCTCGACCACCTCCTTCGCACGGCTCTCCAAAGCCCGCTTCACGGCGAGAATGTCGCTCATAGGATCGGCCCCATCGCGGCGCGGCGGGCGCGAAGTTCAGCGATCTCCTCATCGTCGGTGGCCGCCCGATCGCCAGCTATGACGCGACCGACGTATTCCGCCGGGTTGCTCTTGGTCGCGGCGAGGTCGAGCAGGTGCAGCACGCGGCGGTCGTCGCCGTCGAACTTGCGGCGAAGCTTGACGATCTGGCCTCCGGCAGACTTGCCGAGCAGGGCCTTGCCTCGATCGAACACAAGCCGGTCGAGCGGCGCGTCGGCGCCAGAACCGTTAGGTTCTGTATACCTCCTCCATCCTCCATCCTCCATCTGCGGAGCGATTTCCGACTTTGGCGGAACTGGCGGCGGTTGAACCTCGGTCGGTTCCCCACTGCGGGGGGATTCATCCTCGCCGAGTTCCCCACCGCCCTGCGCTTCAGCGTCCCCAGGTTCCCCACCAGAGGCGGTCAAACCGACGTAGGTTCGGACCTCCGGCGGTATAGGATGGTGCGCTTTCGGCTTTTTCGGGCGCTGATACCGGCAGAAGTTCCGAACCGCGCCGTACTCTTTGCCGTTCACGGAGAACCGGCGGATGAGATTACCGGCCTCCAGTTCCGCCAACAGGGCACCGACGTCGGCGTTGTCGACCGGCAACAGCCGCATCTTGATCGTGACGGGCTTCCACTCGAACACGCCGTAGTCGTCCGCTTCGGTCCACAGACCGATGGAGAGAAGGCGCGCGAGCGGCGTGCACGAGACAAACGCCTCGTCGGTGAACAGGCCGGGGTGAACGCTGCGGATGCGGGCCATTACGCAACCTCCCGGCCGATGCCGTCTTCGAACGTGATGGGGGTGCAAAGATCGACAGGTGTCTCGACGAACTGCGGCGGGAAGCTTCCGGATACGCCAGAGACCGCCTGCACCATGTCGGGGCACAGGCGGCGGTAAGCCTCTAGCCGGTCGAGATCACCGAACGACAGCGCCTCGGATAGCGCTTCGGCGATGGCGCGCGGCCCGAGCCCGACAAGGTGTTCGGCGATGCGCTGGAGCCGGATCTGGTCCGGTTGAGGACGGGTTTGAAGGCTCAAGCGGCACCTTCCGGTTTGCCGAGACGCTCGGCGATGGTCTCAATACGGTGGATGATGGAGAGCACCGACTGCTCATCCGCCCCTTTTGCCAAGGGCTGGAGGTCGTCGCAGATGCCGTGGAGTTGTTCGGCCACCGACGGCCGGCGAACCGTGTGCGCCTTGCTCTTGAAGCGGTGGGCGTCCAGGCTGGTCACGTTGTTGTCCGTCATGGCTCCTCCATCCCTTCGGGAGTCGGTTGCTCGGCGGCCCACTCGCAGTACAGGAAGTGCCCGACCAGCGTGAGGCGGTGCGCCTTCACCGTGATGGGCAGCCGGCCGGGCAGCGTCACGCTCTGGGCCTGCACCAGCCCGTTGCGGATCAGCGTTTCAGCGACACGGGGATGCAGGGCGGCAAGTTTGCCGCCGGGCAGGTCTTGGGCGAACAGGGCCTCAACGGCGTCGTGCTGCGCCTGCGTCAGGCCCTCAATGCGGGCGGGGGCGGCGATCATCAGTTCGCCCTCCACGCCAACCACCGGGGCTGCTCGTCGTAAATCTTCGCCGTCATGGTGGCGAAGCGCCGGTAGCGCGGACGCTCGCCGATCCAGTCCGCCCACCACGTCTTCCGAATGGGCTTCAGCCACTCCACCGCGGCCGTACGCCACGGGTCGTGCGCCGACAGGGCGTAGAAAGCCGCGGCCTCAAGGCAGTCGATCTCCGACTCGCCGAGGTTCTCCAGAACGGCGGTCATCAGGTGCCCGAGCGACAGGGCGATGATTTCGTGCGGTAGATGCCCATGCCATTGCTCGACATGCCCGCCGACCATCTCCAGCAGCCGCGCGGCCCGTTCGTGCCAGCGCCGTTCCTCCTGAACCCGCTCTATCCAGTTCACGGTGATGTCCGCGATCTCCGGCATGTGCGGAGGCAGGTTGTTGAACACGCTGTCTGCCGACGTGACCGGGGCCAGGGCGATGCGCGGCGGCTTCATCCCGCCGAACTGCACCACGAGATCCATGAACGTGCCCACGGGCACGCCCGAGCCGGCGACCATCTTGCTGGCGGCGTCGGCGAAGCGGCGTTGAGCGTCCGGGTCGTGGATTCCCATGCACACAGCGGTGCCGGCCATGTTGAAGGTGTAGCTGTCGGGATCGTCACCGGGCAGCGGCGGGAAGGCGTCCACCTCCACGCCCCACGGGGTTGCGAACCGGCCAGTGGGTTGGGGCTTGCTCATCACGCCGCCCTCCGCGCCAGTACCGGCAGCTTTGCCGCGATCCGCGGCAGCGCGTCGTCGGCGTCGAACGGCGCCTCGAACCGGCAGGCCATCGCAGCCAGCGCCAGCCCCTCCCAAGGCGCCAGCGCCGCCCGCAGGTCGGACACCTTCAGCCCGGAGAGCCACGCCCTCGCGTGCGCACGCACGAGGGCAGGCCCCAGCGCCAAGGTGTACAGCGCGCCCAGCGCCGCGTCGGTCACCGGCCCCAGCGGCATGCGCCTGGACGACTCGGCGATCATCAGGCCGGCGGTGATCATCAGGCGGATGGTCCGGCTCAGCTTTGCCAGCACGGCATGGAAGTCCTCGCCCTCCTCCAGACGGTAGAAGGCCGCCCGGCCGGCGATGATGTCCCGCATGCCGGTGCTGCCCAGCGTGCGCCGCAGCAGGTCGTGGACGCCGTTGTTCCATGCGCTGACGCGGCCGAACGAGTCGGGTTGCCCGTCGGCAACCCTTTGGATCTCGGATGCCTCCTCCAGGATCGAGAGAACCATGTCCGGCTCGTGCTGGACGAGGAACCGGAAGGCTTCGCCCTGGTGGGGCTTCAGCCGGGGCTTGACGGAGGTGATGGCGCCCATCGTCACGCCCTCCCCTCGGTGCCCAGCATCGTCGCCAGCTTGGCGCGCCCCTTGGGCGTGACCATGACCTGCTCGGTCAGCTTCGTGGACCCGTCCGGCAGGTCCACGTCCTTGAGCTTGTGCTCCAGCAACCCGGCCCGGATCTTGTCTTGGAATGCTACCATCCGCCGCCGGCTGCCAGCACGGCGGTAGATCCAACGGTGCTGCTCCAGCAGCTTCGTCAGTTCGGACGGTTTGACCTGGAGATCCTTGGCGGTGTCCGTGATGCACGACGCGCCTTCGGTTGGCGTCGCCAGCCGGTCCAGCGCCGCCACCGCCGGGGCCTGCTGCTGCACCGTCGCCTCCAGGGCTAGCACCTTCTCGCAGTAAGTCAGGATCAGGCCGCGCATCGCTGCCGCGTCGCTCAGGAGCGCCATCGGGTCAGGGGCGCCGTAGGAGCCCGTTTTCCGGATGCTCGGCAGCACCTCCCCCGTCACCCACTTGCGGAAACGGTGGGGCGTGGTGCCCGGCGTGGTGGCGCCCCGACACCGGAGGATCAGGGTGTACAGGCCCCCTTCAGTGACGGTAAGCATGTCTTGCACACCGCCAAGGGTCTCAACTGAACTGATACCCTTCTCGTCCTCGTCCAGCTTGGCGACAGCCATGCTGACGTTGCCTAGATCGAGAATTGCGCAGGCATCCGCAGCGACGAATTCTGGGGCGCCGTTCCGGTTTACGACGCGGAAGGTCGCCCCCTCGAAGCTGTAGGGGATCAGGTTGCCAATTCGTTCCACAGAAGCGGGAGACACGGAGGTCATTGCTGGACCTCCGTGTCGCCGTTGCCCTGGGAAACCGCCGTGGGCCGCAGCTTGTTTCTGGCCTCCTGAAGCAGACGAACACGGAAAGCTTCATCGGCTTCCTTGGTGATGAAGTACCGCTTACCGATCTGCACGAGTTCGGGAAGCCGGTGAGGCGCGTTCCGCAGGTTTTGCTTAGCAGTCGAATAACCGATCCTGTTGGCTGCACACCAGTCCTTAAGCGGCCACATATTGGCGCTAGCGTTCATCGCGTACCCCTCCACACTCACAAAGGCCCATAAATGGCTAACGTGGGCCAATGGGGGTAACCTAAGTGCGCGCCCCCAACTTGGGAAGACTGCAAGGTACTTGCACCTTGGCGATAGCACCTAGGTACTTGCACCTTGGCGAGTTCTCCTAGGTGCTTGCACCTCGGAGACTGTGTTTCATGGCGCTTTGTGACTTCATGTCTTCTAGGTACTAGCACGTCGGAGAGGGTGGGGGCCGCACCGCCGACGCTAGCGGCTCAGGCGACAGCCTTGCACTGGCGCGCGGGGGGCGAGCACTTTCTCAGGTCGCGGGGGCCATCGGGCGTAGCCCTTGGGGGCAGTCTGCCGGCGCGCGCGCGTCTTGGGCGCCCTGGTTAGACAGGGCCCGTGGTTTGATAAAAGTTTGACAATCTGGCGCCTATCGAGGCCGGCATAGCGTGGCCTGGGCAGCAAAAAAGCCGTTGGAAACCAACGGCTTGAGGTGGATGGCGTCCCCAAGGGGATTCGAACCCCTGTCGCCGCCGTGAAAGGGCGGTGTCCTAGGCCTCTAGACGATGGGGACGTCGTTTCGGCGTGGGCGGTTATGTAGCCGACCGCCCCGCCCCGATCAAGCGCTTTTAACCGGGTCCCTGCGGTTTTGCCGCATCGTCGATCAAAAGCTGGATTCCCTCCTGTCCGTTCCAGCGGTCGATGCGCAGCACGCCCGCGATGTGCAGCGGCGCTCCGCCCGAGGTAAGCAAGGCCTTTCCCAGCTCCGTTTCCAGCGCGCGGAAGGCGATGGCCTTCAGCCGCCCGCCGTCGGAACCGGTCAGAATGCAGCGCACATGGTTGGCGCCCACCACGTCGGCGCGCACCACGCGGGCGTCCGACACGGCGAATCGCGGCTCCGCGTTGCCGGTGCCGAAGGGGCCGAGCTTGTCCAGCATTCCCACCAGCGCCGGCGTGCACGCCCCCACCGACAGCGCCCCGTCCAGCTCCAGAGTCGGCACCAGCGGCGCCGCCGCCACCTGCTCGGCCACCCGGCCCACCAGGAACGCGCGCAACTCCTCCATGCGCGCCGCCGCCACCGTGAAGCCTGCCGCCATGCGGTGCCCGCCGCCGGCGATCAGCAGCCCTTCCTGACGCGCCGCGATCACCGCAGCACCCAGGTCCACGCCGCGCACCGACCGGCCCGACGCCTTGCCGATCATGGCGCCGTCCGGCCCTTCCTCCAGCGCCACGACGCAGGTGGGGCGGCTGTAGCGCTCCTTCAGGCGGCTGGCGACGATGCCGATGACGCCGGGGTGCCAGCCCTCCCCCGCCACGAAGACCAGTTCCGATTCGGCGCCCGCCTGCGCCTCGACTCGGGCGATCGCGTCCTCCAGCACGGCGGCCTCGACGGTGCGGCGCTCGGCGTTGTGCGCCTCCAGGCGCTGCGCCAGCTCCATCGCCTCCACGGGGTCGTCGGTGGAGAGCAGCCGCGCCCCCAGGTCCGACAGGCCCACGCGCCCGCCCGCGTTGACCCGCGGCCCCAGCACGTAGCCGGCGTGGTAGGCGTCCGGGCGCTCCTTCACCCCGGCGATGTCAGCCAGCGCCGCGAGGCCGGGGTTGGAGCGCCGCGCCATCACCTTCAGCCCCTGCGCCACCAGCGCGCGGTTCAGCCCGGTCAGCGGCACCACGTCGCACACCGTGCCCAGTGCCACGAGGTCCAGCCAGTCCATCAGGTTGGGTTCCGGCCGGTCCTTGAAGAAGCCGGCCTCGCGCAACGCCCGGTTCACCGCCACCACGGCCAGGAAGCTCACCCCCGCCGCGCACAGCGTGCGGTACTCCCCATCCTCGTCCAGGCGGTTGGGGTTGACGATGGCGACGGCCGGCGGCAGCCGCGGCTCGGCGGCGTGGTGGTCCAGCACGACGACCTCCAGCCCCACCGCCGCCGCCGCCTCCAGCGGCGCGAAGGACGCGACACCGCAGTCCACGGTGATGACCAGCCGCACCCCTTCCGCGTGCAGACGCAGCAGGGCCGGCGCGTTCGGCCCGTAGCCCTCCGCCCGCCGGTCGGGCACGTAGATGCGCACCTCGGTGCCCAGCGCCCGGAAAAACCGCCGCAGCAGCGCCGACGACGTGGCGCCGTCGACGTCGTAGTCGCCGAACACGGCGATCGGCTCGCCCGCCGTCACGGCCCGCGCGATGCGCGCGGCCGCCGTGTCCATGTCCTTAAAGCGCGAGGGGTTGGGCAGCAGCGCCTTCAGCGTCGGGTTCAGGAAGGAGTCGCACGCCTCCTCCCCCACCCCGCGCGAGGCGAGGACGCGGCCGACGATCTCCGGCAGCCCGCGCCCTTGCGTCAGCGCCCAGGCCAGCCGCTCGTCGTACGCCCGCGCCTGCCAGCGCTTGCCGCCGAGGGAGGAACGGACGTTCAGGAAGCAGGGCGTATCGGTCATGGGAACCATGGTGCCACGAGCGGGGGCGTTCCCATAGCACGCAGGCGCCACGCGCGACCAGCGCGCGGGACGCAGCCCCGCTCACCCCCGCACGACGTCCGCCAGGTCGCCGGCGCGCAGGATGGTCACCCGCCCGCGCTTCGTGTCGATCCAGCCGCGCGCGGCGAAGCGCGCCATCAGCCGCGCCACCACCTCGCGCGAGGTGCCGACGTGGGCGGCGATCTCCTGCTGCGTCTTGCGCAGCACCCGCTCGCCCGAGGCGTGCAGCAGCAGGAAGCGCGCCAGCCGCTGGTCCAGCGTGCAGGAATGCACCTCCTCCAGCTCCCCCATCAGGCGGAAGACGAGGGTGGAGAGCGCCCGCACGGTCAGGTCCCGGATGCTGCGCTCGCTGTCGAACAGGGCGCGGTAGACCGGGCCGGCGACGATCGCCACCGTGGTCGGCGCCTCGCACTGCACCCAGGCGGGATAGAGCAGGTCGTTGAACAGGCTGTTCAGCGCGACCACGCAGGTTTCGCCGCGCGCGAGCTGGTAGAGCGTCGCCTCCTTCCCGCTTTCCGAATAGGTGAAGACGCGCAGCCGCCCGTCGAGCACGAAATACGCACCCGACACGTCCTGCCCCTTCTCCACGATGGTCTTGCCGGCGGGAAAGCGGTGCGCGACCACCCCGTGGGCGAGCCGCCGACGCCCCTCCTCCGACAGCTCCCTGAAGGCGGCGACGCTGTCCAGATCGATCACGGTGCCCGGCCCTCCTCTGCGCCCACCGGCGGCGACGCCGCCAGCATAGCGCATCGCCGCCCACATGGCCTACCTCCTCCGGGCCAGACGCGCCGCCACGGCGTCGCTGGTCAGCGCGCCCAGGAAGGCGACGATGTCGCCCACGTCCTGGTCGCTCAGCGCCCGCCGGCCGACCGTGTCGAAGGCCGCCCGCTCCGGCGACCAGATCGCCGCGGTGCGCTGCCGGCTGTCGTCGGTGACGACGGCGCCCAGTTGCGTGGCCGCCATGACGCGCACCGCCTCCCCCAGATCCTCGACCGCGCCGTTGTGGAAGTAGGGGGCGGTCACCGCGACGTTGCGCAGCGACGGCACCCGCCACAGCCCCGCCCGGCTGCCCGGCGCCGCCCGCCCTTTGTCCGCCAGCAGGCCGTACCGCTCGGCCAGTTCCCGTCCGGAGCCTGGAAACGTCCAGTATGGGGAGCGCCGGGGAAACACGCTGGCGCCGCTGAAGTTCGGCCCCGAATGGCACATGACGCAGCCCACCGTCTGGAACAGCGCCATGCCGCGCCTCTGCGCGGGCGTCAGCGCGTCCGCGTCGCCCCGCACGAAGCGGTCGTAGGGCGTGTCGGCCGCGACCAGCGTCCGCTCATAGGCGGCGATGGCCGCCGCGACGGTGCGCCCGGTGATCCCCTCGCCAGACCCGAAGGCGCGCGCGAAGGCCTCCCGGTAGCTCGGGTCGGCCCGCACCACGTCGGCCACGGCGGCCAGCGAGGGCATGCCCATCTCGTCGGGGTTCAGCAGCGGCCCCGCCGCCTGCTCCTCCAGCGAGGCCGCCCGGCCGTCCCAGAACAGCACGGACTGGAAGGCGGCGTTCCAGACGGTGGGCGTGTTGCGCGGCCCCGGCACGCCGGTGACGCCCAGCGCCGTGCGCCGCCCGTCGGCGCCGTTGCCGGCCGCCACGTCGTGGCAGGACGCGCAGGACACCCGCCCGTCGGACGACAGGCGCGCGTCGTGGAACAGCCGTTGGCCCAGCGCCACCTTTTCGGGCGTCGTGGGGTTGTCGGCGGGGGCCGGGGCGGTGTCGGGAAGGGCGCGCCAGACGGGCGGGCGCGGGGCGATCCCCGCCATGCCGGCGAAGGCGCCGGACTCGTCGTCCGGCGCCGCCGCCCGCCCGGCGATCAGCGGCGCCACCGTGTGTTCCGGCAGCGCCGCGATGGCCGCCATGACCATCAGCTTGATGGAGAAGGCGACGATCCCGAAGCCGAGCGCGGCGCCCAGGAAGATCCGCGCGCCGTCCCCCGCGACGCCCCCCGACCGGGTGGCGCGCGCCCCCGACGGCGCGAGGTCGCCCCGCACGATCAGGGCCAGCGCGCCGCCGCCGATCAGGACCGCAACGGTCCCGACCGCCATGATTCCGGTCAGGTCGGCGTTCATGGTCAGGCCTCCCCGTCGCCGAGGCGCAGGAAGGTGTCCGCCGGGCTGGCGGTTTCGACCTCGGTGATGCCGTCGAAGGGCAGCCCGACGCGCTCGTGCGCACGGCGCACGGCGTCGGCGTCCGCCGCCATCGACAGGCAGAACGCCCGCCCGCCGTCATAACCGACGTACACCTTCACGAGCACGACGCCCTCGGCGCGGCAGGCGGCCTCGTATTGCTGGAAGAACGCTCGGAACTGCGCGCGCCCGATCCCCGCCGGGAACGTGCCGCTGGCCGCGTCGTGGGTGTCCATGAAAAGCCGAAGCGACGACATGCTGTCCTCCACCGTGTTGCTGGCACCGTGATGCCGGTTGCCGATGCGGTGAAGGCTACCGGCGCCCGGCGGGCCGATCTGTAGCCAAGGTTACACAGCGGAACGGAAAGCGCCGGCACTCGATCTTTCCTAGTTCCGCGCAAGATCCAGAAGCCTGGCGTGCTTTCTCGACGGCGGCCCGAAGTAACTCCGTCTCGAAATCGCTGTCGTCGGCTGCACGCGGGGGCGGGGTCACAGGAACAAAATGGCGTTGCCGAGCTTCAGTCGTCGAGCCACAGATCGTCGGCACATTTGAATGTCGGTTAAGGTCCAGCTTATGCGCCTGCGGGCGCCCCCTCCTGTCGCATTCTTGTTCGCCGTTGCGGCACACGCTCCTTCCCTCCGGAGGGTGGAAAGTGCAATGCTGTATCCTCATGAGGACGCTTATGGAACAATTCAATGAGCGTGGCTGATTTCGTTGGATTGATCGGGGTTGCCGCCTATTTGTCGGCCTACGGCCTGCTGCAACTTGGCAAACTGAAGGTCGAAGACAGCCGGTATGCGTTGCTTAACGGCGCAGGCGCATTGGCGATTCTTTACTCTCTGGCCTTCGATTTCAACATGCCGTCGTTCATCACGCAATCCGCATGGTTGCTCTTTACGATCATAGGCTATGCGCGCTCACGCTCCAAGCGGTCGGCGCCGTAAAACCATGCCGGCCAAGCCCATACGGAGAAGACCGTATGGCGTGCACTGCCAGGATCCTCGGATGTACCCTCACCCGGCCGCCTGCGGCGGCCACGGTCGCTCGCAAGTCTCGCGACCGCGCTCCACCTATGATCGCCTTTGAGCGCCCATCCGGCCTTCGGCCGTCGGCTCCGCGCCTCTCCCAGGGCGGGAGAGGGTTGGGGCTTGCCCCGCCCGCGCCTTTCCTGTAGGACTATAGTCCGTAACGTCCCCGAACTCCGTCCACCTCGCCTTCCCCGGGATCCAAGGGCCTCCGGCCCTTGGCGGGGGAGCGCGAGGGGCGCGCAGCCCCTCGCACCCACGGCGCCACGGCTCCGTGCACGGCGGTCCCGATTGTGACACCCGTGCCCGAAGCGTATCGCCGCGTATCATCCGGTAACATTTCGGCCCCAACGAAAACGCCCCCGCCGGTTTCCCGGCGGGGGCGCTTCCTCTCAACTCACCGGAAACGTCAGGCGACCGCGACTTCGTCCGCCACCTCGCGGAAGGCGGGGATCTGGTCGAAGTTCATGTAGCGGTAGATGTCGCCGGCCTTCTGGTTGACGACGTTCACCTGCTCCAGGTACTCGGCCGTGGTCGGGATCTTGCCCATCAGGGCGCAGACGGCGGCCAGCTCGGCGGAGCCGAGGTAGACGCGGGTGTCCAGGCCCAGGCGGTTCGGGAAGTTGCGGGTCGAGGTCGACATGGCGGTCGAGCCCTTGCGCACCTGCGCCTGGTTGCCCATGCACAGCGAGCAGCCCGGCATCTCCATGCGGGCACCGGCCTTGCCGAGCACGCTGTAGTAGCCTTCCTCGTTGAGGATCATCGCATCCATCTTGGTGGGGGGCGCGATCCACAGGCGGGTCGGGATGTCGCTCTTGCCGTCCAGGACCTTACCGGCGGCGCGGAAGTGGCCGATGTTGGTCATGCACGAGCCGATGAACACCTCGTCGATCTTGTCGCCGGCGACCTCGGACAGGACCTTGACGTCGTCCGGGTCGTTCGGGCAGGCGACGATCGGCTCCTTGATGTCGGCCAGATCGATCTCGATCACCGCCGCGTACTCGGCGTCGGCATCCGGGGCCAGCAGTTCGGGGTTGGCGATCCAGGCTTCCATCGACTTGATGCGGCGGCCGAGCGTGCGGGCGTCCTGGTACCCGTTCGCGATCATCCACTTCATCAGGGTGATGTTGGAGCGCATGTACTCGATGATCGGCTCCTTGTTGAGCCGCACGGTGCAGGCCGCCGCCGAGCGCTCGGCCGAGGCGTCGGACAGCTCGAACGCCTGCTCCACCTTCAGGTCGGGCAGACCCTCGATCTCCAGGATGCGGCCGGAGAACAGGTTCTTCTTGCCCTTCTTCTCCACCGTCAGCAGGCCCTGGCGGATGGCGTAGAGCGGGATGGCGTTGACGAGGTCACGCAGCGTGATGCCCGGCTGCATGGTGCCCTTGAAGCGCACCAGCACGCTTTCCGGCATGTCCAGCGGCATGACGCCGGTGGCGGCGGCGAAGGCCACGAGGCCCGAGCCGGCCGGGAACGAGATGCCGATAGGGAAGCGGGTGTGGCTGTCGCCGCCGGTGCCCACGGTGTCCGGCATCAGCAGGCGGTTCAGCCAGGAGTGGATGACGCCGTCGCCCGGACGCAGGGCGACGCCGCCGCGGGTGGAGATGAAGGAGGGCAGCTCCTTGTGCATCTTCACGTCGACCAGCTTCGGGTAGGCGGCCGTGTGGCAGAACGACTGCATGACGAGGTCGGCCGAGAAGCCCAGGCAGGCCAGGTCCTTCAGCTCGTCGCGGGTCATCGGGCCGGTGGTGTCCTGGCTGCCGACGGTGGTCATCTTCGGCTCGCAGTAGGTGCCGGGG
>DASPIO010000042.1:0-4071 GCA_035629155.1 Azospirillum sp. | reverse complement strand
CGGGCGCACTCCTGGCTGAACCGCTATCGCCGCATCCTGGTCCGCTGGGAAAAGCTCGCCCTCACCTACGAGGCCATGCTCCACATCGTCTGCGCTGTCACCGTCTGGGAGTTCGTCTCCCTACTGGAATAGGTTCTAAGGCCGAACGCATCCAGAACATAGCTTTCAGGCGGCATGGCGGCGACGTCCCAGGCTGAGTGGTCGCCTTCCGATGGGCACGACCGCGGCGCGGTCCCACAGGAAATCGCCGGATAGGCCGATGTGCTCCCAGCCGACCGGTGAGGTGTGGACGAGCAGGTCGGCGGGCACGGTCTCGCCGATGGCGCGCAGGTGAGCCACCGCGTCGGTCATGTAGGTCGAGTTCCAATAGACGATGGCGGCGATGAGCAGGTTCAGCCCCGAGGCGCGGTACTGCTGGGCTTCGGACCCACGATCGGCGATCCGGCCCTGTTTGAAGGTGCAGATCGCCTGAGCCAGGGCGTGACGCTGCTCCCCTTTGTTCAGCCCGATGTGGCAGTTCCTCCTGAGCTCGGGCGTTTCCAACCAGTCGATCATGAAGAGCGTGCGCTCGATACGGCCCAGCTCCTGGAGCGCCAGATCGAGTTGGTTCTGCCGCTCGTAGGCGGCCAGCTTCTTCAACATGGTCGAGGGCGCCACGGTGCCGCTCTTCAGCGACGCGACCAAGCGCACCACATCGGTCCAATGTTCGCGGATGATGTCCACCTTGATCCGCCGGCCCAGCAGCGGCTGGAGCTCCGGATAACAGCTTGGCACCTCGATGCTGGCCAGCCTCCGTTCGGGAAAGTCGCGCAGGCGGGGACAGAAGCGGAAACCGAGCATGGCAGCCAAAATGAACACGTGGTCCGAAGCGCCACCCGTGTCCACGTAATGGGTGTCGATGGTCAGGCCGGTGCCGTGGTGGAGCAGGCCATCCAGAACGTAGGGCGCCTCGTGGGTTGCCGCCGAGATGACCCGGACATGGTACGGACCGTGCTGGTCCGAGATGTGGGTGTAGAAGCTGAAGCCGGGGCTGCCGCCGTACCGGGCGTTCACCTCGCCGGCGACATTGCCGCGCTTGCCGGAGCGGAAGAACTGGCCGTCCGACGAGGACGTCGTGCCGTCACCCCAGACGGCGGCCATCGGCAGGCGATGATGCGCGTCGATGATCCGGGCCAGCGCCGCCTGATAGGTTTCCGGCCGGATGAAGGCGTCGGCGGTCCAGATCAGCTGGTCGCGGGTCACGCCCTGGCTGGCCTCCTCCATGCGCGTCAGGCCCAGGTTCGTGCCGTCGGCCAGGATGGCGGCGAGCAGCGCGTTCTCGTTGTCGCAGGGCTCGCCGGTGCGCAGGTTGGTGAACGCCGCCGCGAAGCCGGCCGCGCGGTTGACCTCGTGCAGCAGTTCGGTGATGCGCACGCGCGGCAGCAGGGCGTCGAGCCGGTCGGCGAGCGCGTCCGCTTCCGGCGGCGCGGTTGCCTTCAGCGCCGCGATGTGCAGCCGCTCGTCGCGCAACTCGACGCCCTCGAGCTGGCCGTCGCGCAGGCGCTGGGCAAAGCGTTTCAGCCGTTCGTCGAGGTCGTGCCCCCGCGCGGCCAGCCACTCGTCGGCCGTCGCGGGCAGCTTCAACTCCGCCGCGATCGGGGCCGCCGCCGCCGCGGGCAGCAGATAGCTGTCGAAGCGGCGATAATTGAACGACCGCTCCACCCACACGTCGCCCGAGCGCAGCTTGTTGCGTAGAGTGGCGAGCACCGCCGTCTCGTACAGCCGCCGATTGGGCTTACCGTCCTTGATCACGAGCCGCCGCCACTCCTTGCGGAACGGCATCGGCGCCTCCGGCGGGATGTCGCGCTTGCCGGATTGGTTGAGGTCCTTGAGCAGCTCGATCGCGGCCAGGATCGGGTCCTTGCTTCGGGTGGCCTTGAACGTGAGCGCTTCGAGGAGCGCCGGGGCGAATTTCCGGATGGTGACGTACCGGTCGGCGGCGCGGACCAGCGGATCCTCTTCCGCAAGTTCGGCGAGGCTGGCCACCTCGCCGCGCACGCGCAGCAACTGCGGCCAGCCCACTGCCTCGTTGACGAGGACGAAAGCGTCTTGGTCGCTTTCCTGAGCCAGGCTGAGCGCTTCGATGGTGCGGTGGAACAGGCGCATCAGTCGGCCGATGTCCTTCGTCTTTGCGACGCAGGTCTTCTCCTTGCTGTTCTTCGCGCGCGTGAACGCACTGCCGATCAGCTTGTCGGCGATGTCGAGCGCGGCGTCGGTGAGCCGGTTCTCCAGGTCGATCAACAGCGCTACCAGCGTTGCGCGCCGCCGGTTCGGTGCACAGCGCTCGATCAGGTAGGTGGGGGCGGCCATGCCCTCGCGGGCAAACTGACGGAAGCGGGTTGCATGGACTCGCGCCTGCGCCTCGGCACCGATACCGATGCCGCGAACGACGTGGAGTCTGTCGATCACGTCACGGACGTGATCCGCTTTCGGCGCTGTGGGAATGGCCTTCAGCCAGGCAAGCGACGTGATCCCGGTTGCGGGATCGACGGCCAGCAGCGTGTCAAGCTTGTCCCGCTGCTCGTCCGTGAGATCGGCCACCAAGGCATCCGCCGCCCGCTTTCGGGCGCGGGCACGGCCCGCCAGGGCGGCGCGCTCGATCACCGTCGGAGCCGGCAGGACGATCTTCGCGGACCGGAGCACGGCGATGATCTCGGTTACGATCGGCATTCCCTGGTCGGAGATCCAGGCCGCCTGCGCCGCGACCTCGATCAGGTCGGGCAGATCGGCCTCGCGTGGGAACCGCAGCCCGAGCGTGGCGGCGACGTCGCGGGCGTGATCGGTCATTGTTTGTGGCCGGCGCGCATACTCGGCGAAGGTGATCGCCGGCAGCTCGAGGTGTTCCGCCACCCAGCCGACGACGGCGTCGATCGGCTCGCCGATGTGGGCCAGTGGCAATCCGGGATGACGCAGGAGCGCGAGTTGCACGGCGAAGCCCAAGCGGTTGGCGTCACCGCGCCGGATGGCGATGAGATCCAACTCCGTTCGGGTGAAGGTGTAATGGCGGGCCAAGGCGTTCCGATCCGTGGGCAGGCCGAACACCAGCCGGCGCTCGTCCTCCGTCAGCAATTGGCGTCGTGCCACGTGATCTTCCCCTGTCCAGAAAACGTCGGCTTGGACTGTGGACGGCGACGATTAACGGGACGTATTCTGTGGACGGCGGCGCGGCAGTCCGGTCGGGTTCGGCGCGGCCGTCCACGGAACGGCCGTTTGGGGGACGGGCATGGGCGACATGCTGGGCTACGCGCGGGTCTCGACCGGCGACCAGGATGTCGCCGGCCAGCGGTTGCGGCTGGAGCAGGCCGGCGCCTTGAGGGTCTTCACCGACGTGTGCTCGGGCAAGGCGAAGGACCGGCCAGGGTTGGAAGCGTTGCTCGCCTATGCGCGCCGTGGCGACACGCTGGCCATCGTCCGCCTCGACCGGCTTGGCCGGTCGCTCGCTGAGTTGCTGGCGACAGTGGCCATGCTGAAGGAGCGCGGGATCGGCCTGCTCAGCTTGGAGGAGAGGATCGACACTACTTCGGCGGCCGGCGAACTGGTGTTCCATGTCTTCGGCGCGATCGCGCATTTCGAACGGCGGCTGATCGCCGAGCGCACGAAGGACGGCATCGCGGCCGCCCGGGCCCGCGGCAAACGCCCAGGTCGCCAGCCGGTGGACATGGACAAGGTCAAAGCGGCACTGAAGCTGGTGGAGGCTGGCCTGTCGCCGACCGAAGCCGCCAAGCAGCTGGGGTTGGGGAGGTCCACCGTCTACCGGGAAATGAGCTTGGCGGGCCTCCAGAGGCCGCCGCACGCCTTCTGACCAGCATCATCATGCTGGGCAATCATCCATCGCTGTTCCCGGTGCGTTCGACCTTAGAGTTGTCTGCCGAACAAATGTCGCGATGTCCTCTTCAGCGTGGCGACCGCCGTCGAGGTCAGCGGCGTGCATCGTTCCTTGCGCCCCTTGCCCAAGCACCGGACATGAGCGCCTTGCTGCAAGCAGACGGCGTCCCGGTCGAGGTGAACCAGTTCGGAAACGCGCAGGCCGGT
>DASPIO010000041.1:0-14554 GCA_035629155.1 Azospirillum sp. | reverse complement strand
GTCTTGAACCCACGCAAGGCCAAACCGGTGGCAAACGCGGCGCTCGATGTGGTCTTGCCCACGCCGCCCTTGCCGGAGGTCATGACGA
Organism: Azospirillum sp.; assembly: GCA_035629155.1. Lineage (GTDB taxonomy): Bacteria > Pseudomonadota > Alphaproteobacteria > Azospirillales > Azospirillaceae > Azospirillum. The sequence continues at coordinate 14,466 of DASPIO010000041.1, read as the reverse complement.
TGATCTTGCCCAACGAGCCTCTCCTAAGAAGCTAGAGTTTCCGACAACCGATGCCCGCGCAGATCCCGGGCATCAGAGTGGCTGGATGTGCAGGTAGCCCTCGCTCAGCCGGATCTGCACGGGTTTCTTCACGACCGATTCGTCCATGTCTTCGCTGACGCGGTAAAGCCCGCAGATGGAGACCAGCTCCGCCTCCAGGCTCTGGCAGAAGATCCGCGCCCCGGCGTCGCCCGAGATGCCGGCCAGCGCCCGCCCGCGCAGCGCGCCGTAGATGTGGATGTTCCCATCCGCCAGCACCTCCGCCCCGTGGCTGACCGCAGCGGTGATGATGAGGTCGCACTTCTCGGCGTAGATCTGCGTGCCCGAGCGCACGGGTTCGTTCACCACCAGGGCCGGGCGGTAGGCCGGCTCCGGCGGCGGGGCCGGCGGGGCCACGGCCGTGTTCTCCGGCGCGCGCACCACGTCCAGGCGCGCCGCGCGACCGGCCGGCATCGGCACCAGCCCGATGGCCAGCGCCGCCTCCTGCACCGCGCGCGGGCCGCCGACGAAGCCGATCGGCAACAGGTTCTGCTCGCGCACCTTCAGCGCGAAGGCGGTGATGTCGAAGCCGGCGGCACCCTCCGGCAGCTCGTCGAAATCGAGCACGACCGGGGCGTGGCGGAAGAAGTTGGGCGCCTGACGCACCTTGCTGCCGAGCAGCGAGAAGAAATTCGGCGACGCCGGGTCGACCACCTTCAGCACCATCATGGTGAAGGAGTTCCCCCGGAACTGGAACGGGGCATCCCGTTCGGCGACCTGATTGGCGCTGCTCACCGCCACCATCCTGACATTGACCCCGACAACCGACGAACCTCACAACCGACATGGCCACCCGCCGGGGCACGATCCGCCCCCGCGTTCTAGCGAGGTGCGCGCGCTCCGTTCAAGGGACTCGGCACCCATGGAGAGTGACAACCGACAGCCCGCCGCAAACGGCACATCGCGCCGCGAAGCCCCAGGCCCCTCCGGCCCGGCATCCCGCCAGCACGATCATGCGTATCAGAGACGACCACTTGGGTTGGCCACCTACCCCACCACAAAGTATAGTAACGGATCTCCATATGGGGGGCAAAGGGTTTCGCCAGGGAATATACCGTCATCCTGCGCGCGCCGGGCGCCTTGTCGGCTCGCGCGCAGGTAGCGGCACGGCGGCGTCGGCATCCTTCCCACGAAAGGCCGCGACGAAGCGCCTCGCCCGGCGACACCCTCTTGGGATACCGGCTCCAACAGGATCAGCCGCCCGCGCCGGCGGGCTATCCCGCGGCAATTCCACAACATCTTGTATGAAACTTTTGCGTAAGACGCAACTTTCCCTGACAACGCGCGTTGTTCAGGTTATGGTTGACGTGGCGAGGCACTCTTCGGCCAACAGGTATCGGCAGACGTGGAGTTCGGCTTGCACGATCCATTGTCCATGGCGTCCAGCGTTCCCTCCGCAGCCCTTCCATCCGGGCTCGGCGGGGCGGACGTCCGCCTCGCAACGGCAAGCCGGCGTCGGGCACGCTCCGCATCAATTCCGTCATCGCGCGACCTCCCTTGCGGGAGGTTTTTTTGTGCCCGCCGCCAACCCGCCTACCCCCATGACGTGAGGAGAGCGATATGGCGAAGCGCCAGACCAAAGGCAGCGCTGCCGCGCAGGCGTCCGACTCAAAGGTCCACCCGCTGTTCCCGAACACCGGCTGGGACCCGCTGACTCCGGAGGATCGCCGCGACCAGAGCTACCTCCGCAAGGTCAAGCCGCAGAGCGACAACCAGCGCCACCTTCTGGAGGCGATCCAGTCGCACAACCTCGTGGTGGCGCTCGGCCCGGCGGGCACCGGCAAGACGTACCTCGCCATCTCCTCCGCCGTGGAGGCGCTGGACGGAGGCAAGGTCGACCGCATCGTCCTCTCCCGCCCGGCCATCGAAGCCGGTGAAAGCATCGGCTACCTGCCCGGCGACATGCACGAGAAGATGGCCCCCTTCCTGCGCCCGCTGTACGACGCGCTGGCCGACCGGCTGGGCGGCAAGCGGCTGCGCCAGCTCATGCAGGAAGGCACCATCGAGATCGCCCCCGTCGGCTTCATGCGCGGCCGCACGCTGAACAACGCCTTCGTGGTGATCGACGAGGCGCAGAACTGCACCTACGCGCAGATCAAGATGCTGCTGACCCGACTTGGCTGGCACTCCACCATGGTGCTGACCGGCGATCCGGACCAGACCGACCTGCTCGACAACCTCTCCGGCCTCTCCGACATCGCCCGGCGGCTGGAGGCGGTGGAGGGCATCGCCGTGGTCCGCCTGACCGAGACGGATATCGTCCGCCACCCGCTGGTCGCCAGCATGCTGACGGTGCTGTAACCCACACGCGGACTGGCGCTGCCATTCCGGGCGCGCACTCCCACCAGGGGGTGCGCGCTTTTGTCTATATACGGTACAGTGCGGACCACCTTGACGGTTTCGATGAATCAAACCTAAACATAACGAAAAATTTTAGCGGAATTGCCGGGACCGGACACCCCAACGCAACAGCCGCCAACGACGAATCAGGCAAGGGGAAACGCACCGTGTTGGACCGCATTGGCATCAAGGGGAAGATATCCGTCATCCTCGGCGTCTCGGCGCTGGGCCTTGTCCTCGTCTTCGCGCTCAGCCTGCTGGGCCTGCGCGGCGAGCTGTACAAGGACCGGCACGACAAGGCGAAGAGCGTGGTCGAAGTCGCCTATACCCTCGTGGCCCACCACGAGGCGCTGGCGCGCAAGGGCGCCCTCACCACCGAACAGGCGCAGGCCGCCGCCAAGGAAGCCCTGCGCGCGCTGCGCTACAGCGGCGAGGAGTATTTCTTCATCAGCGATCTGGCGCCGCGCATGATCATGCACCCCTTCAAGCCGGAACTGGAGGGGAAGGACATGTCCGAGAACAAGGACCCCAACGGCAAGCGCCTGTTCGTCGAGTTCGCCGCGGTCGCCCAGGGTGGCGGACAGGGCTTCGTCGATTATCTGTGGCCCAAGCCCGGCGCCGCCCAGCCGGTTCCGAAGATCTCCTACGTGCACGGGTTCCAGCCGTGGGGCTGGGTGATCGGCTCGGGCATCTACGTCGACGACGTGGAGACGGCGTTCTGGAACGCCGCCTTGCGCATCGGCGGCATCGGCCTGCTGGTCATCCTGGCCGGCGCCGGTGTGGCGCTGCTGGTCAGCCGCACCATCGTCGGCCCGATCAAGTCGATGACCGCGGTCATGCAGCGCCTCGCCGACGGCGACACCGACGTCGCCGTGCCCGGCATGGGCCGCGGCGACGAGATCGGCGTCATGGCCCGCACGGTCGAGGTGTTCCGCGAGCATCAGGTGGCCCTGAAGGCCCACTGGGAACGTCAGGAGGTCGAGCACCGCGTGACCGAACAGCGCGCCCGCGCGCTGGAACGCCTGACCGAGCACTTCGACGCCACCGTGTCGAACATGGTCGGCACCGTGTCGAAGGCGGTCGAGGGACTGGAGTCGACGGCCGCCGGCCTGTCCAACACCGCCGACCGCAACCTGCAGCAGGCGGCGTCCGTCGCCAGCGCTTCGCAACAGGCCTCGGCCAACGTGCAGACCGTCGCCGACGCCGCCGAGGAGCTGTCGAAGGCCATCTCCGAGATCAGCCATCAGGTGACGGTCAGCGCGCGGATCTCCGGCCACGCGGTGGAAGCGTCACGCCGCGCCGACGGGCAAATCGCCAGCCTGGGCAACGCCACGCAGAAGATCGGCGAGGTGGCCGACCTCATCACCTCCATCGCCAGCCAGACCAACCTGCTGGCCCTGAACGCCACCATCGAGGCGGCGCGGGCGGGCGAGGCCGGCAAGGGCTTCGCCGTCGTCGCCAACGAGGTGAAGAACCTCGCCACCCAGACCGCCAAGGCCACCGAGGAGATCGCCGCGCAGATCAGCGGCGTGCAGCAGGCGACCGGCGAAGCGGTGGAGGCCATCCGCGAGATCGCCGCCATCATCGGCCAGAGCGACGAGATCGGCACCTCGATCGCCGCCGCCGTTCAGGAGCAGGGGGCCGCCACCGGCGAGATCGCCCGCTCCGCCACCGAGGCGGCGCAGGGCACCGAGCAGGTCACGTTCAGCATCACCGGCGTGTCGTCGTCGGCACAGGAAACGGAGGAGGCCGCCCGCACGGTGCTGTCTGCGGCGAAAAGCCTGACCACCCAGGCCGAGTCCCTGAAGGCGGTGGTCGACAGCTTCCTCATCAACGTCGAGGCCGTGAACGCCGCCGGCATCGACGACCTGCACGCCGCCAGGGGCAAGGACCTGTTCATGGCCTGGGGCGACGGGCTGTCGGTCGGCGACGAGGACATCGATAACGACCACATGATCCTCGTCGGCCTCGTCAACCGCGTGCACGACGCCGTCCGCAAGGGCCGTTCGCATGCGGTGACCGGCGAAGCGGTCGAGCAGTTGATCGCCTACACCGAGCTGCACTTCACGCACGAGGAGCAGACGATGCGCGACGCCGCCTATCCGCAGTTCGCGGAGCATCGCGCCCAGCACGAGGACCTGCTGAAGCGCGTGCGCGACCTGCACCGCCGCCTGAAGTCCGGCGAGGACGTCAACGACGCGCTGCTGCGTCTGGTGCGCGATTGGCTGTGCGAGCATATCCAGCAGTACGACATGCGCGTCGGCCAGCACCTCGCCGGCCGCCCCCGCATGGCGGCCTGAGCAAACGGGCGCCGGGCGGCCGACACGGCCCGGCACCCCCTCTTCCGTCTAGGCCGCAGCGCGGTCGGGAATGGCGGCCTGGATGCGGTCGAGCACCGCGCTGACGGCCCCCGCCCCGTCCTCCAGCGCCTCCAGCCCCAGCGAGAACTGGTTGGGCGGCGGCAGTTCGAAGGTGACGGAGATTTCGCCCTCCTCCAGCCGCATGCGTCCGCCGAAGCGGTTGGACAGCGCGCGCATGCGCATGTTCTCCGCCTGGACCAGCATGTGGACGGTGTGGATGGACCGGTTGCGGGCGATGGTCAATGCCCGGCGCACCAGGGTGGTGCCGACCCGCTGTCCCTGCAGGCCGCCCTCGACGCTGACCGCCAGTTCGGCCTGATCGGGCCACAGCAGGCGGTCGGTGCACAGCACGACAGCCCCGCGCAGGTCGCCCTGGACGAAGCCGCCGACCGCGATCGTGCGGCGCCAGTCCAGATTGCGGCAATGCTGTTTGATGACGTCGTCCGAGACGGTCCCGGCGAAACGTGCGTAGCGGTCAGCCCGGCTCAGCCGAAGAAGATGCTCCTCGTAGAGGTACATTTCGGACGGCAGCATTTTGCGAAAGACAGGCATGCTCTTGCTCACGTTGTCAACACGATGACACACGGCCTCAGAGCGTCCGTCCCTTCATGCTCCTGTTCTTCATCGGGTCGATGGAGCTGCGCCGGCCGTTGCCTCGGCCGATCGCCATATTGCACTGCAACATGGCTTCCGATCCAGCGGGCTCAACCGCACCGGAAGCATAGCAGCCCTGACTGTGGCGTGGCCGCAACAGTTGGCGGCGCATCGGGCGCCCGCTATGCTGCGCCGCGACCAGCGGAGGCGATGCGGAAAGGACAAGGCGGGCGGCGATGAGCATCTGGGGCAAGATCCTCGGCGGGGCTGCGGGCTTCGCCATCGGCGGACCGCTGGGCGCGCTCATGGGCGCCATGGCCGGACACGCCGTCGACCTCGTCCGCGCCGACGAGACCGCCGCCAGGAAGCCGCCGGAGGAGGCGATCAAGTCCATCGCCTTCACCATCGGCGTCATCGTGCTCTCGGCCAAGATGGCCAAGGTCGACGGCACGGTCAAACGGGTGGAGGTCGACACCTTCAAGCGCCTCTTCCACGTCCCGCCCGACGAGTTGAAGAACGTCGGCCGCGTCTTCGACCAGGCGCGCCGCGATTCCGCCGGCTTCGAGGTCTACGCCCGGCAGATCGCCGGCCTGTTCGAGGAGCGGCACGCCGTCCTGGAAGAACTGCTGGCCAGCCTGCTGCGCATTGCCGAGGCCGACGACGAGGTGCACGACGCCGAACTGGATTACCTGCGCGAGATCGCCCGTATCTTCGGCTTCGGCGATGCCGAGTTCCGCCGCATCATGGCCGAGCACTGCGTGCTGTGCGGCAAGACCGAAACCGACCCCTACGCCGTGTTGGGGGTGAGCCGCGGCGACGGCGAGGCGAACATCAAGGCCGCCTACCGCCGCCTCGTGCAGGAGCACCACCCCGACCGGCTGATTGCCCAGGGCATGCCCGAGGAATTCGTCGAACTGGCCAACGACAAAATGGCGGCGATCAACGCCGCATACGATCAGATCCAAAAGGAACGCCAGTTGGCCTGAGGTCCGGTCAGGACGTTGGAGACGTGCCGGACGGCGCGGGACTGGGCGCCGGCGTGGCCGGCGCGGTTGCGGATGCCGCCGCGCCACCGCTGGCCAGGGGCAGGCGTTTGTCGAGGATGTCCGGAACGAGGCGCTCCAGGAAGCCGGCGACGAAGCCGACGATCAGAACCATCTGCCACGTCATCTGGCCGCCCGACAGCGTCGCGTCGCCCACCTTCACGTTGGGCACCACGCCGGACCCGATCAGCAGCAGCAGCACGCCGGCGGAAATGACGCCGATCCCCAGACGCAGGACGCCGTCGGTGATGTTGTCGGCGCGGTCGATGTCCAGCCCCACGCTGCGGCCCCGAATGCCGAGCGCGATGGAGAAGGCGGCGCCGACCAGCCCCGCCTTGGCCGCGAGCCAAAGGTTGTCCGCCGTCTGCGTGAAGGGGTAGAGCCGGCTGGCGATCGCCAGGATGATCAGCATGACGGCCCCCGCCCCGGCTGCCCAGGCGAGGTATTCCAGCCGCCCCGCCGCCGCGCGGTCGAGCAGCAACTCGTTCTTGGCCGCGGTCAGCGCGTCCTTGCCGGCCTGGCTGTCTCCGTCCAGCGCCAACAGCAGGCCGTAGGCGATCTTCCAGTAATACGCGACCGGTTCCTTCCAGCCCTTGAGCAGCGCGTTCAGTTCCGCCCGCACCGGCGCCAGCGCCTGCATGTTCTGCCGTTGCTGTTTCTCGGTGGCGGGATCGTCGGCATACTGCACCTGAACGTCACCGGCATAATAGACCGCGTACTCGCCCGGCTTGGCGGCGTAGACGTAGGTGATTTCGACATGGCGCGAATCGAGGTTGCCGATGTGGATGTCCGCGACCCGGATCGGGGCGTCGAGCGAGGCCCAAGCCGCTGGGGCGGCGGCCGGCGCGGCCGGATCGGGATCGTTGGCGGGGGCACCCAGCGCAACCACGGCCGCCGGCGGCGCCAGTGGCGCGGCCTGGGCGGCGGGCGCACCCGGATCGTTGCCGCCGGTGGTCTCATCAACGGTCGAAGCGGCGTCCGACATCACGCACTCCATTCGCACATCGGCCTTAGTACTAGGCAGATTGGCGCAATTAGATGTTTATGTAAAAGGTTATTTTCCGACATGCATGCCTATGCACGGGGCGCCCCGCACCGGCCGGGTCGGGTCACCCCTGCGCGCGATGGGGGTCGCGAAGACAAGGGGCGGCGCGATATACAGGGGACCCTCCCGTCCACTCGCCCGATCGGCCCCATGCCTCCTCCCGCTCCCATCGTCGCCCTGCAGGGCGTCGCCGTCACCTTCGGCGGCCGGCCGCTGTTCGAAGGCATCGACCTCGCCATCGCCCGCGGCGACAAGGCCTGCCTCGTCGGCCGCAACGGCACCGGCAAGTCGACGCTGATGAAGGTGCTGGCCGGCATGATCCAGCCCGACGGCGGCAGCGTCTTCGTGCAGCCCGGCGTGCGCGTCGCCTACCTGCCGCAGGAGCCGGACTTCACCGGCTTTCGGACCGTGCACGACTACGTAGCCGCCGGCCTGCCCGCGCCCGAGCAGGACGAGGCGCACCGCGTCGACGCCATCCTCGACCACGTCGGCATTGCCGGCGACCTCGCCCCGTCCACGCTGTCGGGCGGCGAGGCGCGCCGCGCGGCGCTCGGCCGCACGCTGGTCGGCGAGCCGGACGTGCTGCTGCTGGATGAGCCGACCAACCATCTGGACCTGCCGACCATCGAGTGGCTGGAGGACGAGCTGCAGGCGTACCGCGGCGGCCTGCTGCTGATCAGCCACGACCGCGCCTTCCTCAACAAGCTGGCCAAGCGCACGCTGTGGCTCGACCGCGGCACCATCCGCGCCACCGACCGCGGCTTCGCCCAGTTCGAGGAGTGGCAGGCCGAGGTGTTCGCATCCGAGGAGATCGCCGCCCAGAAGCTCGACCGCAAAATCGAGGGCGAGATGAAGTGGCTGCGCGAGGGCATCTCGGCCCGGCGCACCCGCAACATGGGCCGCGTGCGCGCGCTGATGCAGCTGCGCACCGACCGGGCCGAGCGCATCAAGGGCGGCCAGCAGGCCAAGCTGGCGATCGCCGAGGGCGAGCGCGGCGGCCGGCTGGTGATCGAGGCGGAGCACATCGCCAAGGCCTTCGACGCGCCGGAAGGGCGCAAGGTCATCGTCAGGGACTTTTCCACCCGCATCCTGCGCGGCGACCGGGTCGGCCTGATCGGCCCCAACGGGGCGGGCAAGTCGACGCTGCTGAAGATGCTCACCGGCCAGTTGGCGCCCGACAGCGGCACCGTAAAGCTCGGCACCAACCTGGAGCCCGCCTACTTCGACCAGCGGCGCGAGGGGCTGGATCCTGAGGACACGATCCGCCACGTGCTGTGCCCCTTCGGCGGCGACAGCGTGATGGTGAACGGCCAGCCGCGCCACGTCGCCGGCTACATCAGGGACTTCCTGTTCGACACCCGCCAGCTCGACAGCCCGGTCAAGAGCCTGTCGGGCGGCGAGCGCAACCGGCTGCTGCTGGCCCGCCTGTTCGCCCGGCCCAGCAACCTGATGATCCTCGACGAGCCGACCAACGACCTGGACATGGACACGCTGGATCTGCTGGAGGAGGTGCTGGGGGACTACCAGGGCACGCTGCTGCTGGTCAGCCACGACCGCGACTTTCTCGACCGGCTGGTGACCAGCACGATCGCGGTGGAGGGCGACGGATCGGCCATCGAGTACGCGGGCGGCTATTCCGACTATCTGGTGCAGCGCCGCACCGCCACCGCCAAGACGACTCCCCCGGCACCCAAGGCCAAGCCGGCCGAGGCGCCCGCCCAGCCGGCCAAGCCGCGCGGCAAGCTCAGCTACAAGGACCAGCGCGAGCTGGACGAGCTGCCCGGCCGCATGGACAAGCTGGGTGCCGAGATCGCCAAGCTGGAGGCGGCGCTGGCTGACCCGGACCTGTTCGCCCGAGACCCCGCCAAGTTCCAGAAGACGTCGGAGGCGCTGCACGCCCGACAGGCCGAGCTGTCAGCGTCCGAAGAGCGCTGGCTGGAACTGGAATCCCTGCGCGAGGAGCTTGAAGGCGGTCGCGCATGACGCCGCAGGACGTCGCCCTGGCGCTGCTGATCATGGCGCTGTGGGGGCTGAACTTCGTCGCCGCCAAGATCGGGCTGGCGGAGTTCCCGCCGATGCTGCTGATGGGCATGCGCTTCACGCTGGTGGCGGCGCTGCTGCTGCCCTTCGTGCGGATGCCGCGGGGGAAGATGCGCGGCATTTTCCTGCTGTCGGTCATCCTCGGCACCGTCCACTTCCCGCTGATGTTCAACGGCATCAAGGGACTGGATGCCGCCACCGCGTCGGTCGCCGCCCAGCTCCAGGTGCCGTTCGCCTCCCTGCTGGCGGCGCTGCTCTTCAAGGACAAGCTGGGCTGGAAGCGCGCCTTCGGCATGGTGGTGGCCTTCGCCGGCGTGTTGCTGATCGCGGGTGAGCCGCGGCTGGCCGGCAACCTGACGCCGCTGGTCCTGGTGGTGCTCGCCAGCCTCGCCTTCGCGCTGGCCAGCGTGCAGATCAAGCGCCTGGGGGCGGTGGACGGCTTCGCGCTGAACGCCTGGATGGGGCTGTTCGCCGCGCCGCAGTTGCTGGCGCTGTCGCTGCTGCTGGAGAGCGGCCAGTGGGAGGCCATCGCCAACGCCAGCCTGTGGGGCTGGGGCGCTTTGGTGTTCATCGCCGTCATGGCGACCATCGTCGCCTACGGGCTGTGGTACCGTCTGCTGCGGCGCTACGACGTCAACCAGGCGGTGCCGTTCATGCTGCTGGTGCCGCTGTTCGGCGTGGCGTCGGGCGTGCTGCTGCTGGACGAGCCGCTGACGTGGCGGCTGGCGCTGGGCGGCCTGGTCACGGTGGCCGGGGTCGGCGTGATCGTGCTGCGGCTGCCCAAGGTGGTGAACGAGAAGGTGACGAACCTGACGTGAGCGGGCCTGACGGGATGCGCATCATCGACCTTCCTTCCCCCAACCACGGGCCGCGGCCGGACGGCGCGCGGGCGGAGCTGCTGATCCTGCACTACACGGGCATGCCCACCGCCCGCCACGCGCTGGAGCGGCTGTGCGACCCGGCGGCGCAGGTCAGCGCCCACTACACGGTGGACGAGGACGGCACCGTGTACGCCCACGTGCCGGAGGAGCGGCGCGCCTGGCACGCGGGGGTGGGCTCCTGGCGAGGCTCCGGCGACGTCAACAGCCGCTCCGTCGGCATCGAGATCGTCAACCCCGGCCACGAGTTCGGCTACCGCCCCTTCCCGCCCGCGCAGATGGACGCCGTCGAGGGTCTCTGCCGCGCCGTGATGGGCCGGCACGGGATCCGGGCGGAGGACGTGATCGGCCATTCCGACATCGCCCCGGACCGCAAGGAGGATCCCGGCGAGCTGTTCGACTGGCCCCGCCTCGCCCGCGCCGGCATCGGCGTGTGGCCGGAACCGGCGGAGGCGGACGGCGGGCCGTTCGACGAGGGCGAGGTGCGGGCGCTGCTGGCGCGCTACGGCTACGACGCCGGATGCCCGCGTGCACTGCTGGCCTTCCAGCGGCACTTCCAGCCGGACACGTTGACCGGCACGGCCGACGCCGAAACGGTGCGGCGGCTGCGCGCCCTGGTGCGGACGACCGGACGCTGAAACGTTCAGGCGTCGCGGCGGCGCGGGGCGTCGGGGTCCAGCTCCGTGGCACCGCCACCGCCCTGGCCGTACTTCATGCGGCGCATCTTCTCGGCGACGCGAGCGATCTCCTCGGGCGGCAGGATGGCGGGTTCGCCGAGCGACAGGGCAAACACGTACTGGCGCGCCAGCGTCTCCACCTCCACCGCCAGGGACAGTGCCGAGTCCAGCGTCTTGCCCAGCACCACCATGCCGTGGTTGCCGAGCAGGCAGGCCGTCCGCCCCTCCAGCGCCTTCAGGGCGTTGTCGGAGAGTTCCTGCGTGCCGAAGGTGGCGTAGGGGGCGCAGCGGATGTCGTCCCCGCCGGCCACCGCGACCATGTAGTGGAAACTGGGGATGCCGCGCCCATGCACGGCCAGCGCCGTGACGAAGGTGGGATGGGCGTGCAGCACCACCTCCATGTCCGGGCGGGCGGCCAGCACGTCGCGATGGATGCGCCATTCCGAGGAGGGGCGCCGCTCGCCCGTGTAGGTGCCGTCGAAGCCCATGGGGACGATGTCGTCGGGCGTCGTGCGGTCGTAGGCGAGGCTGGACGGCGTCACCAGGAAGCCGCCGTCGACGCGCACCGACAGGTTGCCGGACGAGCCCTGGTTGATGCCCAGCCGGTTCATGGCGAGGCAGGTGTCGATGATCGCCTGGCGGAGGTCGCGGGTGTCGGGCGTGCTCATGACGGGTCCTTGGGACAGGAGGGAGTCGAGGGAGCCATGCGGGCGCATCCCCGTCAAGGCGCCCGGCGGTAGGGGGCGAGGTCCCACAGCTTGACCACCGCGTCGTAGCCGGCCGACAGCGCCGTGCCGCCGTCCGGCGTGCAGGCCAGCGCCCACACCGGTTTCTCGTGCCCCTGGAAGGCGGCCAGCGGCTTGTGCGTGGCGGCGTCCCACAGCCGCACGGTGCGGTCGCCGCCCCCGCCGGTGAGCAGGGCGCGCCCGTCCGGCGTGTAGGTCACGGAGGTGATGAACCCCTCGTGCCCCTGCCAGCCGCCGAGCGGCTTGAGCGCGGCGAGGTCCCACAGGCGCACCGTCTCGTCGCTGGACACGGTGGCGGCGGTGCGGCCGTCCGGCGCCACGGCGACGGCGTTGACGCTGCCCACGTGCCCTTCCAGAACGGCCAGCTCCTTCCAGTCGGCGGTGTCCCAGACGCGGATCTGAAGGTCGTAGCCGACCGAGACCAGCCGCGTGCCGTCCGGCGTGAAGGCGACGCCGTTGACGTTTGCGGTGTGGCCGTTCAACGTCGTGACGACCGCGCCGGTCTCCACGTCCCACACCTTGACCGAAGGGTCCCAACTGGCCGAGGCGAAGCGCCGCCCGCCCGGCGCCACCGCGAGCGAGACGACGTTGCCGGCGTGGCCCGAGAAGGTGCGGACCTCCGCCCCCGTCTCCAGGTCCCACAGCTTGATGGCGGCGTCGCGGCCACCGGTCAGGCCGTGCCGGCCGTCGGGCAGGAAGGCCACGGCGTTGACCCCGCCGTCGTGCCCCTGGAGCACGCGCAGCTCCTTGCGCCCGGCCAAGTCCCAGACGATGGCCGTGTAGTCCCAGCTTCCCGACAGCGCACGTGCGCCGTCCGGTGACACGGCGACGGCGTTGACCATGGCACCGTGGCCGACCAGATCGGCGCGGGCCGGGACGGCGGCGAGGAGCAGGGCGAGGAGGATGGCCAGAAAGGAAATGTTACCCAATGTTACGGGATGATACGCTTCCGGCGGGGGTGTCACATTGGCGAGCCCCGTGCGGATCGGGCTCTGTCCGTGGTGAAGGGGATGGATCGGCAGCCGCATCGTTCACCGCACCGGTTCAGCGCCTGTTGCGTCGGGGGCATCCATGATGACGGTCAGTAGGAATATTGTCAACGCGGGGCGATGGGGAGATCGCACGACGTTGGGTCGCGCCGGCGCTTGGCACCAACCTACGGGTAAACGCGCGTCACCGCAGGTTGGTGCCAAGCGCCGGCGCGGCCCAACGCAAACAGCCCGCCGATCATTCCGCCGGCGCGTGCCCGTGACGGCCGCCGTGACCGGCGCCGGGCCGTTGGCCCTTCACCTCGGCGAGCCACAAGGCGTGGTGCTCGCGCGCCCATTCCTCCTCGACTTGGCCGGTGCTCATGGCGGCGAAGGCGCCTTCCATGCCGATGGAGCCGATGTAGATGTGGCCGATGATGATCACCACCATGGCCAGCGCCGCGATGGCGTGGATGGTCTGGTAGAACTGCATGTCGGCCATGGTCCCGAAGTAGAACGGGAACAGCAGTTGCACGCCGGTGTAGCCCAGCACGGCGCCGCCGATCACCACCGACCAGAAGATCACCTTCTGCCCGGCGTTGAACTTCTTCGCCGGCGGGTGCACGCCCTTGCTGAACAGGCCGCCGGCGCGCAGGATCCAGCCGGCGTCTGTGCGGTCCGGCAGGTTGTGGCGGATCCACAGGACCAGCGTCAGCACCACGCCCAGGATGAAGGCGAAGCCCAGGTAGTTGTGCGCCAGCTTGCCCCAGCCGGCGAGCAGCGCGAATGGCTCCGGCCCGATCAGCGGCAGCAGCGCCCAGCGGCCGTACAGGACGTTGAGCCCGGTCAACGCCAGCACGATGAAGCTGCCGGCGGTCAGCCAGTGGGTGGCGCGTTCCAACAGGTTGAAGCGTTCCACCGTGCGGCCGGTCTTCGGCCCGTCGATGCGGATGCGGCCGCGCAGCAGGAAAAACAGCGCCAGCACGGCCAGAATGCCGGCCATCGCCCACGTGCCGTAGGTGACGATCGGCCCGTTGCGCAGGTGGCGCCACTGGTCCCCTTCCGACTGGATCAGGATGCCGGCGCGCGGGTTGGGCAGCGTGGTGGTGCCGGCGGCACCCTGACGGATGGCCTGCCACAGGTCGGCCTCCGTGGCGCCGGTCGCCGACTGGGTGGGTACCGGCGGCGCCGGTTCCCCCGCCCGCACCGGCGGCGCCCCGGCGGCCAGCGCTACCACGAGGAGGAGCACCAGCCCGAGGGAACAGGTCAGTGCCGCCTTGGTCCACGACGTCATCAGATGCCTCCCCGTGGTATTATTGCCCTCCCCCGGCCCCGCCGAGGGAGGGATGACCGTAGGTTGGGTTGAGCCGAAGGCGAAAACCCAACGTGTCCTCATCGCTACCAGCGTTGGGTTTTCGCTGACGCTCAACCCAACCTACGCGTGGATTCTCGGGCAGGCCGCGGCCCCCACCCTCCCCCTGCGAAGCAGGGGGAGGGGTTTACATCACGACCCCGCCTTCATCTGGTAGGCGGTGCCCCAGCCCCAGGCGCCGGAACCGAAGCCGCGGGCCACCACGCGCTCGCGGTAGATGTTGGCCACCTTGTCGCCGTCGCCGGCCAGCAGCGCCTTGGTCGAGCACATCTCGGCGCACAGCGGCAGCTTGCCCTCGGCCAGACGGTTGCGGCCGTACTTCTTG
>DASPIO010000040.1:0-3116 GCA_035629155.1 Azospirillum sp. | reverse complement strand
CTTCACTTCGTCGAGCTTGAACGGCTTGATGATGGCTTCGATCTTCTTCATGGGTCTCTCGTTTACGAGGTGCCAACGCCGGCAGGCACCGTCCGCGCACCGCCGACGCCGCATGGTTAGCACGGATCGTGCCAGCGGCGCGGGGATTGATCGAACGGGGTGCGTCACCGCCGGATGGACAGGATCTGCCACTCCCGGCGGCATCCGGCTGCCGCTGAATGCGGCGAAGTGAACATTATTTGTGCATTGGGCGCAAGCGGCTGTGTGTTTCCGGCGGAAAAACGGGCGTCTGGAAATTTTGACGCGGCATGCCAATCTTCCGCTTGACCTGAGGGCGGGTTCGGGCCTAGAAACCCGCCCACGGCGGCGGTGGTAGCTCAGTTGGTAGAGCCCTCGGTTGTGGTCCGAGTGGTCGTGGGTTCGAATCCCATCCATCGCCCCATTCCCCTTTCTTCCCATTTGTTCTGTTCAGCGCGGGCGATCGCGCGTTGCACCGGGTACCGGGCGCGGCGCGGCGTTGCCCTTTCGCGATTCCGGCGGCGGTGTTTCCCGCGACGGCGTATACTCGTTTCCCCGGCTCGAACCGGGCCAAAACGGGAGGAACGCGCATGTTCCGGGAGAACGCCCTGAAGCGCACGCTGGCCGCCGGCCGGCCGGCGCTCGGCTGCTGGCTCAACATGGCCAGCCCGATTGCCGCCGAGATCGTCGGACTGGCCGGATTCGATTTCGTCGTCATCGATCATGAACACGGGCCGGGCACACTGGCCGACGGGCTGGCCCTGCTGCAGGCCCTGTCGGGCACCGGCGCCACGGCGCTGATGCGCGTGCCCGCCAACGACCCGGTCTACGTCAAGCGGGCACTCGACCTGGGCGTCGAGGGGCTGATGTTCCCCAACATCAACACGGCCGAGGAGGCGCGCGCCGCCGTGGCGGCCTGCCACTACCCGCCGCGTGGCGCCCGTGGAGCCGCCTATGCCCTGGCGCGCGGCGCCGACTATGGGCTGTGCGGCGAGCGCTACCGCGATACTTGCAGCGACGAACTGGTGGTGGTCTGCCAGATCGAGACGGTGGCGGCGGTGGACGCCATCCCGGCGATCGCGGCGGTGCCGGGTGTGGATTCGCTGTTCGTCGGGCCATACGACCTGTCCGGCGACTTCGGGCGGATCGGGCGATTCGACGATCCGGAGGTGCTGGCCCTGCTGGACCGCGCCGAGCAGGCAATTCTCACCAGCGGCGGCACCTACGGCACCATCCCGGTGAAGGGGCGGCCGACGGAGATGCTGATCGCGCGCGGCGCCCGCCTGATCGTGGCCGGCGGCGACGTCGGCTTCGTGCGCAACGGCGCGCGAGCGATGGTGGAGGATTTCCGCGCGGCGCGGGAGAAGCATGCGGGCAATTGATGCCGCGGCGCCGGAAACTGTAATTTCAACACGGATGGACACGGATGGATTTTCAGCGTGTGCATCCGTGTCCTTGTCCGTGTGTATCCGCGTCTAAAAGCCCGATGGTGGAGCGCTCCATGAATACGGGGCATGAGCTTCTAAGCGTCGCCGAGATGTATCGGGCGGACTCGCTGGCCATGGCGGCCGGGGTGCCGGGACCGGTGCTGATGGAGAACGCCGGGGCGGCCATCGCGCGGGAGATTCGCGCGCGATGGATGCCGCGGCCCACTGTGGTGCTGTGCGGGCCTGGCAACAACGGCGGCGACGGGTTCGTGGTGGCGCGGCTGCTGCAAGAGGCCGGGTGGCCGGTGCGGCTGGCGCTGCTCGGCTCCTACACGGCGTTGCGCGGCGACGCGGCCCAGGCGGTGCAGCGCTGGACCGGGCCGGTGGAAGCGCCGGAGCCGGCGCTGCTGGACGGTGACCCACTGGTGGTGGACGCGCTGTTCGGCGCCGGGCTGGCCCGGCCGCTGGAGGGCATGGCGCGCACGCTGGTGGACGCCATGGCGGGGCGGACCGTCGTGGCGGTGGACGTGCCGAGCGGCGTGCACGGCGACAGCGGCGCCATCCTGGGCGCGGCACCGCAGGCGGCGCTGACCGTCACCTTCTTCCGCGCGAAGCCGGGGCACCGGCTGCTGCCGGGGCGGCTGCGCTGCGGCGAGACGGTGGTGGCCGACATCGGCATTCCGCCCGCTGTGCTGGACGATATCCGGCCGCGGCAGTGGGAGAACGGGCCGGCGCTGTGGCTGAGCCATTATCCCTGGCCGCGCGCCGACGCGCACAAGTACGCGCGCGGCCACGCCGTGGTGGCGGGGGGCGGGCGCATGACCGGCGCCGGCCGGCTGGCGGCGCGCGCGGCGCTGCGCGCGGGCGCCGGGCTGGTCACCATCGCCTGCCCGCCGGAGGCCTTCGCCGTGTACGCCGCCGCGTCGCCCAGCGTGATCGTGGAGCCGGTGGAGGACGACGCGGGCTTCGCCACGCTGCTGGGCGACGCGCGCAAGAACGCGGTGCTGCTGGGCCCCGGCGCCGGGGTGGGGGTGCACACGCGGGCGCGCGTCCTGGCGGCGCTGGCGGCGGGCAAGACAGGCGTGCTGGACGCCGACGCGCTGACCGCCTTCGCCGGCGCGCCGGCCGACCTGCTGGACCGGCTGGACGGGCGCTGGGTGTTGACGCCGCACGATGGGGAGTTCGCCCGCGTCTTCGACGTCCAGGGCGACAAAATCGCGCGCGTGCGCGCGGCGGCGGCGCGCTGCGGGGCCGTCGTGCTGCTGAAGGGGGCGGACACGGTGGTCGCGGCGCCGGACGGGCGCGCCGCCGTCAACACGAACGCGCCGCCCGACCTTGCCACGGCCGGGGCGGGGGACGTTCTGGCCGGGCTGGTGCTGGGCCTGATGGCGCAGGGGATGCCGGCGTTCGAGGCCGCCTGCGCCGCGGTGTGGCTGCACGGCGCGGCAGGGATGGAGGTCGGGCCGGGGCTGATCGCGGAAGACCTTCCGGACGCACTGCCCGCCGTCCTGCGGAGGCTTAAGCAACTGGGCTAAGAACCTATTCCAGTAGGGAGACGAACTCCCAGACGGTGACAGCGCAGACGATGTGGAGCATGGCCTCGTAGGTGAGGGCGAGCTTTTCCCAGCGGACCAGGATGCGGCGATAGCGGTTCAGCCAGGAGTGCGCCCG
>DASPIO010000039.1:0-2326 GCA_035629155.1 Azospirillum sp. | reverse complement strand
GCGCTCCTTCGTGGCGCCGCCGCCGACGTCCAGGAAGTTGGCCGGCTCGCCGCCGTACAGCTTGATGATGTCCATCGTCGCCATGGCGAGGCCGGCGCCGTTCACCATGCAGCCGATGTTGCCGTCGAGCTTGACGTAGTTGAGGCTGTGCTTCGCCGCCTCGATCTCCGCCGGGTCCTCCTCGGACTCGTCGCGCAGCTCTTCGATGTCCTTGTGACGGAAGAGCGCGTTGTCGTCGAAGTTCATCTTGGCGTCGAGCGCCAGGATGTCACCCGAGCCGGTGACGATCAGCGGGTTGATCTCGACGATCGAGCAGTCCAGCTCCACGAAGGCCTGGTACATGGCCGTCAGGAACTTGGCGGCCGCACCCACCTGCTTGCCTTCCAGGCCCAGGCCGAAGGCGACCTTGCGGCAGTGGAAGCCCTGGATGCCGGTGACCGGGTCGATGATGACCTTCAGGATCTTCTCGGGGTGGTCGTGCGCGACCTCCTCGATCTCCATACCGCCCTCGGTCGAGGCGATGATGGTGACGGTGCCCGACGCGCGGTCCACCAGCATGCCGAGGTACAGCTCGCGCTTGATGTCCGCGCCTTCCTCGACGTAGATCCGCTTGACTTCCTTGCCCTCGGGGCCGGTCTGCTTGGTGACCAGCACCTTGCCGAGCATCTCGCCGGCGTTCTTGCCGACATCCTCGATGGACTTGACGACGCGGACGCCGCCCTTGCCCTGCTCGTTGCCCTTGAAGCGGCCGGCGCCGCGGCCGCCGGCGTGGATCTGGGACTTGACGACCCACACCGGGCCGCCGAGTTCGCGGGCGACCGTCTCGGCCTCCTGCGGGGTGTAGGCGACGCCGCCGCGGGGAACCGCGACGCCGTACTTCTTCAGCAGGCCCTTGGCCTGGTACTCATGGATATTCATTGGGCGTCCATTCGTTTTTTTAGTCGGCTGACGATGGGCGGACGCGGGGAAGGCGTCGTGCACTTCGGCCATGCGACCAACGGACTATCCCGCTGGCCGCAAGGCCGGGCTACTTTATCACCTGGGCCGGTGCGTTCAACCATCCGTGCCCCAGTGATCCGTGCCCCAGTGCGCGACGCGCCCCGAAAGGGCGAAAAAAGGCCGCCTTAGGAGGCGGCCTTCTCTGCCTGCTGCTTCTTCACGACGTCGACGAGCTGCTTCACGGCGTCGACCGAGTGATCGAACATCTTCTTCTCTTCGGCGCTCAGCTCGATCTCGATGATCTTCTCGACGCCGCCGGCGCCGATGACCGTGGGCACGCCGACGTAGATGTCGTTCTGGCCGTACTGGCCGGTCAGGTAGGCGGCGACCGGAACGACGCGCTTCTGGTCCTTCAGGTAGCTCTCGGCCATCTGGATGGCGGAGGCGGCCGGGGCGTAGAAGGCCGAGCCGGTCTTCAGCAGCTTGACGATTTCCGCACCACCGTCACGGGTGCGCTGCACGATGGCGTCCAGCTTCTCCTGCGTGGTCCAGCCCATCTTGATCAGGTCCGGCAGCGGGATGCCGGCGACGGTCGAGTAGCGGACCAGCGGCACCATGGTGTCGCCGTGGCCGCCCAGCACGAAGGCCGTGACGTCCTCGACCGACACGTTGAACTCGTCGGCCAGGAAGTAGCGGAAACGGGCCGAGTCCAGCACGCCGGCCATGCCGACCACGCGCTCCGGCGGCAGCCCCGAGGCCTGCTGGAGCACCCACACCATCACGTCCAGCGGGTTGGTGATGACGATGACGAAGGCGTTCGGGCAGTACTGCTTGATGGCTTCGCCGACGGTCTTGCAGACGCCGCTGTTGATGCCGATCAGGTCGTCGCGGCTCATGCCCGGCTTACGCGGGATGCCGGCGGTGACGATCACCACGTCGGCGTCCTTGATGATCGAGTAGTCGTTGCCGCCGCTGAGCTTGGCGTTGAAACCCTCGACCGGGGCCGTCTCGGCGAGGTCGAGCGCCTTGCCCTCCGGCATGCCCTCGGCGATGTCGAACAGGACGACATCACCCAGTTCCTTTTGAGCGGCGAGGAGAGCCAGCGTGCCACCGATCTGGCCGGCGCCGACGAGCGCGATCTTCTTGCGTGCCATGGAGCGTTCCCTGAACATGGTCCGCCCCCCAAATCGCTGGGGGCGCGAACCGGGTGGATGGGGTTTTCGTAGGGATCCAGCGCCCTTAGAATGCGTGGCGGGTTCCTAGCGCGAATCCATCCCCAGGGCAAGGGCAACGGGGAGTACGTACCCGGAACGGAATATCGATTCCGGAGAAACGCAACTTCGGTTACGCTGCACCGCGTTCGGCGGCCGGCGTCGGCCGAGTTGAA
>DASPIO010000038.1:0-18844 GCA_035629155.1 Azospirillum sp. | reverse complement strand
GTAGGTGGTGCCCGACAGACGGCCGCTGGAGATGGCGGTGCTGATCGACTGCTGCAGCTTGGTGGCGATCGACATCTTGGCGGTCGTCGTCATGTTCACGTCGGCCGTGGTGGCCGTGTACGAGAACGTCTGGCCCTCGATGGTGATCGAGAAGATGTCGCCCGCCTCGATCGTGCCGCCCAGGGTGACGGTGGTCAACTGCGCCTGGTTCGACTTGGCGGGCACCGTCGTGTTGGCGGCGATCGTCTGGTTGTCGTCGAAGTAGGTGATGGTGCGCGACTCGACGCCGTCGCTCACGATGAAGGTGCGCTGGCGGCCGGTGGCGCCGCGGACCTCGATGCTGACATCGGAGAAGTTGCCGAGCGAGGTGGACATCGTGCCGGACATCTTCAGGCCGGTCAGGCCGTGAGCCATTTCGGCCTTGCTGATGTCGCCGGCGGCGCCTTCGATCGAGCCGTCGCCCTTGACGCGCACCGTGTAGGTGTCGGTGCCGACGACGTTGGTGACGCGGGCGTTCTCAAGACCGACGACACTGTTCACCGCGACGCGCGATGCGCTGGTCGAGTCGAGACGCAGGCCGTTGCCGTTCAGCAGGTTCTTGCCCTGGTAACCGGAGTCCTCGGCCAGCTTGTCGATCTGCTGCTTCAGCGCGTTGAACTGCGAGGCCAGCGTCTTGCGGGTGGCGACCGAACCGGCGTCGTTGCCCAGCGCCGAGTAGGCGGCGGTCGTCAGACCGCGGGCTTGTTCGACGAGGCTTTCGATCGCGGTCAGGCCCTTGTCGGCGGACTTGATGGTGCTGACAGCCTGGCCCATCGAGTCCTTGAGGGCCGAGAGGTCGCCCGCGCGCTGCGTCAGACCCTTCGCCGCGAAGTAGGCCGTCGGGCCATCCAGGGCGGAGTTGATCTTGTTGCCGGTCGCCAGAATGTTCTGCTTCTGCGAGATCTTCGTTTCAGTGCCCTGCAGCTGCAGCAGGTTGGCACGCATTGCACCGGTCAGGGCGACGTCGTTGATGGCCATGGCTCCTAGTCTCCTTCTGAGGCCGGCCTCGCGGCCGGTGAGGGGGCCAGGCGAGGCGACGTTGTTGATCGTCGCCCTCTCATAATCAAACGGCGTGCCAACTCGTCTGGCACGCCACCAACCCATTGAGAATACTGGATTATCGGTCCGGCATGGGCGCGGAGGGGAGGGGGCGGCGAACGGTGCCCGGCCGCTTGTGGAAAACTTTGCCGGGTCGGAAGCGCAGGGATGCCCGGCAGCGGTGGATAAAAATTTCCACGTCGGGCGTTCCGGCCTATCCCGGCTGGCCCCTTGGCCGCACCGTGCGCGCCCGTTATCGTCCAGGACGGCCCCGGAACGGGATAGACAAGGGAGGGACATTATGGCCGGACGCATCGAGGCGCGACTGAAGGAACTGGGCATAGAGCTGCCGCAGCCGGCGGCGCCGGTGGCCGCCTACGTGCCGTACACCATCTCCGGCAAGACGCTCTACGTCTCCGGCCAGGTCACCGTGTGGAACGGCGAGCGGCGCTTCCTGGGCAAGGTGGGCAAGGATTTCTCCGTGGAGGAGGGCAAGCAGGCCGCGCGCCTGTGCGGGCTCAACCTGCTGGCCCAGGCCAGGGCGGCCTGCGACGGCGACCTCGACCGCGTGGCGCGCTGCCTGAAGCTGGGCGGTTTTGTCAACGCCGGCCCCGACTTCCACGACCATCCGCAGGTCATCAACGGCGCGTCCGAGCTGATGGTGGAGGTGCTGGGCGACGCCGGCCGGCACGCCCGCTTCGCCGTGGGCGCGTCGTCGCTGCCGCTCAACGTGGCGGTCGAGGTGGACGCGGTGTTCGAACTGGCCTGACAAGGGTGGCTTGCCGCGCCGTCCAGGCCGGCTTACCTCCTTGCGGTGCAACAGGGAGGGCAGGGCATGCCTGACGGCGGAGACGCCATCACCGTGAAGATCCTGACCGGCATCGGCGAGGCTGACCCGGCGCAGTGGGACGCCTGCGCCGGGCCGGACAACCCGTTCCTGCGCCACGCCTTCCTGGCGGCGCTGGAGGAGTCGGGCTCGGCCGCGGCGCGCACCGGCTGGCAGCCGATGCACCTTGCGGCACTCGACGCCGAAGGGCGCATCGCCGGGGCGGTGCCCATGTACGTGAAGTCGCATTCCTACGGCGAATACGTCTTCGACCATTCCTGGGCGCACGCCTACGAGCGGGCGGGCGGCAAATATTACCCGAAGCTCCAGGTCGCCGTGCCGTTCACGCCGGTGCCGGGGCCGCGCCTGCTAGTGCGGCCGGACGCCGGCCCCGGCGTTTTCCAGTCCCTGATCCAGGCGATGGAGGAGGTGGCGCGGCGGTACGGCGTCTCCTCCGTCCACGTCACCTTCCCGGACGAGGCCGAGTGGTCGCGGTTGGGCGAGGCCGGCTGGCTGCGGCGGCTGGGGGTGCAGTACCACTGGCACAACCGCGGCTACGGCAGCTTCGACGACTTCCTGGGCACGCTCAGTTCGCGCAAGCGCAAGTCCATCCGCAAGGAGCGGCGCGAGGTGGCGGAGAGCGGCGTGCGCATCCACGCCCTGTCCGGTGACGACATCAGGCCCGCGCACTGGGACGCCTTCTTCCGCTTCTACATGGACACCACCGACCGCAAGTGGGGCGGCGGCTATCTGACGCGCGACTTCTTCCACCGGCTGGGCGCCACCATGGCCGATGCCGTTGTGCTGGTGATGTGCGAGGACGGCGGCGAGTGGGTGGCCGGGGCGCTGAACCTGCGGGGATCGGACGCGCTGTACGGCCGCAACTGGGGTTCAGACGGGCGCTACCGGTTCCTGCACTTCGAGGCCTGCTACTACACGGCGCTCGACTACGCCATCGCGCACGGGCTGGCGCGCGTCGAAGCCGGCGCCCAGGGCGAGCACAAGATCCAGCGCGGCTACCTGCCGGTGCCGACCTACAGCGCCCACTGGATCCGCGACGCCGGCTTCCGCCGCGTGCTCGCCAACCACCTGGAGCAGGAGCGCGCGGCCGTGCGCGCGGAGATCGACGCGCTGGGCGAGTTGTCCCCCTACCGCAAGGACGGCGAGGCGTAGCGCCGCGCCGTAAGCGGTTGGCTTCATCGTTGTTATCATGCCAGAATCCCCATCCCTGCGCGCGCCGTCACAGCGCGCGAGGCTACGAGAGACAGGGGAGTTCCCACCATCATGCGTACCATCTTCCTGGCCGCCGCCGCGGCGCTGGCGCTCGGCGCCTGCGCGTCCGACCCGTCCGCCACCCAGACGGCGGTGGCCGCCGCCCCGGCGCAGCCGACCGTCGAGCCGACCCGGATCGTCGCCAAGGGCGTCACCGAGGCGTGGCGCGTCGGCGGCTTCCAGTTGCCGGAGAGCGTGACGCTCGACCCGCGGCGCAACATCCTCTACGTGTCGAACATCGTCGGCGAACCGGCCGGCAAGGACGGTATCGGCTACATTTCGCGCCTGGGCTTCGACGGCAAGGTCCTGCAGGAGCAGTGGGTGACCGGCCTGAACGCGCCGAAGGGCATGGCGGTGCGCGGCGACACGCTGTACGTCTCCGACATCGACGCGCTGGCCGTCATCGACATCCCGTCGGGCAAGGTCACGGCCCGCCACGAGGCGCCGGGCGCCAAGTTCCTCAACGACATCGCCGTCGACCGCCAGGGCCGCATCTACGTCTCCGACCTGATGGACAACGCCATCTGGCGCCTGGAGGGCAAGCGCTTCACCCAGTGGCTGAAGGACGAAAAGCTGACCTCGCCGAACGGCCTGCAGGTGCGCGGCGACGACCTGATCGTGGCGTCGTGGGGCGTGTTCTCCGGCCAGGGCTTCGCCACCACCGTGGCCGGCCACATGAAGGCGGTGTCGCTGAAGAGCAAGGCCGTCCGCTCCATCGGCAGCGGCGCCCCGGTGGGCAACCTGGACGGGCTGGAAATCCTGCGGGACGGCAGCTTCCTGGTGACCGACTGGTTCAACGGCGGCCTGCTGCGCATCGACCGCACGGGCAAGGCCACGCAGCTCGTCGACCTGCCGCAGGGCAGCGCCGACCACGCCTGGCTGCCGCGCCAGAAGCTGGCCGTCGTACCGATGATGCTGCAGGGTGAAGTGGTGGCGTTCCGCCTGCCGTAAAGAACGGGGCGTTTCCCTGAAGGCGCTACGGCCGATCGGCGGTATCTTGGATCTATCGCCGATCGGCCGTCTCCTGACGGCATCTCCCGTTCATGCGGCGTGGTCGGGTTGTCATGATATCGCCGTTCGTCTATAGTGCGGAATTATCGCCATTCGGCGATAGAGCGTGGGCTGAGAAGGGAGTCGATATAGCCGATCGGCGGTATTGACCGCTTATCTCCGATCGCCCATATCATGGCTGTACCGTCGTTCGCCGGTGGAAGGGCGCATTCCGTGATCGTAAAGACCCCCAAAGACATTGGAGCGTTGATCCGTGACGCGCGTCGGCGGGCCAAGGTGAGTCAGGTCGAACTGGCGCGCCGGGTCGGCACCACGCAGGGGTGGATTTCGGAGGTCGAGAACGGGAAGGCCACCGCCGAGATCGGAAAGGTCCTGAAGGTTCTGGTCGCTCTCGGTGTGACTCTCGACGCTCAGGAGACGCCAGCGGTCGCTGCAAGCAAGCCGGAACCAAAGGTTGCAGCCGCTATCGAGCCGAAGACGTCGCGACCGGCTCCGTCCGGCGTTGCATACGACGTAAACGACGTTCTGAAGCAGAAGGCTGCACATGACGGCATTCTGAAGCGGGCCGGAATTGCTAACATTATGGCGGGCCGCAATGCCTACGAAGACGCATTGAAGGTGACCGGCGTCAATAATCGTGAGGGCATTCTGAAGGACACTGCCGCCAACGCATATGAAAGTATTCTGAAGTCGGCCGCCGTTAACGGACGTGATAGCATTCTGAAGTCCTCTCCACTCAAAAATTACCAAGATATGCTGAGGGCGACCGGCGCTCTCGGCGGTGTAGACAGCTCGGCAAAAAGCTCCGGGAATGTTGCTGGGGATTCGGGAGGTGGTGGACCGAAAAAAAATAATGTTACGTGATGGTGGGTGGGCTGCGTACTCTTGAGAGTGTTCGGGATCGGTCATGGCGAAGACGCGTTCAAGAGTGCTGCATGTCCTGATCGGCAAGGACACAATCGGTCACGTTGAACAAAGCGCAAGCGGCTCGCTGACGTTCACGTACGACGATGCATGGCGTGATGGTCCTCTTCAGATCCCGCTGTCGCTGTCCATGCCGCTGTCCGCCAGGGAGCATCCCCACTCCACCATCGAGGCCTTCATGTGGGGCCTGCTGCCTGACAATGAGGTGTTGCTGAAGCGCTGGGGCGAGCGGTTCCAGGTTTCGCCGCGCAACGCCTTCGCCCTGCTGGCCGCGATGGGCGAGGATTGCGCGGGCGCCG
Organism: Azospirillum sp.; assembly: GCA_035629155.1. Taxonomy (GTDB): domain Bacteria; phylum Pseudomonadota; class Alphaproteobacteria; order Azospirillales; family Azospirillaceae; genus Azospirillum. The sequence goes on along the minus strand of DASPIO010000038.1, from coordinate 13,435 downwards.
TCCAGTTCCTCACCGACGAGAAACGCCACGCGCTGGAGAACGACGGGCATGTCCGCTGGCTGACCGAGGAGGAGCTTGGTCAGCGTCTGGCCGAGCTTCGCAAGGATGCGGCGGCGGGGCGCCGGCACGGTGACCCCGGTCAGTTCAGCCTTGCCGGGGCGCAGGCGAAGACCGCGCTGCATTATGATCCGCAGGGGGATCGTTGGGGCGTGCCCGAAGGCGGCGTGCCGACCACGCACATCTTCAAGCCGCCGATGCCCGCTCTGAGCGGCCACACCGAGAACGAACATTTCTGCCTCCGGCTGGCGGCGGCCTCGAACCTGATCACCGCGCGCAGCGAGGTGCGGACCTTCGCCGGGGAGAAGACCATCGTGGTGGAGCGCTACGACCGCCAGCGGACGGCGGACGGCCTCATCCGCATCCACCAGGAGGACATGTGTCAGGCGCTCGCTGTCCATCCCTTCATCAAGTACGAGAAGGACGGCGGCCCCGGCATCGTGAGGATCATGAACGAGGTGCTCAACGCCTCGGACGAGGCGGAGCTTGACCGGATCCGCTTCATGGAGGCGCTGGTCTTCAATTTCCTGATCGTCGGCACCGACGCGCACGCGAAGAACTATTCGATGCTGCTGGGCCCGCGTGGCAGCGCCCGTCTGGCGCCCTTCTACGATCTGGCCAGCCTCCTGCCGCACCTTGGCCAGGGGGAGGTGGAAGCCGATTTGCAGGACCTGAAGATGGCGATGCGGATCGGCAAGACCTACCCGGTGCTCGACATCATGCCGCGCCATTGGGAGCAGACGGCGAAGGCCGCCGGGTTTCCGGTGGACATGACGATGGCGCTGCTGCGGCATCACATCGCGCAACTGCCCGACCTCGCCGTGATGGTGGCCGAGGCGTGCCGGCGGGACGGCGTCGACCACCCCGTGCTCGCCCGGCTGACCGACCTGATCGCCGGCCGCTGCCGCAGCCTCGCCGGGGCCTACGGAGCGGAGGCGCTGACCTAATACGGGATCCGGTCCGCCTTCTCCACCCACTCGCCGAACACGGCGCGGGCCTCATCGGAGAGCTGGCAGACCATCGGCAGGCGGCGTTCGGCGATGGGCAGCGCCACCTCGCCGTAGATGTGGGCGTCGTCGAAGCCGGCCGCGGCGGCGTCCTCGCGCGAGGCGGCGTAGACGATGCGGGCGACGCGCGCCCAGTAGGCGGCGGCGAGGCACATCGGGCAGGGCTCGCAACTGGTGTAGAGCGTGGCGCCCGCCAGCTCGTAGGTGCCGAGCGCCCGGCAGGCGTCGCGGATGGCCACCACCTCGGCATGCGCGGTGGGGTCGTTGGTCGAGGTGACGCGGTTCCAGCCCTCCCCCACCACGCGGCCGTCGTGCACCACCACCGCCCCGAAGGGGCCGCCTTCGCCGGCCAGCATGTTGGTGCGGCTGAGCGCGATGGCACGGCGCAGGAACTCCACGTCCTGGGTCATTCCGGTGTTCATGCGTTTCCATCCTACGTTGTTGATGCCGTGGCCGAGTCATCCAGAACGGCGGTGCTTTGTGACAATTTGTCGCAATACTCCGTTTGAAATCTCAGGGCTTCGAGGTACTTTCTTCGAATTGGAGAAGCAATCGCGGCGCGGAGGACGCTCCATGTCGGACAAGACCATCGAATTCCTGAAGCGCGTGCGCGACCATCTCCTCTACCTCAAGCTGCAGCCCGGCGGAACCCGCCTGCAAGCCAAGTCGATGGACCTGTCGGGACTGCACCTCAAGGGCTTCAATCTGAAGAACGCAGTGCTGACGCAGTGTGACTTCTCTTCCAGCCGTCTGGAAGAGGTGAGTTTCGCCATGACCGACCTGTTCGGCGCCGACTTCAGCCGGTCGTCGCTGGTGGGGTCCTCCTTCGCACGGGCGGATCTGCGCGGCGCCAACTTCCTCAAGGCGATCCTGCGCCAGACCGATTTCGAAGGCGCCGACCTGCGCCCCGGCCAGGTGATGACCTACAGCAACGGCCGCAAGACCGAGGAGGCGCAGCGCACCACGCTGAAGGACGCCAGACTGGACGGCGTGCGCTTCAAGGACGCCGACCTGTCCAACGCCGACCTGTCGCTGTCTTCGCTGGCGCGCGGCGACTTCACCAACGCCAACCTGTTCGCCGCCAACCTGTCGGGCGCCGATCTGTCGGACGCCAACTTTTCCGGCGCCAAGATGAAGCAGGCGATCCTCAGCGGCGCCACCATGACGCGCTGCTGCCTGCGCAACGCCGACCTGCGCGACGCCGTGCTGCGCAACTGCGACCTCAGCGGTGCTGACATCAGCGGCGCCAACCTCAACGGTGCTGTCTACCTGCGCAACCCCGGCGCCCTGCCGCCGGAAGTGCGCAGCATGCTGGACACCCACCGGGTGTGGATCAACACCAGCGGCCGGCGCGGCGTGCGGGCGGACTTCAGCGGCATGGACCTGAGCGGCGTCGACCTGACGGCCTGCGACCTCAGCGCCGGCGTGTTTCGCGACGCCAAGCTGGACGGTGCGGTGCTGTCGCACGCCTTTCTGGCGCTTGCCGATTTCGGCGGGGCCAGCCTGCGCGGCGCGGCGCTCGACCACGCGATCCTCACCGGGGCGAACCTGAAGGGCGCCGACCTCACCGGCGCGCAGGCGCCCGACGCCGACTTCGCCATGATGGAACTGCGCAACCCCGACGGCACGCCGACCGGCCGGCTGTGGCCGGCGAACCTCAGCGGCGCCACCCTGTCGAACGCCGACCTGCGCGGCGCGCGGCTGATGGGGGCCAAGCTGGCCGGCGCGGTGTTCGATCGCGCCAACCTCGCCGCCACCGACCTGCGCGGCTGCGACGAGACGCAATTCGACCTGTCGCACGCCGTCACCACCGGCCTGCGGCGTGGATCCGTGGACCGCCCCGGCACATCCGAACCGGCGGTGTTGATCAGCGTGTAGGAGCTTTCACCCCCCAGCGCGCCAGCACATCTTCCGCGCGGACTTCGGCCAGTGGGGCGCGGGCCGGCGGGGCGCCGCCGTCGACGCGCACACCCAACAGCGTCTCCACCAGCGGCTCCGGCCCGCCGTGCACCTTTACTTGCCCGCGCGCCGCGACATGCGGATGCTGCGCCACCTCGGCCAGATCCGGCAGCGCCTCGAAGCAGCAATCGACGGGGTCGAGCACCTCCTTCCACTCGGCCAGCGTGCGTTCGGCGAAGACGGCGGCGACTTCGCGCTTCAGGTCGTCCTGCGGCAGCGGTTCGTGCTGGCGGGCGACCCATTCCGGGTGACCGACGGCGTGGCAGAAGCCGTGCCAGAACTTCGCCTCCAGCGCCCCCAGCGTGACGAATCGCCCGTCCCTGGTGGGGTAGATGCCGTAGCAGGCCGCGCCGCCGGACAGCAGCGCCTCGCCGCGCTCGGGCATCGCGCCGCGCGCCACGTCGGTGAGGGTCAGCCCCTGCCAGCCCAGCACCGATTCCATGATGGACAGGTCGAGGAAGGCGCCTTTGCCGTTGCGCTCCCGTCCCAGCAGGGCCGCCAGGACGGACAGCGCCGTGTGCTGGGCCGAGGCGAAGTCGGCGACCGGCGGGTAGGCCATCACCGGCGTCCCGGTCAGGCCCGACGCGGCCAGCCCGCCGCCGACCGCCATGTAGTTCAGGTCGTGCCCGGCGCGCGAGGCGTAGGGGCCGGTGCAGCCCCAGCCCGACAGGCTGGCGTGCACGAGGTGCGGGTTGAGCGTGCGCAGCCGCTCCGGCCCCAGGCCGAGCTTGGCCATCACGCCGGGGCGGTAGCTTTCCACCAGCGCGTCGGCGCGCTCGATCAGCCGCTCGAAGGCGTGCCGTCCGGGCTCGCTCTTCAGGTCGATGCGGACCACCGTCTTGCCGGCGTTGATCAGCTTGTACACGCCGGTGGTGCCGTCGGCGTCCGTCGGGCCCAGGCGGCGCAACGGGTCGCCGTCGGGCGGCTCCACCTTCACCACCTCCGCGCCGAAGTCGCCGAGCATCTGCGCCGCGAACGGTCCCGGCAGATACTGGCCCAGGTCGATGACGCGAACGCCGCTGAGGAAGGGGAGGGGCATGACGGGCCTCGGTTGTTGACGGGACGAATGATAGCGGCTGCCTGCGGTTTCCCCAAGCCCTCCATGCGCCACCGTATGGCGGGCACACTCCGGCCCGGCCGGTGTTTACGTGGTGAGCACCGCAACGGGGAACGAAGCCATGGACAGCCGGAACCGACCCCGGGATCGACGGGGACTCTGGTGGGTGCTGGGCGCCACGGGCCTGATGGCCGGCGCCGCCGCCTACGCCTGGAGCCGCAGCCGCGCGCGCTATACGTGGCCGCGCAACCCGCCGCGCCTGCCCGCCCACCAGCACGCCCCGGCCTTCCGGGACGCCGAGCCGCAGGGCCCGACCGACCCGCACTGCCACCAGCAGGTCCGCCACGCCGGGCCGGAGCACATGCGCGACGGCACCCGCCGCCCGTGGGAACCGGTGGACGAGGCCTCCGACGAGTCCTTCCCGGCCAGCGACCCGCCCAGCTATTCGCCGGGGAAGGCTTGAGGTTCAGCCGATCCGGGCGGCGATCTGGCTGATGTCGAACTCCGGGTCCTCGGGCGCCCTTTCGGGCGGGTTGGGGATGCCGTTCATCGTGTTGGCGATCCGGTCGGCCTGCTGGCGCACGTGCGTGGCGACATCCGCCTCGGCCATCGACCGCACGGCGCGATCGAAGCTGGCGGAGGCGAAGCCGCTGGCGGTCAGCTTTTCGCCCGCCGCTTTTTCTATCGTCGTTTGGGTGAAGCGCGGATCCACCAAGGAGCGGCCGAAGGGCGAGACGATGCGGCGGCCGGGATGGTGGTCCATCCGGTCGCCGCGGCGCCGCGTGCTGTCGTCGATTGCAGTCGCCGACTCCTCCGCGCTCGGCTCGGCCTGCCCGATCAGCGTGCGGATCGTCGCCGCGTAGTCGTCGGAGCCGGCTTTCCCAGCCTTCTCCAACGCCTCCAACTGGCCGAGGAGCTGCTTGCGGCGGTCGAGATGGGCGCCGACGCTCTGCTGAAGCTCGTCGGCGCGGATGTCGCCCGGCTGCTCGGCGAAACGCGGGTTTTCTTGGAAGAACTGGGCGGAGCTTTGCCAGAACGCCGCGTTGCGTGCCTGCTTCACGCGGTCTTTGAGCGCGGCGTGCACGTCCTCGGCCGACATGATGCCGTTCGTCACGAGGCTGTCGAGCGCCTTGCGGTCGTCGGCCTCCAGCGTGTTGAACAGGTCGAGCGAGGTGCCGCGCAGCGTGCCGGCCAGCGGGCTCAGCGTCACGCTGTCGGCGGCCGGGGTGGTGGCGGCCTTCACCTCCTTCGGTGCCGCCTTGGATGTCGCCGCGGCCGGCGCCGTATAGGCCGCCGCACCCGCCGTCACGCCGTCGATCGCCATGCTTCGCTCCCTTCACGCGCGTTCGTTGCGGGCAGGGTAATTAGCTTTCGGCAAACCGATTGTTAATTCCAGCGCGAGGATGGGTGCGGCAACTCGTCTCCCGGTTTCAGCGATGCTTCCGGTACCACCCGATCAGCCCGCTGGTGGAGGCGTCGTGTGCGATGGGCGGGGCGGCGCCCTCGGCCAGTTCGGGCAGGATCCTGTTGGCGAGCTGCTTGCCCAGCTCCACGCCCCACTGGTCGAAGCTGTTGATGTTCCACACGACGCCCTGCACGAACACCTTGTGCTCGTACAGCGCGATCAGCGCGCCCAGCGTGTGCGGGTCGATGCGTTCGAACAGGATGGTGTTGGTCGGCTTGTTGCCGGGGAAGGTGCGGTGCGGGACCAGCTCCTCCACCCGCTCCGGCGGCATACCGGCCTTGGCCATTTCGGCGCGCACCTCGTCGGCCGTCTTGCCGCGCATCAGCGCTTCGGGCTGGGCGAAGACGTTGGACAGCAGGATGCGGTGGTGGTCGCCCACCGGGTTGTGCGTCTGGGTGGGGGCGATGAAGTCGCAGGGGATCAGCTCGGTCCCTTGGTGGATCAGCTGGTAGAAGGCATGCTGGCCGTTGGTGCCGGGCTCGCCGAACACGACGGGACCGGTGGCGTAGTCCACGGCATTGCCCTGACGGTCCACCCGCTTGCCGTTCGACTCCATGTCCAGTTGCTGGAGGTAGGCGGGGAAGCGGTGCAGGTACTGGTCATAGGGCAGCACGGCGTGCGCCTTCGCGTCCCAGAAATTCCCGTACCAGACGCCCAGCATCGCCATCAGCACGGGCATGTTGCGCTCCAGCGGCGCCGTGCGGAAATGCTCGTCCATGGCATGCGCGCCGGCCAGCATCTCCTCGAACCGCTCCATGCCGACGCCCAGCGCGATGGGCAGGCCGATGGCCGACCACAGCGAATAGCGGCCGCCGACCCAGTCCCAGAAGCCGAACATGTTCTCCGGGTCGATGCCGAACTTCCGCACCTCCGCCTCGTTGGTCGAGACGGCGACGAAGTGCCTGGCGACGTGCGACTCGTCGCCCGCGCTCTCCAGGAACCAGCGGCGGGCGGTGTGGGCGTTGGTCAGCGTCTCCTGCGTGGTGAAGGTCTTGGACGCGATGACGAACAGCGTCGTCTCGGGGTCCAGCCACTCCAGCGTCTCCATGATGTGGGTGCCGTCCACGTTGGAGACGAAGTGGATGCCCAGTTCCGGGTGCAGGAAAGGGGTCAGCGCCTCGGTCGCCATGACCGGGCCGAGGTCGGAACCGCCGATGCCGATGTTGACGATATCGGTGATCTGCTGGCCGGTGTAGCCGGTCCACGCCCCCTCGCGCACCGCCTTGACGAAGCGGCCCATGCGCTTCAGCACACCGTTGACGTCGGGCATGACATCCTTGCCGTCCACCATCACCGGCCGCCTGGAGCGGTTGCGGAGTGCGGTGTGCAGCACGGCACGGTCCTCGGTCGTGTTGATCCGCTCACCGGCGACCATGCGGTCGCGCCAGCCCTCCACGTCCTGCTGGCGGGCGAGGTCGAGCAGCAGGCGCACCGTTTCCTCGGTGATTCGATTCTTCGAATAATCGAACAGCAGCCCGCACGCCTCGACCGAGAAGCGCCGGAACCGATCGCCGTCGGCGGCGAACAGCTCGCGCATAAGAACGCCGTCCATCGCCGTGCGGTGGGTCAGCAGGGCCTGCCAGGCGGGAGACTGGGTGAGAGCGGACATCGGCGCGGATCTCCTCAAGGCGTCAGGCACGGGAGGGTATCACTGGAGGGCGTTTGCCGCCTATTCGCCATTGAACACGTTACCGCCCCCGTTCGAAAGGGCGATCACCTTATGCCCCTCTCCCCTTTGGGGAGAGGGCTTTGCAGGCACCCTCTCCCCAGAGGGGAGAGGACGCAAGTCAGCGCCGCGTCGGGGCCTGCTGCGGCAGGTCCTCTTCCAGGATGACCATGTGCAGCGCGTAGGAGACCTCGTCGTCCTCGACATCGCGGTGCAGGGTGGCCACGAACTCGCCGTTGATGGTCACCTCGGCCGATTCGCCGGCCTTGGCCTGCGGCTCGATCTTGATCTTGTCGTTGCCGAAGGTGGCGCGGAGATAGGCCTGCACGCGGGCGATCTCGCCCTCGGACATCTTGGCGGCGGCTTTGGAGCTGGTCTTGGGAGGCATGGCGGTTCCAAAGGGATGGCAAGGGTGGCGACTATAGGCATTTCACGGCGGGAGGGAAGCCCCTCAGCCGCCGTCCTCGACGGTGCGCGTCGGCGTCACCCCGTCGGGCCGGCCGACCAGCACGGTGAGCAGCGCCGCCGGGTCGAGCAGGCGCTTGGCCACGCGCTGCACATCGGCGCGCGTCACCGCGTTGATGTAGGCGTCGCGCTTGTCCAGGTAGTCGATGCCCAGGTCGTCGCGCTTGACCTGCAGCAGGATGCGGGCGATCGCCGAGGTGGAGCTGAACTGCAGCGGGAAGGAGCCGGTGAGGTACGTCTTGGCGTCCGCCAGCTCCTGCTCCGTCACACCCTGTTCGGCCATGCGCTTCCATTCCTGGCGCATGATGGCCAGCGCCTCGCCGGCCTTGGCGTTGACGGTGGAGCCGCTGGCCAGCACCAGCGCGGCGTGGTCGAGCGGGAGAAGGTAGCTGTAGACGCCGTAGGACAGGCCGCGCTTCTCGCGCACCTCCTCCATCAGGCGCGAGCCGAAGCCGCCGCCGCCCAGCACGTAGTTCATGACGCTGGCGGCGTACCAGTCCGGGTCGTCGCGCTTCACCCCCTGCTGGCCCATGAGCATGATCGTCTGCCCCATCGGCCGCGGCACCAGGATGGTCTGGCCGGCCCCCTTGGGCGTCGTGTCGGGCAGCGGCGCCCCGGCGCCCTTGGCCGGCAGGCCACCGAAGATGGCGTCGAGCGCCTTGCCCAAATCCTCGGGCGTGATGGCGCCGGACGCCGCCACCACCAGCCGGTCGCGGCCGAGCTGGTTCTTGGCGAAGGCGCGCAGGTCATCCGCACCGATACGCGGCAGGCTGGCGATGGTGCCGCGCACCTCGCCGCCGTAGGGGTGATCGGGGAAGGCGGCGCTGTAGAAGGCGCGGCGCGCCACGTAGTTGGGATCGGACAGGTCGCGGCGCAGGCCGGCCAGGATGGCACCGCGCACGCGGTCGATGGCGTCCTGGTCGAAGCGCGGCTCGGCCATGGCGAGGCGGGCCAGCTCGAACGCGTCGGCGGCGTTGTCCTTCAGCGTGCGCAGACTGCCGAAGAAGCCGTCGCGCGCCGCGTCGAAGCTGAGCGAGGTGGCGATGTCCTGCAGCCGGCCCTGGAAGGCCTGCGAGTCCAGCGGCCCGGCGCCCTCGTCCAGCGTGCTGGCGGCGAGGTTGGCGAGGCCCTCCTTGCCCTCCGGATCGGTGCTGCCGGCACCTTCGAAGGCCCATTCCAAGCCGATGACGGGGTTCTTGTGGTCCTCGATCAGCCACGCCTCGATCCCGCCGGGGCTGACCACCCGCTTCACCTCGACGGCCTGGGCGGGGAGGGTGAAGAGGACGACGAGCGCGAAGAGGGCGGAGGGGAAAAATCGTGTGCTCATCCTCAGCTCTCCTTTCCGGCCGGCGGCAGCAGGAGTCCGGTGACGTGGTTGGGCTGGTTCAGCACGGCGCGGGCGGCGGCGTTGACCTGATCGGCCGTCACCGCGTCGATGCGCACCGGCCAGCTTTCCACGTCGTCGACGCTCTGCCCGGTGGCGAGCGCGGCGCCCAGCACCTGGGCCGGGCCGGTCAGGCTGTCGCGGGCATAAGCCGCCTCGGCCAGCATGCGGCGCTTGGCGGTGGCGACCTCCTCGGCGGTCACGCCATCCTCCAGCAGCTTGGCGATCTCGCCTTCCAGCGCCGCTTCCAGCTTTTCCATGCTCACCCCCGCGGCCGGCGAGGCGCCGACCGACAGCGCCGTGGCGTCCCAGGCGGTCGGCGAGTAGCCGAGCCAGGCGGAGGTGGCGATCTTCTGCTCGACCACCAGCGAGCGGTACAGGCGCCCGGTGGCGCCGCTGCTCATCACCTCGGCCAGCACCTGCAGCGCGTAGGCATGCCCGTTCGGGTCGCGGCGGTAGGAGGGGGCGATCCAGGCGCGATGGATGGCCGGCTGGCGCACCTCGGCGTCGCGCAGGATGACGCGGCGCGCGGTGGACAGCGGCGGCTCCTCGACGCGCTGGCGCTCGGGCACGGCGCGCGGGGCGACGGCGCCGTAGTACTTCTCGGCCAGCGGCTTCAACTCCTCGGCCGTAATGTCGCCGGACACCACGAGGATGGCGTTGTTGGGCGCGTACCAGGCCTTGTAGAAGGTCTCCGCATCCTTGCGCGACAGCTTGGCGATCTCCTGCGGCCAGCCGATGATCGGGATGCCGTAGGGATGGTGCACGTAGAGCGTGGCGTTCATCTGCTCGCTCAGGCGGCTGGCCGGCTCGTTGTCGGTGCGCTGGCGGCGCTCCTCCTGGATCACGTCGCGCTCGGGCAGCACCACCTCGTCGGTGAGGCGGAGGTTGGCCATGCGGTCGGCCTCCATGGACATCACCATCTCCAGCCGGTCGCGCGCGACGTTCTGGTAATAGGCGGTGTAGTCCCACGAGGTGAAGGCGTTGTCCCGCCCGCCGTTCTTGGCGACGATGCGCGAGAAGGCGCCGGGCGCCAGCTTCTCCGTGCCCTTGAACATCAGGTGTTCGAGGAAATGGGCGATGCCGGACGTGCCGCGCTCCTCGTCCGCCGCGCCCACGCGGTACCAGACCATATGCGTGACGACCGGCACGCGGCGGTTGGTGATGACCACCACCTGCATGCCGTTGGCGAGGGTGAACGTCTCGGGGAAGAACACCCCCTTTTCGACGGTCCCCCTCTCAGTCGTCTGGGCGACGGCGGGAGCGGCCGGCAGCACCGCGAGAGGTGCGGCGAGCAGCAGGGCGCCGGCCAGGGCGACGTGGCGGGCCAGACGAGCGGAAATCATCACCACCTCGGTTTGTCCAAAACGAAAAAGGGGCGCTCCCCGGCGGGGGCGCCCCTTGAAACTGGGTGCGACCGGGGCTCAGAACAATCCTTCGAGCGGCCCCTTGCGCTTGCGCGAGATCGTCGGGACGGTGCCGTCGTTGACCGGCTTGCCCTGGGCCTGGGCTTCGCGCAGGCGCTGGCTTTCCTTCTGCGGGTCGACGACCGTGTAGGGCTGCTCCTGCTTCTGCCAGAACAGCAGGGTATCGATCCACTGGCGGTCGGCCACGATGAGCGCCGTGGTCTCCTGGTCGACCGTGGCGCGGATGTTCGGTTCGGCGCGGTCGGCGCCGGCCTTCGACAGCAGGGCCATCTCGCCGCGCGATTCGGCGGAGGGGCGCGCGGAGGTGCCGCGCGAGGAGCCGCCGGCCGGCGTCACGCCCAGCACGGTGGCGGCGGCCGCCTGCGAGGGCATGGCGTCCTGCGGGCGCATGGCGCCGGGGCGTGGCGGCGGCAGGCGCAGGTCCGGCGGCATGCTGAGCGGCGCGCGCGAGACGACCGAGAACTCGTCCGGGCTGGCGCGGTCCAGGCCGATGGACCGGCGGACGTCGGAGCATCCGGAGACCGCGAGCGCGGCGAGCGCCAGTCCCATGAGGGGCGCCGCGAGGCGGCGCCGCGGAGTCGATGAGGCAGTAAGCTTGCTGTGCACGGCTCGTTGGTCCCGTCGTCAGTCACCGCCGCGTGCCCCGGGCCTGTCCCCATGGGGATTTGGCCGGGCGCGGCTCCGTCGGATGATCTATTACGACTTTTCGGGGGTCGCGAACAACCCATCGATGACGAGCAGCGCGACTCCGACGCTGATCCCGCTGTCGGCGATGTTGAAGACCCAGAAATGCCACCCCATCGCGTGCACGTCCAGGAAGTCCACCACCGCCCCGAAGCGCAGCCGGTCGATGATGTTGCCGATGGCGCCGCCGATCACCATGCCCAGCGCCAGCGCCACGAACCACCGGTCGGCGCGGCGCAGCCACGACAGCAGCACCCCCGCGATGCCCAGCGCCACGGCGCTCAGCACATAGGGCATGATCTCCGCCTCGTGCGAGAACAGGCCGAAGCTGACGCCCTGGTTCCACACCAGCACGAGGTTGAAGAACGGCAGCACCTCGATGACGTGCGGCGGCTGCATGATGGACAGGATCCACCATTTGGTGACCTGGTCGAGCACGATGACCAGTGCCGCGACCGCCAGCCCCAGACCGAGGTGCGAGCGCTCCTGCCGTGCGACGAAGGCGTTCATCTATCTCCCTCTCCCCCCATGGGGAGAGGGGCGGGGTGAGGGGGTCCGGCAACAGCCGGACTTTCCCGTCCCCCGCGGACCCCCTCACCCTGACCCTCTCCCCAGGGGGAGAGGGGATTTGGTTGATCACCCCACCGCGTCCGCGCAGCGGGTGCACAGCGTCGGGTGGTCGGCGACGGTTCCCACCTCGGGCAGCACCTTCCAGCAGCGCTCGCACTTCTCGCCGTCGGCGAGGCCGGGCGCCACCGCGATGCCGGTGACGTCGGGCAGGGTGAACGCCCCCTCCGGCGCCGCGCCCTCGGTGAGCGTGATCTGCGAGGTGATGCAGACGTCGGCGAAGTCCACGCCGTCCAGCAGGGCCCTGGTGGCGCCGTCGATGTAGACGGTGGGCTCGGCCTGCAGCGAGGAGCCGATCTTCTTGTTGGCCCGCTCCAGCTCCAGCGCACCCGTCACCACGCGGCGGACGTCGCGGATCCTGCCCCACTTCGCGGCCAGCGCCTCGTCCTGCCAGGACGCCGGGATGTCCGGGAAGACGCGCAGGTGCACGCTCTCGTCGGTCCAGCCGTCGCCCTTTTGCAGGCCCTCCGGCCGGGCCAGCCACGCCTCCTCGGCGGTGAAGCACAGCACCGGGGCGAACCATGCGGTCAGGCACGACAGCAGGTGCTCCATCACCGTGCGCACGGAGCGGCGGCGGACGGAGTCGACGCGGTCGCAGTACAGGCTGTCCTTGCGGACGTCGAAGTAGAAGGCCGACAGGTCCACCGCGCAGAAGTCGTGCAGCGCGCGGTACAGGCCATGGAAGTCGTACGCCTCGATCTCGCCGCGCACGTGCTTGTCCAGCTCGTGCAGGCGGTGCAGGACCCAGCGCTCCAGCTCCGGCATCTCGGCCACCGCGATACGCTCGGCGTCCGAATAGTCGGCCAGCGCACCCAGCAGGTAGCGCAGCGTGTTGCGCAGGCGGCGGTAGAGGTCGGCCTGATACTTCAGGATCTCCGGGCCGATGCGCTGGTCCTCGGTGTAGTCGGTGCCGACCACCCACAGGCGCAGGATGTCGGCGCCGTACTTGTCGCAGACCTCCTGTGGGGCCACCACGTTGCCCAGCGACTTGGACATCTTGCGGCCCTGCTCGTCCAGCGTGAAGCCGTGCGTCAGCACCGCGTCGTACGGCGCCCGGCCGCGCGTGCCGCAGCTCTCCAGCAGCGAGGAGTGGAACCAGCCGCGGTGCTGGTCGGAGCCCTCCAGGTACAGCGACGCCGGCCATTTCAGCTCCGGCCGCTGCTCCAGCACGAAGGCGTGCGTGCAGCCGGACTCGAACCACACGTCGACGATGTCCTTCACCTGCTCGAACTCGGCGGCGGCGTAGCCGTCGCCCAGGAAGTCCTGCGGGTCGCGGGCGAACCACGCGTCGGAGCCTTCCTTCTCGAAGATCGCCGCGATGCGCTCGAACACCGCCGGGTCGCGCAGGATCTGGCCGTCCGACTTGCGCACGAACAGCGCGATCGGCACGCCCCAGGCGCGCTGGCGGCTGATGCACCAGTCCGGGCGCTGCTCGATCATCGCGCGGATGCGGTTCTCGCCCTGCGGCGGCACCCAGCGCGTGTCGCCGATGGCCGTCAGCGCCACCTGACGCAGCTCGTTCGTCTCCATGGAGATGAACCACTGCGGCGTGGTGCGGAAGATCAGCGGCGCCTTGGACCGCCAGGAGTGCGGGTAGCTGTGCTTGATGCGGCCCTTGGCCAGCAGCGCGCCGGCCT
>DASPIO010000037.1:0-21385 GCA_035629155.1 Azospirillum sp. | reverse complement strand
GCTGCCGCGCTCCACCCACTCGCGCACCGACCGCGAGGCGGCGAAGGGCAAGCAGTCCGGCCGCACGCAGGAGATCCAGCGCCTGATCGGCCGGGCGCTGCGCGCCGTCACCGACCGCGCCGCCATGCCGGAGATCCAGGTCAAGGTGGACTGCGACGTTCTGCAGGCCGACGGCGGCACCCGGACGGCCGCCATCACCGGCAGCTACGTGGCGCTGCACCTCGCCTTCCAGCACCTGATGCGGATCGGCGCGCTGAAGCGCATGCCGCTGACGGACGCGGTGGCGGCGGTGTCCTGCGGCATCTTCCAGGGCACGCCGGTGCTCGACCTCGACTACGCCGAGGATTCCAACGCCCAGGCCGACGCCAACTTCGTGCTGACCGGCACCGGCGGCATCGTCGAGATCCAGGGCACCGCCGAGGACAAGCCTTTCGCCGAGGAGCAGTTCCTGGAGCTGCTGCGCCTGGCGCGCAAGGGGATATCCGAGCTGACCGCGCTGCAGAAGGCGGCGCTGGGGCTGTAGGGCACCGTTAAACACCGTTAAACGTCACGGCCGGGCTTGTCCCGGCCATGACGGGTTCGGGCAAAGGGCAACACCGTCTAAGGGACGCTTCGCGATGGCCACCGACACGCCCCGCCGCTTCGCCGGCGACACGCTGGTGATCGCCAGCCACAACCCCGGCAAGGTGCGCGAGATCGCCGAACTGCTGGAGCCGTACGTCGAGACCTTCACCTCCTCCGGCACGCTGGGCCTGCCGGAGCCGGAGGAGACCGGCGACAGCTTCGTCGCCAACGCCGAGCTGAAGGCGCTGGCCGCCGCCAGGGCCGGCTATGTGGCGCTGGCCGACGACAGCGGGCTGGTGGTGCCGGCGCTGGGCGGCGATCCGGGCATCTACTCGGCGCGCTGGGCGGGGCCGGGCAAGGATTTCCGCGTGGCGATGGAGCGCGTCGAGGCCGGGCTGGCCGGCACGGCCGACCGCGCCGCCTACTTCGTCTGCGCGCTGTCGCTGGCGTGGCCGGACGGGCATGTGGAGACGGTGGAGGGCCGCTGCCACGGCACGCTGGTGTGGCCGCCGCGTGGGGAAAAGGGGTTCGGCTACGATCCGATCTTCCAGCCGCTGGGGTTCGACATTACCTTCGGTGAGATGGACCCGGCGAAGAAGCACGAGATGAGCCACCGGGCCGACGCCTTCCGCCAGCTCGTGGAGCGATGCTTCAAGTGAATTCTTCTTTTCAGGGGGGCGATCCCGGCTTCGGGATCTATGTGCATTGGCCCTTCTGCAAGTCGAAGTGCCCGTACTGCGATTTCAACAGCCACGTGCGCGAGCGCATCGACCAGCAGCGCTGGCGCGCGGCGCTGTTGCGCGAACTTGATCATTACGCGGACGCAACGGCTGGGCGGACGGTGACGTCGATCTTCTTCGGCGGCGGCACGCCGTCGCTGATGGAGCCGGCCACCGCCGCCGCGCTGATCGAGCGCGTGGCGGCACGCTGGAGCGTCGCGCCGGGTCTGGAAATCACCCTGGAGGCCAACCCCACATCGGTGGAAGCGGAGCGATTCCAGGCGTTTCGAAGTGCTGGGGTCAACCGCGTGTCGCTCGGCATCCAGGCGCTGAACGACGCCGATCTGCGCTTTCTGGGCCGGCAGCACGACGCGGCCGAGGCGATGGGCGCCATCGCGCTGGCGGCGAAGACCTTCGACCGTTTCTCCTTCGATCTGATTTACGCCCGGCCCGGCCAGACGGTGGCGGCGTGGGAGGCGGAGCTGAGGCGCGCCCTCGACTTCGCCGTCGGGCACCTGTCGGTCTACCAACTGACCATCGAGGAGGGGACGGCCTTCTTCCCGCTGCACGCCCGCGGCGAGCTGGTGCTGCCGGACGAGGACCTGGCCGGCGACCTGTACGAGGCCACCCAAACGCTGCTAAACGCCGCCGGGCTGCCGGCCTACGAGATCTCCAACCACGCCCGTCCGGGCGAGGAGAGCCGGCACAACCTGACCTACTGGCGCTACGGCGACTACGTCGGCGTCGGCCCCGGCGCGCACGGCCGGCTGACGTTGGACGGCGGGAAGTTCGCCACCCGCGCCCATCGCGCGCCGGAAATCTGGCTGGAGCGCGTGGCCCGCGACGGCCACGGCGCCCACACGCCCGAATCGGTGGACGCCGATGCCCGCGCGTCGGAACTGCTGATGATGGGCCTGCGCCTGCGCGAAGGCGTCGCCCGCGCCCGGCTGGTGGCGGAAAGCGGCCGGGACATGGACGCGCTGGTCGATCCAAACGCCCTTGAACGCCTCACCGGCGGCGGCTTCCTGGAACTGACCGACACCCACCTGCGCGCCACCGGGGCGGGCCGCCAGCGACTCAACGCCGTGCTGGGGGTGTTGTTGGGGTAGTTGCCCAACGGCAACGCCGGAAAACCATCCATCTGTGGCCCGGCTCACAGCGGGAATAGGGGGCGCGGGCGCACTGTTGGTCCGTCATGTCCCCGGCCCCTGGCCGCCCCTTGAATGGAGACCACCCCATGTCCCGCCTGCCCTCCATGCCCTTGTCGGCGCTGGAAATCGGCGTCCTGACGCGCGACCGCGCCGAGCGGGAGCGCGCGCTGCTGACGCCGCCGGCCATGCTGGCGCTGCACGACCACACCCACTCATTGCGGGAGACCGCCATCCTGACGGAAGTGGACAGCGGTTACCGGTACGATGATTGAGCGCCGCGCCGCCGCGCTCCTCCTTGGGGTGGCGGTGGTGCTGCTGGCCGGGCACGCGGCGGCGGAACGGATCGTCGCCGACCGCAACACCGGCTGCCGGATCTGGGATCAGTACCCGGATTCGCGCAAGCTGATCCGCTGGTCGGGCTCCTGCCGTGACGGTTTCGCGCACGGCGAAGGCACGCTGGAATGGGCGTACGCCGGACGCTACGACGGGCAGGTGACCGGGCGCTTCGTCGAGGGCCGCCTGGATGGCCGGGCGCACGTGGAATGGGCCGACGGGCGGTCGATGGACGGCACCTTCCGGCGCGGCCGCGCCTCGGGCGAAGGGACGTTCGTCTGGCCGGACGGGCGGCGCTACACCGGGTCGTGGCAGGACGACCACCGCACCGGGTTCGGCACGCTGGTGTTTCCCGAGGGGCACCGCTACGTCGGCTGGTTCGAGCGCAACCGGCCGACCGGACAGGGGGAGTACGTGTCGGCGGCGGGCACGCGCTACGCCGCCCGGATCGACGTGGATGGCGACGTGGTGCCGGGGCCGATGCTGGGCGCGCCGCAGGCGACCGCTCCGCAGGCGGCTGAAGCGCCGCGGCGCGCGGAACCCGCCTCGGCGCCGCCGCTGGCGCTGCCACCCGCCAGCCTGGACGAATGGCTGCGCGAACCGGCGCCGGGCACCCGGCGCCGGTAGCGCCGTTTACTGGCCCAGCGCCTCGAAGGTGCGGGCGGCCGGGTCGATCACGCGGGTGCCGGTGGGCGTGACCTCCAGCACCGCCAGCGCGCGCTCGCTCAGCCCGTCCGGGCGCAGGCGGAACAGGCCGTCCACGCCCTCGAAGCCGCTGGGGTTGCTCAGCGTCGCCGGGGTGTAGGGCATCGGCCCGCCCATGCGGGCGAGGATCGCGGCCAGCGCCGTGGCGTCGTAGGCCAGCGTGGCGACGCGCGGCGGCTTCTTGCCGTACAGCCGCTCGAACCGCGCCTCGACGTCGGCGCGCTGCTCGGGCGCGGCGGCGGCGAACCAGGCGCCGACCAGCGCCGGCTCCTGCCCCAGGCCGGGCTCGTCCCACAGGCCGGTGCCCAGCAGGCGAACGCGCTGGGTGTCCACGCCGCCCGCGGCCAGGGCGGTGGCCAGGGCCTTCACACGCTGCCCGCCCTCGGCCAGCATGACGGCCTGCGGCTGCACGGGGCTTTGCGTCACCTGCCGGGCGGCGGCGGTGAAGTCGGTGGTGTTCGGGTCGTAGCGCTCGACCTGCGCGATCTGCCCGCCGAAGCGGCCGGCGGCGGTCTGCAGCGCGTTGACCACCGCGTCGCCGTAGGGGCTGCGCGGCGCCAGCGCCACGAAACGGGTGATCCCGCGCGAGCGCGCGAAGCCGACGACGCGCGTCACCTGGTCGGCCGGCACGAAGCCCAGCACGTAGGTGCCGTTGCCGGCCTGCGTCCAGTCGTTGGTGAAGGCCAGCACGTCGACCCCGGCGTTCTGCGCGATCGGCCGCACGGCGGCGACGTCGGCGGCGAACACCGGGCCCAGGATCAGCCGCGCCCCTTCGGAGATCGCTTGCCGGGCGGCATCGGCCGCACCCTGCGGCGTGCCCTTGGTGTCGCGCGGCATCAGCTCGAACCCGTCGCCGGCGTGGTCGAACAGCGCCATCTGCGCCGCGTCCAGCATGGCCTGTCCCAGCGCCGCGTTGGTGCCGCTCAGCGGCAGCAGCAGCGCCACCCTGGTGGCCTGCATAGCCGGTATGGACGACACAGGTGGAGGTTGCGGCGCTTGTGCCGGGGGGCGCGGGGCCGTTACATTCCCGGCGCAGGCGGTGACGAGCAGCGCCGCCGCCATCAACAGGGTGCGGGCCATCCACGGTCCCCGCCCGCGCGCGAAAGGTGTCGCCAGTCGTGCCACCGAAGGTCTCCAGTCCAGGTCAGGCGCCCGATCCCGGGCGAAGCCACGCTGAAGGTAGCGACAGCGGGCGTCCAAGTAAACCGACGCAAGGTAAACCCGTGGAGGGTAAACCGGTGCAGGGTAAACTGGCACCCGGCCTTCATGTCGTCGCCACCCCCATCGGGAACGCCGCGGACATCACGCTGCGCGCGCTCGACACGCTGAAACGCGCCGACGCCGTCGCCTGCGAGGACACGCGGGTGACCGGCAAGCTGATGATGATCCACGGCGTCTCCACGCCGCTCGTCTCCTATCATGAACACAACGCGGCGCGGATGCGTCCGGTCCTCATCGAACGCATGCGGGCGGGGGAAGCGGTGGCGCTGGTGTCGGACGCCGGCACGCCGCTGGTCTCCGACCCCGGCTACAAGCTGGTGCGGGAATGCGTGGCGGCCGGCGTGGGCGTGACGGCGCTGCCCGGCCCCTCGGCCCCGCTGACGGCGCTGGTGCTGTCGGGGCTGCCGACCGACCGTTTCCTGTTCGCCGGCTTTCTGCCCAACAAGCAGGCGGCCCGGCGCGGCGCCATCGGCGAGCTTCGGGGAGTGCCCGCCACGCTGGTCTTCTTCGAATCGGCGCAGCGCCTGCCGGACACGCTGGCCGACCTCGCCGACCTGCTGGGCGAACGCGAGGCGGCGGTGGCCCGCGAACTGACCAAGCTCTATGAGGAGGTGCGGCGCGGCCCCCTGCCGGAACTGGCGGCGCACTATGCCGAGGCCGGGCCGCCGAAGGGGGAGGTGGTGCTCGTCGTCGGCCCGCCGGGGGCGGAGGCCGAAATGGGGGAGGCCGACATGGACGCGGCACTGGCCGAGGCGCTGGGCCGCCTCAGCGTGCGCGACGCGGCGGCCGAGGTGGCGGCGCGGACCGGACGGGCGAAGCGCGAGGTCTACGCCCGGGCGCTCGAACTGGCGAGGGAAGGCACGCATGGCGGCCCACGGCGCTGACGAGCACCGCCGCCGCACCGACGGCTTCGGCCGTTTCGCGGAGGCGCTGTGCCGGCTGGAACTGCGGCTCAAGGGCTATCGCATCGTGGCGCAACGGCTGCGCACGCCGCTGGGCGAGATCGACATCGTCGCCAAACGCGGCCGGACGCTGGCCGTGGTCGAGGTGAAGGCGCGCGGCGACTGGCTGACCGCCAGCGAGTCGGTGACCGCCCGCCAGCGCGGCCGGCTGGCCCGCGCCGCGCACGTCTTCCTGGCCGCCAACCCGCAGTACGCCGGCTTGAGCTTGCGCTTCGACGTGATGCTCGTTACCCCTTGGGCGTTCCCGCGCCATCTGAAGGACGCTTGGCGTTTGTGAGGCCCCGCCTACATGGCATGACATGCCGGCCCGACGCCCCGGCCGGAACGGAAACCACGCGAATGCCCCTCAACAGCCGCGCCGAAGCCCGCGAGATCCTGCGCCGCACCGGCACCCTCGCCGACGAGGACATCGACATCGCCGAGGCGGCGCTGGCGCTGGGCGCGCTCGACCGGCCGAACGTGCCGCTCGACCGCTACCGCCGGCATCTGGCCGCGCTGGCCCGCGACATGGCCGACCGGTTCGATCCCCTGGCCGACTCGCTGGAGACGCGCGTGGCGCTGCTGCACGAGATCGTCATGGAGCGGCACGGCTACGCCGGCGACACCGAGACCTACGACGATCTTCAGAACGCCAACCTGCTGCGCGTGATCGACCGGCGGCGCGGGCTGCCGGTGGCGCTGGGCATCCTCTACCTGCACGCGGCGCGTTCCATGGGCTGGCGGATGGTGGGGCTGAACTTTCCCGGCCATTTCCTGGTGCGCATCGAGCTGGACGGCGAGCGCGCCATCCTCGACCCCTTCAACGACGGGCAGGTGCGCACCGCCGTCGACCTGCGCGACCTGCTGAAGGCCACCGCCGGCACGGCGGCCGAGCTGACGCCCGAGCATTACGCCGCCGTGCGCAACCGCGACATCCTGCTGCGCCTGCAGAACAACCTGAAGCTCCGCCACCTGACGGCCAACGAGGTCCCGCAGGCGCTGGACGTGCTGGAGGGCATGCGCCTGTTCGCACCCGATGAGCCGGCGCTGTGGCGCGAGACCGGCCTTCTGGAAGCGCACCAGGGCAGGACCGAGGACGCCATCGCGGCGCTGGAGACCTTTATCCGGCTGGGCGACAACGAACGGCTGATGCACCAGGCCGCCATGCTGATCCAGCAGCTCAAGACCCGACTACCCTAGGATCCGGAGACCACTTCCCATGAGCCTTGCCGTCGCGTTCCAGATGGACCCCATCGAGTCCATCAACATCGACACGGACTCCAGCTTCATGATGGCGCTGGAGGCGCAGCGGCGTGGGCACGCGCTGTTCCACTATCACCCGCGCGACCTGTCGCTGACCGGAAACCGCCTGCAGGCGCGCGTGCGCGAACTGGCCGTCGAGCGCAAGCGCGGCGCCCATTACCGCCTGGGCGAGGCGAAGCTGGTCGACCTGCGGAGCATGGACGTCATCCTGATGCGCCAGGACCCGCCCTTCGACATGGCCTACATCACCGCCACGCACATGCTGGAGCACGTGCAGCCCGACGTTCTGGTGCTGAACGACCCGAAGAGCGTGCGCAACGCGCCGGAGAAGCTGTTCGTCACCCACTTCCCCGACCTGATGCCGCCCACCCTGATCACCAGCGACCGCCAAGCGATCCTGGACTTCCGGGCGGAATACAAGGACATCATCGTCAAGCCGCTGTTCGGCAACGGCGGGGCCGGCGTCTTCCACCTGAAGCCGGACGACGAGAACCTGGGCTCGCTCCTGGAGCTGTTCACCCAACTCTACCGCGAGCCGGTGATCGTGCAGAAGTACCTGCCGGAGATCCGCCAGGGCGACAAGCGCATCATCCTGATCGACGGCGAGCCGGCCGGTGCGGTCTCCCGCATGCCGCAGGACGGCGAGGCGCGCGCCAACTTCCACGCCGGCGGCAGTGCCAAGAAGACGGAGCTGAACGCCCGCGAGCGCGCGATCTGCGCCGCCATCGGCCCGGTGCTGCGCGAGCAGGGTCTGCTGTTCGTCGGCATCGACGTGATCGGCGACTACATGACCGAGATCAACGTGACCTCCCCCACCGGCATCCAGGAGATCAACCGCCTGGATGGCTCGCAACTGGAAGTCACGCTGTGGGACGCCATCGAGCGGCGGTACGAGGCCAATCGCAAAAAATAGGCTTCGGGTGTAGGTTGGGTTGAGCGCCAGCGAAAACCCAACGTTTTCATGGCGAGAACCGTGTTGGGTTTCAACCCAACCTGCAGATTGGGAACGGGCGGAGGGCGGCATGGCGGTGAAGCGGGACGGGTCCCGGTTGGGGGCCTGGGCGGACACGGCGAAGACGGTGGGGCTGGCGGTGCTGCTGGCGCTGGGCGTGCGCACGGCGGTGGCCGACCCGTTCCACGTGCCGTCCGAATCCATGGAGCCGACGTTGCTGGTCGGCGACTTCCTGTTCGCCAACAAGGCCGCCTATGGCTACAGCCGCCATTCCCTGCCGCTGTCGCCCCCGCTGTTCGCGGGGCGCGTGCTGGAATCCCCGCCGGAGCGCGGCGACGTCATCGTCTTCAAGCTGCCGCGCGATCCGGGCGAGAACTACGTCAAGCGCGTGGTCGGGCTGCCGGGCGACCGCATCCAGATGGTCGGCGGCGTGCTGCATGTGAACGGCGAGGCCGTCGGCCTGCGCCGGGTCGAGGACCACGTCGAGGAGGTGGGCGGCCGTGCCGTCAACGTGCCGCAGTTCGTCGAGACGCTGCCCGGCGGGCGGGAGCACCGCATCCTGCACGCCCCCTACCTGACGCCGGTCGACGACACGCCGGTGTTCGAGGTGCCGGCTGGCCACTACTTCATGATGGGCGACAACCGCTCCAACTCCGTCGACAGCCGGGTGCCGGAATGGGCCGGCGGGGTCGGCATGGTGCCGGCGGAGAACCTCGTCGGGCGGGCCGACGTGCGCTATTTCTCCATCGACTTCCGTACGGACTGGAGCGATCCGGCGCGCTGGCTGAAGGCCCTGCGGTTGGACCGGATCGGGCTGGTCGGTTGATCGGTGGTGATGGGCCGGCGGCACCACCGCGCGTTGCACACAACCGGTTTTAACAAATCGTAAAGGCTGACGGGCGCACCATACCATAGACTATGCTGCGCCCGCGCCCGTGCCGGCGAGCCAGGAGGTGACTGCGATGAGTGTGGCCATCCCCAACGCGTCCTCGATGAATTGGTTCCAGCTCACCGGCAAGACCAGCGAGCTGAGCCCGCGCGGCAACTCGGCCGACTACCGCAAGTTCACCGTCGACAAGGCCGGCGAGTTCAACTTCAAGATCAACAACTCCTACACCACCGTCCGCATCATGAACGATCGGAACGAGGTGGTGGCGGAGGCCAAGTCCGGCCAGGACGTCGCGCAGGCGTCGGCCAAGCTGGGGCCGGGCACCTACACGGCGCTGATCGAGCAGCAGATCCGCGGCGCCAACAACCGCGACTACGGGCTGGAGATCTCGCACCGCAACAACGCCATGGTGCTGGCGTCCGGCGGCACGCTGAAAGGCGTCGCGCGCGAGACGTTCGCCAATGATCCCGGCGTGCAGAAGCATTCGCTCAACGTCGTGCAGGGTGGCGAGTTCAGCTTCGACTTCACCCTGCCCTTCAGCCGCTGGGCGGTGATGAGCAAGGACGGCAAGGTGGTGGCCTCGGGCGACACCATGAAGCCGGGTGCGCAGATCAACGACATCCTGAAGAAACAGACCTACAAGGTCGAGCCCGGCCAGTACGAGGTGGTGATCGTGCCGCCGAAGAAGGTGATCGGCGAGATCCCGTTCCAGCTCACCATGGTGCCGAAGACCGCCAACATCGATATGCCCACCGAGGAGCGGCCGATCGACAAGATCCTGCGCGAGCGCGAAACGCGCCTCAAGCAGTGGGCGGCGGAAGACGCGCAGAAGGCCTCCACGACCAAGAAGACCGCCTGACCGGCGCCGGGCGCTCCCCCGGCACTTCGGCCCCCGGCACTTCGGTATGGCTTGCGCGGGGTGGGCGGATCTGCGCTATGCTGCGCGCATGGACTTCACGGACACGCAACTCCACCGCTATTCGCGCCACATCATCCTGCCGGAGGTCGGCGGCGTCGGGCAGGCCCGACTGCTGCAATCGAAGGTGCTGGTGGTGGGGGCGGGCGGCCTGGGCTCCCCGCTGCTGCTCTATCTGGCGGCGGCCGGCGTCGGCACCATCGGCATCGTCGACGACGACGCGGTCGACCTGTCGAACCTGCAGCGGCAGGTCATCCACGACGAGACCAGCCTGGGCGTGCCCAAGGTGGAGAGCGCCGCTGCGCGCATGCGGGCGCTGAACCCCGACGTCCGCGTCGAAACGCACCAAACGCGAATCAACAAGGACAACGCGCTCGACCTGATCGGCCGCTACGACCTCGTGGCCGACGGCTCCGACAACTTCGCCACGCGCTTCCTGCTGAACGACGCCTGCTACTTCGCCAAGCGGTCGCTGGTGTCGGCGGCCATGCTGCGCTTCGACGGGCAGGTGTCCACCTTCAAGGCGTTCGAGCGCGCGGCGGGGGGCGACCACAAGCCCTGCTACCGCTGCATCTTCCGCGAGCCGCCGCCGCGCGGCATGGTGCCGTCCTGCTCCGAGGGTGGCGTGCTGGGCGCGCTGGCCGGGTTGGTCGGCACCATGCAGGCGACCGAGGTGCTGAAGGAACTGCTGGGCATCGGCGAGAGCCTGGCGGGCAGCATGCTGATGATCGACGCGCTGCACGCCTCCTTCCACCGCATCGCCGTGAAGCCGGACCCGGAGTGCCCGCTGTGCGGCGCACACCCGACGATCACCGACCTCTCGATCCATTGATTTTCCGATAGCGAGGGACGCGCCATGCAGGGGCCGGACAGCCTGTCCATCGTGGTGTTCGCCGGCGGTTACGACCGGGTGCACTACGCGCTGGTCATGGCCAGCGCCGCGGCGGCCACGAATCGGCGCGTGACGCTGTTCTTCACCGGCCGCGCGCTGCTGGCCCTGGTGGGCGAGCGCCAGCCGGGCGTGCCGGGCTGGTACGAGCTGGACGCCGCCGACAACGGCAGCGGCCCGGACGAGCGCGACCGCAGCTTCGCCAAGCAGGGCCTTGCCACCTTCGAGGAACTGCTGGCGGCTTGCGTGGCGCTGGGCGTCACCATCATGGCGTGCGAGATGGGCCTGCGCGCGCTGGGCCTGCCGGCCGGCGTGGAACTGCGCCCGGACGTGCCGGTGCAGACGGGCGGCGTCGTCAGCTTCCTCAACGCCGTGACCCCCGGCGGCGCCATGCTGTTCATCTGATGATGTCCGAAGCCCTCAAGTACGCCAACGCCTTCGAGGCGATCGCCGCCGACGCCATGGACGGCCTGCCGCACGAGGCCGAGATCGGCCGCCTCGCCGCCGTGATCCGCGGCCGCGACCCCGCCCTGCCGGCCAGGGTGGCCGAGGCGCTGACCCTCATGATCGGCTGGATCGAGGAAAGCGACGACACCGGCCGCTTCAAACGCAAGCTGGAGGTGCTGCGCGAGGCGGTGACTGCGTTGAAGGGCGTTTAGGGACGTTCTACTGCGGGTACGGCCCCAGCGTGCGTTCGAAGATGGCGCGGTAGCTGCCGTCCGCCTTCATCATCGCCAGTTCCGCCGACACGCGCCCGACCAGTCCCTGGCGGTCCTTGTGCAGGTAGATGAACATCTCCGTGCGCGCCAGCGGCGGCTCCAGGATGCGGCCGCGGGCGCCCAGGTTGCGCAGCCGCCACAGCCCCTGCCAGCGCTCGTACAGCGCCACCTGGGTGCGGTCCTTCTCCAGCACGGTGAAGAGCTGGTTGGCATCGGCGACGGTGACGATCTGCCGGACCGGCGGCAGGTTGCTCTCGAAGATCTTCCAGCCGATGATGTAGGCGACCTCGTACGGGGCCAGCGACGCCCAACTGTCTGTGGTGAAGTCGTGGTTGACGGAGATCGCCACGAAATCGTTGTCGATGAGTTTTTCCGGAACCATGACGAGGTTCGGGTAGGCCTTCTCCAGGCCGCGGACGCGCAGCACCAGCCCGTCCTCGATGCCCTTGTTGGCGTTGATGATGCCGCGCTCGGTCGCCTCGTACACCATGACCTGCGCCTCCAGGCCCAGCCGGGCGAACAGCTCGGCGACGAGCTGGTCGAGGAAGCCCTTGCGGTCGGGCGTGGTGTAGGGCGCGCCGACGCCGGTGTTGAGGTAGAGCGTCTTCGCCACGTGATCGCCGGCGGAGGCCGGCGCCACCGCCGACACCCACAGCGCAAGGCCCGCGATCAGGCCGCGCCAGCAACCCTTGGTCATCTCCGGCATCCTTCGCGCCATTTCCGGTCATCCGATGCGCGCAGCATAGCGAAGAAGGGTAAACGGCCGGTGAGCGGCGATCCCTCACACCACCTTGTCGTCCAGGGAATAGCCGGCGGAGCGGACGGTGCGGATGATGTCCAGGCCGTCGTCGCCGTTCAGCGCCTTGCGCAGGCGGCGGATGTGCACGTCCACGGTGCGCGGCTCCACGTAGACGTCATGCCCCCACACCTGATCGAGAAGCTGCTCGCGCGAGAAGACGCGGCCGGGGTGCTGCATGAAGTGGCGCAGCAGGCGGAACTCGGTCGGGCCCAGGTGCACGTCGCGGCCCTGGCGGCGCACGCGGTGGCCGGCGAGGTCGAGTTCGACGTCGGCGAAGCGCAGCGTCTCCTCGCTCAACGCCGGCTGGGCGCGGCGCAGCACGGCGCGCACGCGCGCCGACAGCTCGGTCGGCGAGAAGGGCTTGGTGATGTAGTCGTCGGCACCGGAGTTGAGGCCGCGCACCCGGTCGCTCTCCTCGCCCCGCGCGGTGACCATGATGATGGGGATGTCGCGCGTCCTGGCGTTGCGGCGCAACTGCCGGCACACTTCGATGCCGGACATCAGCGGCAGCATCCAGTCGAGCAGGACGAGGTTCGGCGTCTGCTCGCCGGCCAGCATCAGCGCCTCCTCGCCATCGCCGGCGACGGCGGTGCGGTAGCCGTCCTTCTCCAGGTTGTAGCGCAGCAGCGTGACGAGGTCGGCCTCGTCCTCGACGATCAGGATCAGCGGTTTTCCGGTGGTCATTTGGGATTTGGTCTCAACCGTAGCGCCCGGTGATGTAGCCCTGGGTGCGCTCGTCGCGGGGATTGGTGAAGATCTCCTCGGTGTCGTCGCACTCCACCATCTCGCCCAGGTGGAAGAAGGCGGTGCGCTGCGACACGCGGGCGGCCTGCTGCATGTTGTGGGTGACGATGACGATGGTGTAGGCGCCGCGCAGCTCATCGATCAGTTCCTCGATGTGCGCGGTGGCGATGGGGTCGAGCGCCGAGCACGGCTCGTCCATCAGGATCACCTCCGGGCTCACGGCGATGGCGCGGGCGATGCACAGGCGCTGCTGCTGGCCGCCGGACAGGCCGGTGCCGGGTTCGCGCAGGCGGTCCTTCACCTCGTTCCACAGGCCGGCGCGCTGCAGCGACGTCTCGACGATGGCGTCCATCTCGTCGCGGCCGGCGGCGAGGCCGTGGATGCGCGGTCCATAGGCGATGTTGTCGTAGATCGACTTGGGGAACGGGTTCGGCTTCTGGAACACCATGCCGACGCGGGCGCGCAACTGCACCGGGTCGACGTGGCGGCCGTAGATGTCCTCTCCCTCCAGGGTGATCGTCCCCTCGATCCGGGCGTTGTCGATGGTGTCGTTCATGCGGTTCAGGCAGCGCAGGAACGTCGACTTGCCGCAGCCGGACGGGCCGATCAGGGCCAGCACCTCGTTGGCCATGATGTCCAGGTCGATGCCCTTCAGCGCCTGCTTGGCGCCGTAGAACACCTTGACACCGCGCGCCACCATCTTCGCGTTGGGAGCGGGCGCCGCCGGGGCGCTCCGGGTTTCGGTCTGCACGCGCATGGCTTACCACCGCCTCTCGAATTTCTTGCGCAGGAACACGGCCAGGCCGTTCATCAGGATCAAAAAGCCCAGCAGCACCAGGATCGCCGCCGAGGTGCGCTCGACGAACGCGCGCTCGGGGCTGTCGGCCCACATGAAGATCTGCACCGGCAGCACCGTGGCCGAGTCGGTGAAGCCCTGCGGGATGTCGACGATGAAGGCGATCATGCCGATCATCAGCAACGGCGCCGTCTCGCCCAGCGCGCGGGCCGTGCCGATGATGATGCCCGTCAGGATGCCCGGCATCGCCAGCGGCAGCACGTGATGCAGCACGACCTGCAGGCGCGACGCGCCGATGCCCAGCGCCGCCTCGCGGATGGAGGGCGGCACCGCTTTCATGGCGACGCGGGACGCGATGATGATGACCGGCAGCGTCATCAGCGCCAGCACGAAGCCGCC
Organism: Azospirillum sp.; assembly: GCA_035629155.1. Classification (GTDB taxonomy): domain Bacteria; phylum Pseudomonadota; class Alphaproteobacteria; order Azospirillales; family Azospirillaceae; genus Azospirillum. Next base: position 7,385 of record DASPIO010000037.1, on the reverse strand, counting down.
GACCAGCGGGGCCGAGCGCGGCATGCCGAAGACGTTGAGGAACACCGCCAGGCCCAGCAGGCCGAAGATGATCGACGGCACGGCGGCGAGGTTGTTGATGTTCACCTCGATCACGTCGGTCCAGCGGTTCTTGGGCGCGAACTCCTCCAGATACACCGCCGCCGCCACGCCGATGGGAACCGACAGGCCCAGGCACACCACCAGCGTCAGCAGCGAGCCGACGATGGCGCCGCCGATGCCCGCCTGCTCCGGATAGCGGGAGTCGCCGGCGGTGAACAGCGTGGTGTTGAACGCCTTGGTCAGCGCGCCCTTGGCGGTCAGCGCGTCGATGGCGCGGATCTGCAGGTCGTTCACCTTGCGCTCGGCCGCCGGCACGTCGCGCGGGATGTGGCCCTTGATGAACTGGTCCACGTTGGCCGAGGCGGTCAGCCACACCGCCTGTTTGCTGCCCACCAGCGACGGGTCGGCGACCAGCATGCGGTTCAGCTCGAACGGCGCGCCGGAGGACAGGAGGTCGGAGAGCTGGCGGCGCTCGGCGCGGGTCGTCGCCTCCGGGAACTGGGCGGCCAGGGTGTCGCGGATCAGCTTCATGGTGTTGGCCTTCGCCAGCACCGCCGGGTCGCGCGTGCCCTGCGGGTCGATCTCGGCCGCGTCGAAGTCGATCTCCAGCAGGATCTGCGTCTGCTGGAAGGCGGTCCAGCCCTTGCCGGCGATGGAGCCCAGCAGCAGGACCAGCACCAGCGCGGCAAGGGCGACGGCGGCCAGCCCGGCCAGCCGGAAGCGGCGTTCGGCGGCGTAGCGGCGGCGCAGGCGCGCCTCGAAGGCGGCGCCGTGCCAGCGCGCGTTCGGTGCGGTGGTGGTGATCGCGGCGTGGCGCTCGGCGATGTCAGTCATACTTTTCCCGGTACTTCTGGACGACGCGCAGCGCCGCCACGTTGAGCGCCAGCGTGACGATGAACAGCACGAGGCCGAGGCCGAAGGCCGACAGCGTCTTCGGGCTGTCGAACTCCTGGTCGCCGACCAGCAGCGTGGCGATCTGCGTGGTCACCGTGGTGACGGACTGGAGCGGGTTGGCGGTGAGGTTGGCGGACAGGCCGGCGGCCATGGTGACGATCATCGTCTCGCCGATGGCGCGGCTGACCGCCAGCATGACGGCGGCGACGACGCCCGGCAGCGCGGCGGGGATCACGACCTGTTTGATCGTCTCCGACTTCGTCGCACCCAGGCCGTAGGAGCCGTCGCGCAGCGACTGCGGCACGGCGTTGATCACGTCGTCGGACAGCGAGCTGACGAAGGGGATGATCATCACCCCCATGACGACGCCCGCCGCCAGCGCCGACTCCGACGACACCGACAGGCCCAGCGCCGTCCCCACCTCGCGCACGAAGGGCGCCATGGTGAGCGCCGCGAAGAAGCCGTAGACCACCGTCGGGATGCCGGCCAGGATCTCCAGCACCGGCTTCAGCGTCGCGCGCACGCGGCGGCTGGCGTATTCCGACAGGTAGATGGCGGACAAGAGGCCGATGGGGGCCGCCACCAGCATGGCGATGGCGGTGATCAGCAGCGTGCCGGCGAACAGCGGGATGGCGCCGAACGACCCGGACGAGCCCACCTGGTCGGCGCGGATGGCCGTCTGCGGGCTCCAGTGCAGGCCGAACAGGAAGTCCAGCGGCGGGTAGGCGGCGAAGAAGCGCATCGCCTCGAACAGCAGCGACAGCACGATCCCGACCGTGGTCAGGATGGCGACCAGCGAGCAGACGACCAGGAAGACGTTGGCCACCCGCTCCACCTTGTTGCGGGCGCGCAGCGCCGTGGTGATGCGGCTGCGCGCGGCCAGCAGGCCGGCGGTGGCGGTGGCGGCGCCCAGCGCCAGCAGCATCCACTGCCCCAGGTCCATCAGCCGGTTGTGGCGCGCCGCCGCCTCCAGCAGCGCCGGGTCGGGCCGGCGGCCGGTGTTGATGCCGGCGGCGAGGTTCAGGATGTCGGCCTTCAGCAGGCTCAGCGCCTGGGCGTCGACGCCGGTCAGCCGGTCGGGCAGGGCGGCCAGGGTGAGCTGCATGACGATCCAGCCCTGCGCCGCCATCCACACCAGGAACAGCAGGAAGGCCGGCAGCCCGGCCCACAGCGCCACATAGAGCCCGTGGTAGGCCGGCACCGAGTGCAGCGCGGCGAGCCGCCCCCTGGCGCGGCAGACGGCGGTGGAGCGCCCGAGCAGGTACCCCGCCGCCGTCAGCGCGGCCAGCACCAGGAGAAGGACGGTGAGCTGCATGCGTGCGTGTCCGGTGATCAGAGCTTGAGCGGCGTCAGCGCCACGGCGGCGGCGCGGACCGCCTCGCGGTCGGCCTTGGGCAGGGAGATCAGGCCCTTGTCGGCCAGATAGCCTTCCTCGCCCATGGCGCGCTCGGAGGTGTATTCGGCGATGAACTCGCGCATGCCGGGGATGACGGCGGCGTGCGCGCTCTTGACGTAGACGAACAGCGAGCGCGCCACCGGGTACTTGCCGGACGCCACCGCCTCGTAGGTGGGCGTCACGCCGTCCACCTCGGCGGCCTGCAGCTTGTCGCGGTTCTGGTCCAGGTAGCTGTAGCCGAAGACGCCGAAGGCGCCGGGGTTGGCGCCCAGCTTCTGGATGATCAGGTTGTCGTTCTCCCCGGCGTCCACATAGGCGCCGTCCTCGCGCACCGAGGCGCAGACGCGCACGCGGGCCTTGTCGTCGGGCACGACCTGCTTCACCTCCGGCACCGCGTGGCAGCCGGCCTCCATGACCAGCTCGACGAAGGCGTCGCGCGTGCCCGAGGTGGGCGGCGGGCCCAGCACCTCGATCGGCGTGTTGGGCAGTGCCGGGTCCAGCTCCGCCCACGTGCGGTAGGGGTTGGGGACCAGCTTGCCGTTCACCGGCACCTCCTTCGCCAGCGCCTTCCACAGCACGGCGCGGGAGAAGTTCACGGGCGCCGCGCCGCGGGTGGAGGCGAGCACGATGCCGTCGAAGCCGATCGTCACCTCGGTGATCTCGGTGACGCCGTTGGCGGCGCACTGCGCGACCTCGGACTTCTTGATGCGGCGCGAGGCGTTGGCGATGTCCGGATGGGCCGGGCCGACGCCGGCGCAGAACAGCTTCAACCCGCCGCCGGTGCCGGTGGATTCGATGACCGGCGTCTTGAACGTGCTGGTCTTGCCGAACGCCTCGGCGGCGGCGGTCGTGAACGGGAACACGGTGGAGGAGCCGACGGCGCGGATCTGGCTGCGCGACTGCGCCTGCGCGCCGGAGCCCGGCACGGCGCAGGCGGCAACGGCCGCGAGTGCGGCGAGGGCCAGCTTCCAGGTGTTCACGGACGGTCTCTCCCGCTCTCCGGTCGGTGCGCCGGACCCTAGCCCCGGTATGAGACGGATAGATTACAGTTTCATGACGGTTTTATGACAGCCGCATTCGCTCCCTCCCCCGCCGGAGGTCGGGGAGAGCAAGGAAGCTATGCCGCCCCGCGCCGTTCCGCCGCTTCCGCCTGCGCCTTGGCCTCGGCCGGCAGGTAGACGGTGAAGGTGCTGCCGACGCCGACCTCGCTTTCAATGGTCATGCGGCCGCGGTGGCGGTTCATGATGTGCTTGACGATCGCCAGCCCGAGCCCGGTGCCGCCCAGCGCGCGGGAGCGGGCGGCGTCCACGCGGTAGAACCGTTCGGTCAGGCGGGGCAGGTGGGTGCGGGCAATGCCCTCGCCCTGGTCGGCCACGGCGACCGCCACCATCGGCCCGCCGCCGACGCGCGGCACGCGCACGCCGCCGACCGGCGCACCCACGGCGCTGCCGTCGCTGACCGACACGGTCACCGTCACCTCGCTCTGCTCGCGGGTGTACTTGATGGCGTTGCTGATCAGGTTCTGGAACACCTGGGTCAACTGGTCGTCGTCGCCGACCACCGCTGGCGCATCGTCCGGCGCCACGAGGCGCAGGCGGATGCGCCGCTCGCGCGCTTTCAGCTCGAAGGCGGCCAGCACGCTTTCCAGGCGCGCCACCACGTCCACGGCGCCGCCGGGCGGCATGTGTTCGTCCAGTTCGATGCGCGACAGCGACAGCAGGTCGCTGACCAGCCGGGTCATGCGGCTGGCCTGGTCGTGCATGATGCCGAGGAAGCGGTCGCGGGCGTCGTCGTCGTCGCGCGCCGGCCCGCGCAGCGTCTCGATGAAGCCCAGCAATGTGGACAAGGGCGTGCGCAACTCGTGGCTGGCGTTGGCGATGAAGTCGGCGCGCATCTGATCGGACCGCTTGATGGCGGTGATGTCGTGCAGCGTCAGGATGGCGGTGCGCTCCTCCGCCTGGGCGTCGGTGGCCCCGTCGGTCGCGACCGGCCGGCGGCGGCGGAAGGGCTTCACGCGCACCTCGAACATGCGCTCGACCGGGACCGGCAGGCTGAACTCCACGCTGCGCGACGCGGCACCGCCCAGCACGGCGTCCACCGCCTCCAGGACGTTGGGGTTGCGCAGCGAGGTGGCGAGGTCGCGGGTGACCATGCGCTCGCCGAACAGGGTGCGGGCGGCGGCGTTGGCGTGCTCCACCTGCCGGTGCGAATCGACCAGCAGGAAGGGGTCGTGCAGCGCCTCCAGGATCGCCTCGTTGGCGTCCAGTTCGGCGCGGGTCTGGTCGCATTGCAACTGGGTGCTGCGGCGCAGGCGCGTGACGGCGCTGACCACCGGGCGCAGCGGGGCGCAGACGGCGGGGGGGGCCGCCTCCTCCCCCTCGTCCAGGCGGTGGGCGTAGTCGGCGACGGCGGCGATGTCGCGCAGGAACAACCGCTCGACCAGCACGAAGCCGGCGAGCGTGACGACGGCCAGCAGCGCCAGCAGCACCGGCGGCACCGCGATGTGCAGGAGCAGCAAGGCCAGCGCCACGGCGGCGGCGGCGGCGACCAGCGCGAAGGCGACGGAAAGTTGCAGCGGTGGCGGCACGGCGGGCTTCATGCGTACAGGTTTTACACCATCGCAAACCCGCCGTGACGGCCTTCACAAAAGATTCATGCACGACAGAGCCCCTCTCCCCTTGCGGGAGAGGGGCTTGTTCATCGCTTACCAGGGCAGCGAGTCGTGCGCCGCCAGGGCGGCCATGGTGACGACGTCGCTGACCGTGGCGCCCATGGTGACGATCTGCGCCGGCTGGTCCAGGCCGATCAGCAGCGGGCCGAAGACCGTGCCGCGCGTCATCTTCTGCAGCAGCTTGGCGGAGATGTTGGCGGCGTGCAGCGCCGGCATCACCAGCACGTTGGCCGGCCCCGACAGGCGGCAGAACGGGTAGACGCGGCGCATCAGCTCGTGATCCAGCGCCACGTCGGCCGACATCTCGCCGTCGTACTCGAAGTCGACCCGGCGCGAGTCGAGGATCGACACCGCGTCGCGCACGCGGGCGACGTTCTCGCCGTGCCGGTTCTGGCCGAAGTTGGAATAGGACAGCAGCGCCACGCGCGGCTCGTGTCCCATCTGGCGCGCCTTGGCGGCGGCCTGGATGGCGATGTCGGCCAGCATCTCGCTGTCCGGCACCTCGTTCACCGTGGTGTCGGCGATGAACACCGTGCGCGCCCGGTTGACCAGCACGGTCAGGCCGAACACCCGCTCGCCCGGCTTCGGGTCGAACACGCGGGTGACCTCCTCGAAGCAGACGGGGAACGTCCGGGTCAGGCCGGTCACCATGGCGTGCGCGTCGCCCTGCGCCACCATGAGCGCGGCGAAGACGTTGCGGTCCTGGTTGACCATGCGCTCGCAGTCACGGCGCAGCACGCCCTTGCGCTGCAGGCGGCGGTACAGGAAGTCCGTGTAGCGCCGGTTGGCGTCGGAGAGCCGCGCGTTGTGGACCTCCAGGTCGGTGACGGCGTGCTGGCCCATGGCGGCGATGCGCTCCTTGATCACCTCCTCGCGGCCGATCAGCACGGGGATGCCGTAGCCGGCGGCGCGGAAGGCCAGGGCGGCACGGATCGTGCGCTCCTCCTCGCCCTCGGCGAAGACGACGCGCCTCGGGTTGGAACGCACCTTGTCGAGGATCAGCTCCAGCGAATCGGCCGTCGGGTCCAGGCGGGTGCGCAGGTGGTTGCGGTAGCCGGTCATGTCGACGATCGGCTTGCGCGCGACACCGCTCTCCATGGCGGCCTGGGCGACGGCGGCCGGCACGGTGACGATCAGGCGCGGGTCGAACGGCACCGGGATGATGTAGTCGGGGCCATAGCGCAGGCGGCGGCCGGAATAGGCGGCGTCCACCTCGTCCGGCACGTCCTCGCGCGCCAGCGCGGCCAGCGCCTTGGCGGCGGCGACCTTCATCGCCTCGTTGATGGTGGTGGCGCGCACGTCCAGGGCGCCACGGAACAGGTAGGGGAAGCCCAGGACGTTGTTGACCTGGTTCGGGTAGTCCGACCGCCCGGTGGCGACGATGGCGTCGGGGCGCACCGCCTTGGCCTCCTCCGGCGTGATCTCCGGATCGGGGTTGGCGAGCGCGAAGATGATGGGCTTGGGCGCCATCGACTTCACCATCTCCGGCGTCATGGCGCCCTTGGCCGACAGGCCGACGAACACGTCGGCGCCGTTCACGGCGTCGGCCAGGGACGGGTTGTCGGTCTCCACCGCGAAGGCCGACTTCCACTGGTTCATGCCCTCGGTCCGGCCGCGGTAGACCACGCCCTTGGTGTCGCACAGCGTGATGTTCTCGCGCGGCACGCCCATCACGGTGAACAGCTCGGCGCAGGCGATGCCCGCGGCGCCGGCGCCGTTCACCACCATCTTCACGTCCCTGATGTTGCGTCCGGTGATGTCACAGGCGTTGATCAGGCCGGCGGCGGCGATGATGGCGGTGCCGTGCTGGTCGTCGTGGAAGACGGGGATGTCCAGCAGCTCGCGCAGCCGCTCCTCGATGATGAAGCAGTCCGGCGCCTTGATGTCTTCCAGGTTGATGCCGCCGAAGGAGGGGCCGAGGAAGCGCACGCAGTTGACGAACTCGTCCACGTTCTTCGTATCGACCTCCAGGTCGATGCCGTCGACGTCGGCGAAGCGCTTGAAGAGGACCGCCTTGCCCTCCATCACCGGCTTGCCGGCCAGGGCACCCAGGTCGCCCAGGCCCAGCACCGCCGTGCCGTTGGAGATGATGGCGACGATGTTGCCCTTGGCCGTGTAGTCGTAGGCCAGCGACGGGTCCTCGGCGATGCGCAGGCACGGCGCCGCCACGCCCGGCGAATAGGCCAGCGCCAGGTCGCGCTGGGTCGTCAGGGGCTTGGTCGCCGTGATCTCCAGCTTGCCGGGGCGGCCGCTGGAATGCAGCAGGAGGGCTTCTTCGTCGGTGACGCGCTTGTTGGTGTCGTTCTCGGCCATGGGGTCGGGTCCTTGGGGTCTGACGCCCTGCCGGTTCTGGGTGGGGCCGGC
>DASPIO010000036.1:0-3746 GCA_035629155.1 Azospirillum sp. | reverse complement strand
CGACGCTCGAAGCCTACAAGCGCCGCCAGGGCGACGCCCTGAAGGAAGCCGAGTCCATCGTCGCCCACGCCCGCGAGGAGGCCGAGCGCATCCGCGCCCAGTCGACCCGCGATCTCGAGGCCGCCGTCAAGCGCCGCGAGAACCAGGCCGTGGACCGCATCGCCCAGGCCGAGGCCGCCGCCCTGGCGGAGGTCCGCAACCTGACGGTCGACATCGCCATCGCCGCCAGCCGCCGCATCCTCGCCACGGGGATCCAGCCGGCCCAGGCCGACAAGCTGATCGATCAGGCGATCCAGGAACTGCCCAAGCACCTGCACTGAGCTGCGGATGCCTTGATCGTTCCCCGATCGGCAACAGTCTCGTGAGAAACCCCGGCCTTGGCGCCGGGGTTTTTCTTTGCGACATACATGGGGTACCTGTCCGGAGACACATCCCATGTCCACGCCCTTCCCCACCCTCTTCGTGTCGCACGGCGCGCCGACGCTGATCCTGGAGCAGTCGGCCGGGCGCGACTTCCTCGCCGGGCTGGGCCGGCGGATCGGCCGGCCGCGCGCCGTGCTGGCGGTCTCCGCGCACTGGATGACCAGCGGCCCGGCGGTGAGCGGCGCCGAACGGCCGGAGACGGTGCACGACTTCTACGGTTTCCCCGACGACCTCTACCGCCTGCGCTACCCCGCCCCCGGCGCGCCGGATCTCGCGGCCCGCGTCGCCGGGTTGGTGCCGGGCTGCGCCGTCGATCCCGGCCAGGGCCTCGACCACGGCGCCTGGGTGCCGCTGATGCTGATGTATCCCGAGGCGAACATCCCCGTCGCCCAGGTCTCGGTGCAGCCGCGGCACAGCGCCGGCGACCATCTGGCGTTGGGCCGCGCGCTGGCGCCGCTGGCGCATGAGGGCGTGCTGGTGCTGGCCAGCGGCGGCGCCGTTCACAACCTGCGCGACTTCCGCATGGGGTCCGACACCGCCGCGCCCTGGGCGCACGGCTTCGCCGGCTGGCTCGACGCGGCGCTGGATGCCGGCGATACGGACGCCATCGCCGGATGGAAGACCGCAACCGCCGAGGCGCGCCTCGCCCACCCGACGGACGAGCACTTCCTGCCGCTGCCCGTGGCGCTCGGTGCGGCCGGCGAGGGTTTCCGCACCGAACGGCTGCACGCCGGCTTCGAGCATGGCAGCATCGGCATGCACGCCTACGCCTTTCATCCCCAGGCGAGCGTGTGACGCGCGACTTGCCTGTTTGCGCGGGGTGTTCCGCACTGTACAATCCGCGCCGCCGCCACCGGAGCTTGTGACAATTGCGGGGCCCTTAACGGCTTGGCAGCACAAAGCCTGGAAACCTTGACGGCTGGAACGACGCGCGTACGGGAGTTGGCGTGAAGCGGTACGGTCCCCTGGCCCGGCTCGGCGAGCTGAAGGTCGCGACTCGGATTTCCGTCGGCTTCGGAATCGCGCTCGCCCTCGTCCTCGTGCTGGCGATGGCCGGGCTCGCCGCGCTGTCCGGTGTCAGCCGCAACGTCGGCAGCTTCTCCGCAACCGCCGACGTGTCGCAGACGGCGGCCGACGCCGACATCATCCTGCGCGACCTGGAAGCCTCGGTGCGCGACGTCCTCGTCTACGGTGACGCCGACAGCCTCGCCGAGGCCGAGCGGCGGCACGCCGCCGTGGCCGAGCGGCTGGAGGCGCTGGCCAAGGTGGCCGCCGGCGACGCCGACCGCGCGGCGGCGGAGGAGGCCAGGCTGGCGCTCGACAGCTTCTGGGTCGGCTTCCGCGACATCGTGGCGCTGCGCAACGACCGGGCCAAGCTGATCGGCTCCGTGCTTGACCCGATGATCGAGCAGGTGCGCGCCCGCTTCGCCAAGCTGAAGGACAGCGGCGGCGTCGACTCCGCCTCGCTGGCCGCCGACGCGGCCATCAGCGTGATGATGATGCGCGACCACGTCGCCCGCTACGTCGAGCGCCGCGACCCCAAGGACGCCGAGCGCATGCGCGCCGAGCTGGAAGCCGCGCGCAACCGCCTGTCGGATCTGACCCGCTATTTGTGGGTGCAGGGCACGCGGCAGGTCATCAACGAGCTGGACAGCCTGCTGGGCAGCCTTGCCGGCGTGCTCGACCGCATCGAGGAGGTGGCCGGCGACGAGGACCGCATGCGCGCCGAGGCGCTGGAGCCGAACGCTGCCGCCGTCGCGCTGCGCACCGGCGAGATCCGCCAGCGCAACGACGCCGCCGCCGAGACGCTGCGCCGCCAATTGGCCGATCGCACCGCCTTCTGGGTGAAGCTCGCCTTCTGGGTGGGTGGGCTGGTCCTGGCGCTGGGTGGGCTGACCACCTGGATGGTGGCGCGCAGCGTCGCCCGGCCGATGGGTGCCGTGACCGACGCCGTGTCGGCCCTGGCCGAGGGCCGCAGCGAGCGCGTGACCCTGCCCGCCGTCACCGGCGACGACGAGATCGCCCGCATGGCCCGCGCCGTCGAGACATTGCGCGCCAACGCCGACGAGATCACCCGCCTGAAGCGCGAGGCCGCCGACGCGGAAGACCGCCTGCGCAAGGAAAAGGCCCGCGCCGAGGCGGAGAACCAGGCCAAGTCCGACTTTCTGGTCAACATGGGGCACGAGTTGCACGGCCCGCTGAACGCCATCGTGCACGCCAGCCAGTCCCTGATGGGCGAGCTGCACCGCATGGGCGCCGGCGACCTGTCCACCGAGGCCGAGCGCATCCAATGGTCGGGCGAGCAACTCGTCGGCCTCGTCGACGCCATCCTCGACTACGCCAAGATCGAGGCCGGCGGCATGGACGTCTGCCTGCAGGACTTCGACGTCGCCCGCCTGATCGCGGAGGTGCGCGAGCGCACGTATCCCGCCGCCGACCTGAACGGCAACGCGTTGACGGTCACCGGTGCGCCGAACCTGGGCGGCATGCACTCCGACTTCGTGAAGGTGCGGCAGGTGCTGCTCAACCTGCTCGACAACGCCTGCAAGTTCACCACCGGCGGCGACGTCATCCTGACCGCCGAGCGGCAGGACCGCGACGGCGCGGCCTGGTTCCGCTTCGTCGTGGCGGACACCGGCCCCGGCTTCCCCACGGGCCAGGTCGGCCGCCTGTTCCGTCCCTTCGTGCAGGGGGCCGACGGCTCCAGGAAGGGCAAGACGCCCGGGGCCGGGCTGGGCCTGACGCTGGTCGGCCACTACGTCGCCATGCTCGGCGGCGACATCGAGGTGACAAGCGAGCCGGGCAACGGCACGCGCATCGCGCTGATGCTGCCCGCCGTCTACGAACCGCCGGCCGAGGACCGCCCGTTGCTCACCGAAGCCACGCCCGGTGACGCCCCGCCCCGCGCGCTCTTGACCATCGCCGACGTCGGCGCCCTGCCCCAGGCGTCGTGATCGCCCACCCCGAGACGCCGCTGAGCGGCCAGCGATGTCGGTGCTGCGGGTGGGCGAACGACGGACCTTCATCGGTGTCCGTCCGTGCGCATCCGTGGCTAAGGAATCCGGTGGCGATTTGGGATCATCCCCCACCGGCGGCCCCGACGCCCCTTCTGGCATTGCGTCCGCGCTCCCGAACCTCTAAATAGTCGCCTGCCAGACGGCCGGATGGCTGCCTTCGGCTTTTGCCGGGGGAGGAAAGTCCGGGCTCCACGGAAACACGGTGCCGGTTAACGGCCGGCGGGGGCGACCCCAGGGAAAGTGCCACAGAAAGCAAACCGCCAGCGTTTCGGCGCTGGTAAGGGTGAAAGGGTGCGGTAAGAGCGC
>DASPIO010000035.1:0-21678 GCA_035629155.1 Azospirillum sp. | reverse complement strand
TGTTGATGGGCTTCAGGTGCTTCATGACTTCGCCCTCCGCGGTGCGACGTGCCGTTCGAAGAAGTCGGGGTTGGCGACCATGATCTCGGCGTAGGCGCCGATGCCGAAGTCGATCCAGTCCCGCATCAGGTTGCAGTAGTGATAGGTCGGGTGCGCCGGGTCGGCGTAGCGCGCGTAGGATTCGTGATAGCAGCCGCCCGCGCACAGCTTGCGGATCCAGCAGGTCTCGCACGCCGTGCCGGTGCGGTTCGCCATTCCCTCCAGGAACGCCCCCAGGCTTTCCTTCTCGATGCCCGTGCCGACGTTGCCGTAGGTCGGCTGCTGGGAACCCGCGAAGCGGTGGCAGAGGTGCAGGTCGCCCTCCTTGTCCACCGCCAGCATGCCCAGGCCCGCCCCGCAGGGCAGCGCCTTGCTCGTGCCCTCGGTCAGGTCGGTCATGAGCTGGTGCATGTTGGCGAAGCCGATGTTCTCGCCGCGCTTGGCGGCGTCGACATAGCGCCGCCCGAGAGCCTTCATGCCCTCGAACACCTCCGCCAGTTCGTCGCCCGACAGGTTGAAGAGGCTGACGGCACCCGAGGTGACGGGGGAGAACCCGACCTCGAAGAAGCCCACCTCGTCCTTCAGGTGGTCATGGATGCCCGTCACGTCGGTGACGCCGGCCGTCAGCGTGACGCGCGCCCCCACCGGCCGCGAGCGGTAGCGGGCCAGCAGCATGCGCGCCTTCGCCGCCACCACGTCGTAGCTGCCCTTGCCACCGACCGTCTTGCGGTTGCGGTCGTGCAGCGGCTTCGGCCCGTCCATGCTGACGGTGATGCCGAAGCGGTGCTCGTCCAGCCAGTCGACGATCTCTTCGGTCAGCAGGACGGCGTTGGTGGTCAGCGAGAAGTCCACCCGCTTGCCGGCCTGCTTTCCCTTCTCCTCGGCGTAGGCCACCACGTCGCGGATGAGCGGCAGGTTGGTCAGCGGCTCGCCGCCGAAGAAGACGACGTTGACCGACTCCCGCGACGCCGCCTCCTGAAACAGCAGGTCGACGCTGCGGGCGGCGGTGTCGAACTCCATCCGCTCGCCCTTGGCGGGGGTGGTCAGGTCCTCCTTGTAGCAGTAGGTGCAGGACAGGTTGCAGCCGGTGTTGACGTTCAGCACCACGGTGCTGAGCGGGAACTGCTCGATCTCGATGGGCTTGCGGCCCGGTTTCGGCAGCCCCTCGTCGATGATGCGCAGCGTCATCAGCTCGCGCAGCGTCTCGGCCACGCGGGCCGGGTCGACGCGGCCCTCGAAGCGCTTGCGGACGTCCTCCTCGCCGACACCGCCCAGTTCGGCGAACAGGTCCAGCAGCTCGCCGCTGAGGTCGTCCATCTCGAACAGGCCGCTGGTGGGCACATGGAACAGGATGCGGCGGTCGCCGACGCGCAGGTCGCGCACGTCGTCGTGCGCCAGGTGAAGCGTGGTCATGCGGTCCCCCTTTAGCGGATCGGCGGATCGTTCCACCGCTGCACGGTGGCGATCAGGTGCCCCTCGCCCTTCACGGCGCGGCTGCCGTCCTTCACCGCCGCCACCACCTTCAGGTCGCCGACGTTGTTGGTGCCGAAGACGCGCGCGGGGTTCGGGCCGGCGGCGGCCGGGGTGAACAGGCCGTTCTTGTCGATGGCGCCGGCGAACTTCAGGTCGTCCATCTGCTGGGCGGCCTCGTTGAAGGGTTCCAGCGACCAGTCGGCCGGCAGGGCACCCAGGCGCACGTCGTCCGCCGTGCCCGGCTGGCCGTCGGGGCCGTTCAGGTAGCCCACGGCCTCGAACTGCGCGACCACCGGGGCGACCGGGCCACCGTTGCCACCGACGCGGGCGATGGCGTAATCCGGTTCCACCTTCACGCTGTCCACCGCCGTGTAGACCACCGGCCCGGCGGCCGTGGCGGTGCCGACGGTGACGGTGCGCGCACCGACGCTGGCGCCCGCCTCGGCGGTGGCGTCCACCACGATGGCGGTGGGGCTCTGCGACACGACCTTGGCGGCGATACCGGGGCCGAAGCCGACGTTGCCGGACAGTCCGGCGCCCCACACGGTGATCCGTGCCGTCTCGCCCGCCTTCAGGTGGGTGCGGCTGACACCGGAGATGACCGCCGTGCCCGGCTTCGTCTTAACCCCCTCGACCACGGCGCCGGTCTCGTCGTGCCCCGCCAGGAACGACCGGCCGCTGATGCGCGTGCCATCCTTGGAGGCGGCCAGGACCTCCTGCCACGTCTCGTTGCCGAGGGTGGCGGTGCCGCGCCACTCATAGCCGGTGTAGACCACCGACGTGCCGGTGCCCTTGAACGCATGCCCGGCCGCGTCGGTGAAGTCGTAGGTGGCCGAATAGCCGTCGCCTTTCCTGGTGACGGTGACGGTGCCGCCATAGGCGCCCTTGCCGGGCCGGTGGCCGGACACCGCCCAGGTGCCGGACAGGTCGGGCTTGGCGGCACCCTTCCAGGCGTCCCATTCCTTCGTCTTCAGCGGCAGCATCTTGCCAAGGTGTTCGGGAACCTCGGTCGAGGCGATCTCCCACCATTTGCGGTCACGGCCCAGCGCCTGGTATTCGAGGGTCGGCCACTGGCCCAGGTGGAAGTGCGCGAGCTTGCGCCATTCCGGCGCGTCGCGGTGCTGCAGGCCGATGCGGGCGAAGCTGTGGCAGCGCGCGCACATGGTCTGCAGGTCGCCTTCGGTCACCGGCGTCTCCACCGCCGCCGGCTGACGCTCCAGCACATAGCGGTAGGGGGCGGATTCCTCCGGCGCCAGGCCCTGGTTGTCGGCCAGCCAGCGCACCAGCGTCTGCGTCTCCTCGGGCGTGACCTGCACGCCGTGGATCTGCGTCATGCGGAAGATGGTCATCGCCCAGCCTTCGGGCGTCTTACGCTGATGGCTGATGCGGTTGATCGAGCCGTCGGGCAGGCGTTCGTGGCACGACGCGCAGCGCGCCTTGACGATGGATTCGGCGTCCTGCGCCGAAGCCGGTGCGGCGGACGCCGCCAGCGCCAGCATCGCGGCGCCGAGCATCGCCCGTTTGGTTCCCTTCATGAAATCTCTCCGTTCGATGCGGTTTCGCTTTGGATTTTTTGGGTTTTTCATTGGGGCCGACGTGGAGTTCACGGACCGTTGGACGGGCTGCTCCTTTCCAGGAAACGGTTGGCCTTCAGCCACGCGAGCGCGGCCTGGGTCGGCGCATCGCCGGCCAGGGCGGATTCGCCCAGGACCAGTGCGCGCTTGAGCAACGGCGCCAGTTCGACGCCGGCGATGGTGAGAACGCCGCGCGGGTGCTGCGGCGTCACCAGCACGTCGCGCTCGGCCACCCGCTCGCCGACGACCACGGCCTGCGCGCGGACGCCGTGCCCGTTCTCCTCCGCCGGTTCGCCGTCGGCGGGCCAGCCGGTGCGTTCGCGCCAGAACGGCCGGTCGGTCCAGCGCGTCTCGCCGCGGTAGAAGGCGCGGCCGATCCCGGCGGCGTGGTGGAACAGCGCGGACGCCCGCTCCTCGACGAAGCGGCGCACCAGGGGCAGGTCGCCGGGCGCGGACAGCAGCGTGCCGATCGCCGCCGAGGCGGCGAAGGCGCCGCGCAGCGCTTCGAACACGCCGTTGCCCGACAGCGGGTCGATGGTGACGGCGGCGTCTCCCACCCGCAGGTAATCCGTATCGACGAGGTCGCCGCGCAGCATCGCCGTGGCGTCGCGGGCGCCGGCGGAATCCACCGCCCTGGCGCCGGCCACCCACGCCGCCGCTTCGGGCACCGCGCGCATCAGCTCCTCATGCAGCGCGATCAGGCCGGCGCGCATCGGCACGGATTCCGCGGCCAGCAGGAACTGCACGACGCGCGTGCCGTCCGGGAAGGCCGCCATCCACGCCCAGCCGTCGGGGAAGCTCGCTGCGGCGCTCACCGGCCGGGCCGGCGGCGCGCCGCGGTAGGAGCGGACAACGGCGACGGTGCGCGGCCCGCTCGCCACCACCCGTCCCGCCGACGGCGCGCGCCGCCCTCGGGCCTCGACCAGGAACCGGCCGGAGCCCAGCACCTGCCCGCCCGCGTCGCGCGCCACCCAGGCCGGCCCGTCCTTGGCCAGCCGGGCCACGGACGCGGCCACGACCGCGGCGCCCGCCGCTTCGGCGTCGCGGCGCAGCGCGGCGTCGAACGCCGCGCGGGCCAGGACGTATTCCTCATTGTGTTCGGATGTGGCGCCGTTCCAGTGCGCCAGCCGTCGCGCCGGCACCCCGGCCGCCTCGGCGGCCTGCTGGCAACCGGCGCGATGCAGCGCTTCGACCACGCGCGGCGACAGCCCTTCCCAGGCGGCGGCCCGCGGTGCCCCCACCAGCGTCACCGCGTGCCCCTGCCGCGCCAGACGGCCCGCCAGCACGGCCCCCGCGGGTCCCGCACCGACGATCAGGATCGCTTCGGACGCCGCCGCCGTATCCACCGCCACGCCCCTCCCATCCTCAAGCCCCAAACTGGAGCGGAATGGTAGGGATGCAGTGTGTCACCATCTATCCGATTCCCGAACCCCTATCGGACAGTGGTCTATTCAAGGGAGACGTAGGTTGGGTTGAGCGCCAGCGAAGCCCAACACGCTCCGCGCCGCGAACACGTTGGGCTTCGCCTGCGGCTCAACCCAACCTACATGAAATCCACCGTCACGACGCCTGAACGGCCCCATGCGGCACCGCCGCCGTCCTCTGCCCCTCGGGCGCCGGGACGCGGGACCACGCGGCGTAGAGTGCCGGCAGGAAGAAGATCGTCAGCACCGTCGCCCCCGTCAGGCCGCCCATGATGGCGATCGCCATCGGGCCCCAGAACACGCTCTGCGCCAGCGGGATCATCGCCAGGATGGCGGCGGCGGCGGTCAGCACGATGGGCCGGGTGCGCCGCACCGTCGCCTCGATGATGGCGTCCCAGCGCGAGCGGCCCTGAAGGACGTCCTGCTCGATCTGGTCCACCAGGATGACCGAGTTGCGCATGATGATGCCGGCCAGCGCGATGACGCCCAGCATCGCGACGAAGCCGAAGGGCTGGTTGAACAGCAGCAGCGATCCCGTGACGCCGATCAGCCCCAGCGGTGCCGTCAGCAGCACCATGATCACCCGCGAGAAGCTCTGCAGCTGGATCATCAGCGTCGTCACCATGATCAGCAGCATCAAGGGCAGCATGGCGTTGATGGAACCCTGGCCCTTGGCGCTCTCCTCGATGGCGCCGCCCATGGCGATGGCGTAGCCCTCGGGCAGCGTGGCGCGCAGCGCGTTCAGCTCGGCGTTCAGCTGGGTGCTGACCACCGGGGCCTGGATGCCGCCGGTGACGTCGCCCTTGATCGTCATCGTCGTCTCGCGCCCGCGCCGCCACAGCACCGGCTCCTCCAGCTCGTACTTCACGGACGCCACCTGGCTCAGCGGCACGGCGGCGCCGCGGCCGGTGCGGATGTTCAGTTCGCCCAGGTGCGACAGGTCCAGGCGCTCGTCCGGCGTGGTGCGCAGGACGACGCCGATCAGCTCCGTCCCCTCGCGGTACTGCGTGATCGGCAGGCCGTTCAGCAGAAGCTGCAGCGCGTTCGACAGATCCTGCTTGGAGATGCCCAACGCCCGCGCCTTCGCCGTGTCCACCTCCAGCCGCACGCGCTTGGACAGCTCGTCCCAGTCCAGGTGCACGTTGGCCGTGTTGGCGTGGGCGCGCATGCGGTCGCGCACCTGATAGGCGATCTTGCGGATGGTGGCGGGGTCCTCGCCGGTCACGCGGAACTGCACGGGGTAGCCGACGGGCGGCCCGTTCTCCAGCCGGCTGACGCGCACGCGGGCCGCCGGGAAGTCGGTCTCCAGCCGCTTCTCCAGCGCCGCCATGACGTGCTCGCGCTCCTCCAGCCCCTTGGTCATCACCATGAACTGCGCGAAGTTGGACGTCTGAAGCTGCTGGTCCAGCGGCAGGTAGAAGCGGGGGGAGCCGCCGCCGGTGTACGCCGCCCAGTAGTCCACGTTGGGATCGGCGGCCAGCAGCGCCTCCATCTTGCGCACTTCCGCGCTGGTGGCCTCGAAGGACGCCCCTTCGGCCAGACGGATGTCGACCAGCAGTTCCGGCCGGCTGGCGGAGGGGAAGAACTGCTGCTGGACCATGCCGAACCCGACCACCGCGGTCACGAAGGCCGCGACGGTGACGCCGATGGTCAGCCAGCGCGCCCGCACGCAGGCCGTCACCAGACGGCGCAGGATGCGGTAGCCGCGCGTGTCGTAGATGTCCAGCTCGTGCCCGTGCGCCAGCACGTGCTTGGGCTGTGGCAGCAGCAGGTAGCCAAGGTAGGGCGTGAAGATCACCGCCACCACCCACGACAGCAGCAGCGACAGCCCGACCACCCAGAAGATGGCGTTGGTGTATTCGCCCGCCGCCGACTGCGCCAGGCCCACCGGCACGAAGCCGGCCGCCGTCACCAGCGTGCCGGTCAGCATGGGGAAGGCGGTGGAGGTGTAGGCGAAGGCGCCGGCGCGCAGCCGGTCCCACCCCTGCTCCATCTTCACCACCATCATCTCCACCGCGATGATGGCGTCGTCCACCAGCAGGCCCAGCGCGATGATCAACGCACCCAGGGAAATGCGGTGCAGGTCGATGCCCAGCACCTGCATGGCGACCAGCGTCAGCGCCAGCACCAGCGGCACCGCCAGCGCCACGACGATCCCCGTGCGCCAGCCCAGGCTGACGAGGCTGACCGCGATGACGATGCCCAGCGCCTCGGCCAGCGACTTCATGAACTCGCTGACGGAGCGGTCGACCACGGTGGGCTGATCGGCGACCTGCGCCACCTCCATGCCGACCGGCAGCTTGGCCTCGATCTTCGCCATCTCGGCCTTCAGCGCCTCGCCCAAGCGCAGCACATTGCCGCCCTTGGCCATGACGACGCCCAGGCCCACCGCGTCGCGCCCCTTGTGGCGCAGCGTGTAGCGCCGCGGCTCGACATAGCCGCGCTTCACCTCCGCCACGTCGCCGATGGTCAGCATACGCCCGCCGGTCTCCACCGGAATCGCGCGCACCTCCTCGGCGGTGTCCAGGCCCATGTCGACGCGCACGAAGACCCGCTGCGACCCGGCGTCCACGTTGCCGGCGGCGGCCACCGCGTTCTCGCGCTGGAGCGCCTGCATCACCGTCTCCACCGGCAGGCCGAAGCTGGCGAGCCGCTGGCTGGATATCTCGACGTAGATTTTCTCTTCCTGCGCGGCGATCAGCTCGACCTTCTGCACGTCGGGCAGGTGCAGCAGGCGGGCGCGCACCTCCTCCGCCACCTTCTTGAGCTGGGCGGGCGTGAAGTCCTCGCCCATGAAGGCGTAGATGGCGGAATAGACGTCGCCGAACTCGTCGTTGAAGGAGGGGCCGATGACGCCGTCGGGCAGCGTGTGGCGGATGTCGCCCACCTTCTTGCGCGTCTGGTACCACAGGTCGGGCACGAGGCGCGGCGGCGTATAGTCCTTCAATTGCAGGAAGATCACCGACTCGCCCGGCTTGGAATAGCTGCGGGCGACGTCGTAGTACGGCACCTCCTCCAGCTTCTTCTCGATGCGGTCAGTGACGAACTGTTCCACCTCGCGCGCCGTGGCGCCGGGCCATTCCGTACGGATCGTCATCACCTTGAAGGTGAAGGCCGGGTCCTCCGCGCGGCCAAGGCGCAGGTAGGCCAGCGTCCCCGCCAGCACGCTGGCCAGGATCAGGAACAGCACCAGCGTGCGGTGCGACAGCGCCCAGGCGGAGAGATTGTTGCGGTTCTTCATTGCCCCGGCTCCGCCCACACCCGGACCTTCTGCCCGGCGTCCAGCTTGTGCACCCCGGCGGTGACGACCCGCTCACCCTCCTTCAGACCCTCCGCCACGATGGCGAGGTCACCGGCAAAGGCTGCCACCGCGATCGGGCGCAACTCCAGCCGCTCCCCCTCGCTCCCGCCGCCGGGCGCCACGACCCACACGGCCGGCGCCATGCCGGACTGGGTGACGGCGCTCATGGGAAGCCGGGCGATGGCGCCGCCGCGCTCGAAACGGGCGACCAGCGTCGCGGTCATGCCCAGTTGCACGCCCGGCGGCGGATCGGTCAGCGTGACGCGGGCCTGATAGGTGCGCGTGCCCGGATCGGCGCTCGGGCTCACCTCGCGCAAGGCCCCGGGAATGCTCAGGCCCGGCTGCGCCCACAGCTCCACCGACAGGGCCCGCCGCGGCAGGCCGGCCACCTGCTGTTCGGGGATGTTCGCCACCGCCTCCACCTCGCCCAGCTTGGCGACGCGGACGGCGGGCTGCCCCTGCGCCACGACCTGCCCCGGCTCGACCAGGACGGCGGTCACCACGCCCGGCGCGTCGGCGAGCAGGGTAGTGTACTGCAGGGAGTTGTTCAGAACGCGCAGTTGCGCCTCGATCTCCCGCACCTTCGCCTCGGCCTTGTCCAGCGCGGTGCGGCGGCGGTCGGCCTCCTGCTTCGTCGTCCATTCGCCCTGGCGCAGTTGCGCGTAGCGCTGGTGGTCGGACCGCGCGTTGGCGGCGTCCGCCTTCGCCGACTCCAGTTGCGCCTGCGACGCGCGCACCTGCAACGTGATGTCGGCGGGGTCCAGCCTCGCCAGCGGCGTGCCGGGCTCGACCCGCGTCCCCACCTCCACCAGACGCGCCACCACCTTGCCGGCGACGCGGAAACCCACGTCGGCCTCGATGCGCGGCCGGATCACGGCCGGGTAGCGGATGGTGTCGTCGGCGGGCTCCAGCTTCACCGTGGCAACGCGGACGGGCCGCGGCTCCGGCGCCGCGGCGCTCTGGCCCTCGTTGCAGGCGGACAGGGCCACCGTCCCCAGAAGCACAAGCACCGCAAGCCCACGCGCATCCCGCCGAATCATAACCCTTCTCCCGACTGGACTGGACTGTATCGTACTGCTAGACTCCTATGCCGAAGCCGAGCCCTCGTCAAGAGTGAACGATACAGTTCAGTTCAGACTGGTACGAATGAATCCCGCACCCGCGCTGCCCTCCGCCACCCCGCCCGACCCGAAGACCGAGCAGATCCTGGCCGCGTCCCGCGAAACGTTCCTGGAATTAGGCTACGCCGGCACGTCCATGGACCTGATCGCCCAGCGCGCCCGGGTGTCGAAGACGACGCTCTACACCCGCTTTCCGTCCAAGGATGACCTCTACGTCGCCACCATCTCGGCGGAGTGCGAGCGGCGCGGCCTGCGCTTCGCGCCGGACGCCTTCGACGACCTGCCGCTGGAAGAGGCGTTGCGCCAGATGGGCCGCCGCTTCGTCAACCTGCTGTGGTCGCCGGCCGCCATCCGCATGCACCAGGCGGTGACCGGCGAGGCGACGCGCGTGCCGGAAGCGGCGCGGCTGTTCTTCCAGGCCGGACCGGAGCAGGCCATCGCCAACTTCGTCGCCTTTTTCGAGCGCGCAGCGGAGCGCGGCACCATCCGCGCCGACGATCCGCCCTTCGTCGCCAAGCAATTCCTGGCGGTATTGCAAGGCGGCCCCTACTGTGCCCTCAGCCTCGGCGTGTGCGAGCCACCGACGGAGGAGGAGCGCGCCGCCTTCGTCGACAAGGCCGTCGACCTGTTCGTGCGCGGCATCCGGCCGTAACGGCGGGACGTCGTCGGCGCCACGAACACGTCGGGTGTTCGCCGGCGCTCAACGCTACCTAACGCCCCAGCAGCATCCACGCGAACGCCGCCAGCACCACCGCACCGGCCGACACGGCGAACAGCCGCACGTTCCACGGCACGCCGCGCTGCGGCCGGCCGGGCGGCGGCACGGGCGCCGGAACGGCCACCGCCTCCTCCCTCATGGGCTCCGGCTCCGCCGCGCCGACCAGCGCGCCGAAACGGGTGAAGAACTCGGCTGACAGCTTGCGCGCGGTGGAGTCGATCAGCCGCCCGCCCAACTGCGCCAGCTTGCCGCCCACGTCCACGTGCACGGCGTAGCGCAGCAGCGTCCCGTTTCCGTCCTCCGCCAGCGTCACCGTCGCATGCCCCCTGGCGAAGCCGGCCGCACCGCCCTTGCCCTCCCCGGCGATGCGGTAGCCGCGCGGCGGGTCGAGGTCGGACAGGGTGACCGCCCCCTTGAAGGTCGCCTTGATCGGCCCGACGGCGAGGCCGACCGTCGCCTCCATGCCGGTGTCCGAGGTCTTCTCCAGCGACTGGCAGCCGGGCAGGCATTGCCGCAGGATGTCCGGGTCGTTCAGCGCCGCGTAGACCACCGCGCGGGACTGCGCGATCCGTTCCTCACCGGTCATGTCCATGGTCGGTCCCTCTCCCCTCAGGCGGCCTGCCCGGCCGCGGTGTCGGTCGCCCGCCGCGCCCCACGGCGGCGGTCCTGCACGATCTCCGCCAGGATGGAGAGGGCGATCTCCTCCGGCGTGACGCCGCCGATGTCCAGACCGGCCGGCGCCTTCACGTGGTCGGCGAGGTCCGGCGGCACCCCCTCCTCCGCCAGCCAGCCGCGCAGCGCCGCCCACTTCGCCCGGCTGGCGACGAAGGCGACGCGCCGCTCGCCGGCCAGCAGCGCCGCTTTGAGCTGTTCCAGGTCGCCGCGCCCCTGCGTGGCGATGACCACCCAGCGCTCCGCCCCCGCCGGCAATCCGGCGAAGGTCGCCGCCCCACCGACACTCGCGGGGAAGCCCGCCCGCTCCTCCTCGGTGCCCACCACGGTGACGGCGAAGCCGACGCGCGGCGCCAGATCGGCCACCGCCCAGGCGACCGGCGAGCCGCCGGTGACGACCACCATCGGGCGCGGCAGCATCGGTTCCAGGAAGATGTCCAGCGTGCCGCCGGACGGGCAGTGGCTCTGGTGATACTCGCGCCCCGGTGCCAGCAGGCCCTGTTGGCGCCGCGCCGCCTCGATCTCGTCGGACGGCACGACGGAGATCAGGCGCGCCTTGCCGTCCTGCAGGCACAGCGCGGCGGCCCGGCGCACCGCCCCCTGCGCGCAGCCGCCGCCGACCCAGCCGTGGATGATCCCGTCGGCGGTGACCACCGCCTTGGCCCCCGCCTTGGCGGCGGTGGCGGCCACCGTCCGCACCACGGTGGCGACGACGAACGGCACGCCCCCAGCGGTCAGCGCGGCGATGTCGGCGTAGGTGCGGGAGGGATCGCTCATGGCTCAGATCCTCGCGAGGTAGGGTTCGAGGGCCGACAGGCTGTCCAGGCTGTGGGCGGGGGCGAAGAGGTCGACGTGCGGCAGGGCGGCGCGCATGCCCGCGGCCTCCGGCGCATAGCCGGCCCAGCCGGCCATGGGGTTCAGCCAGACGATGCGCCGGGTGCGGCGGCGCAGCGCCGCCATCTCCCGCCCCAGCCGCTCCGCGTCGCCGGTGTCATAGCCGTCGGACAGCACGATCACCGCCGTGCGCCCGTTCACCACGCGCGGCGCGTGGGCGCGGTTGAACACGGCGAGGCACTCGCCGATCCGCGTGCCGCCCGACCAGCCCTGCGCCATCAGCGACAGCCGGTCCACCGCCCGCGCCGGATCGCGCTCGCGCAGCGCCGGGGTCACGTGGATCAGGCGCGTGTGGAAGACGAAGCCGTCGGCGTGCGCGAACTCCGCCAGCACGCCGTGCATGAAGCGCACGAAGAAGCCCGCGTACGCCTCCATCGACCCCGACACGTCGAGGATGAGGACGATGCGCAACGGCGCCGTCCGCCGCCTGCGCCACGCCAGTTCCAGCGGCTCGCCCCCGCGCGCCACGGAGCGGCGGATGGTCGCCCGCAGATCCACCGCCCCACCCCGCTTCGCCAGCTTCCGCCGCCGTACCAGCCGCACGCGCATGCGCCGCGACAGCCGCGCCGCCAGCGCGTGCGCCCGCGCCAGTTCGTCGGGATCGCTCAGGCTGCGCAGGTCGCGGTGGCCCAGCTCCTCCGTATGCGAGGCGCCGCCGCGCCGCCCCTGCCCCGCCGTATCCTCCGGCCCCTCCGTGCGCTCCACCCGGTCCGGCACGCCGTCCGGCGCGCCTTTCTCCCCCGCCCGATCCATCAGCCGCTTCAGCCCGCCGCCCCGCGGCGGGGGCGTGCCGGTCACCTTCACGGCGTGGCGCAGCCCGCGCCCGCGCCAGTGCAGGTCGAACAGCTCATCAAAGCGCCGCCACTCCTCCACGCGCCCGCACAGCAGGTGGCGTAGCGCCGCGCGCAGCTCGTCCGGCCGCGACAGGTCCAGCGCCGCCATCAGCCGCAGCGCATCCGCCGCCTCCGCCGGCCCGATGGGGAAGCCGTTGTCGCGCAGCAGCGCCACGAACCCCGCCACCCGCGCGATCAGCCGCGTGCCCGCCTGCATGGCCTCACCCCACCCGCCCGGCGATGCGGGCCACCGTCTCCGGCGCCACCGACGCACGGTCCTCGCGCGTCTTCAGCAGGCAGATCAGCGTGGCGTGCAGCGCCTCCGGCTGGGCGCGCAGGTCGGCGATGCCCAGACCCATCAGCGCCGCCGCCCAGTCCAGCGTCTCGGCCACGCCGGGCACCTTGCGCAGATCCTCCACCCGGATGCGGGCGACGAAGCGCGCGACCTGGTGCGCCAGCGCCGCGTCGATGCCCGGCAGCCGTGCCGCCAGGATGCGCGCCTCCCGCCCCTCGTCCGGGTAGTCGATCCAGTGGTACAGGCACCGCCGCCGCAGCGCGTCCGACAGCTCCCGCGTGCCGTTGGAGGTGAGGACGACGCGCGGCACCGAACGCGCCGTGATCGTCCCCAGTTCCGGCACCGTGACCTGGAAGTCCGACAGCACCTCCAGCAGGAAAGCTTCGAACTCCTCGTCGGCGCGGTCGACCTCGTCGATCAGCAGCACGGCGGGGCTCTCGGCGCGGATGGCGGCGAGCAGCGGGCGTTCCAGCAGGTAGTCCTCGGAGAAGACGTGCCGCTCCACGGCGTCCGGGTCCTCGCCGCGCCCCTCGTGCGCGCGGATGGAGATGAGCTGGCGCTGGTAGTTCCATTCATACAGGGCACCGGACACGTCCAGCCCCTCGTAGCATTGCAGGCGGATGAGGCGGCTGCCGTGGACGGCGGCCAGCGCCTTGGCGACCTCGGTCTTGCCGACGCCCGCCTCCCCCTCCAGAAGCAGCGGGCGCTTCAGGTGGTCCATCAGCGCCAGCGCCATGGCCAGCGAGTCGTCGGCCACGTAACCGACCTCGCTGAGGCAGCGCGCGATGGTCTGGCGATCGATGATTCCCACGTCCCCTCCCCCGCTGCGCGGGGGAGGGTCAGGGAGGGGACAGGCCTCACCCATGCAGCCCCGCCCGCTCGGCGGCCTTCCACACCCGCCAGGCATCGTGCGGCATCTGGATGTGGCCGATGCCGAAGGGCGCGAAGGCGTCGTTCACCGCGTTGGAGAAGCACGGCACGCTGCCCACGTTCGGGCTCTCGCCCACGCCCTTGGCGCCGATCGGGTGGTGCGGCGACGGGGTCACCGTCCAGTCCGTCTCCCACACCGGCGTCTCCACCGCCGTGGGAATGAAGAAGTCCATGAAATTGGCCCCCTTCACGTTGCCCATCTCGTCGTAGGCGATCTCCTGCCCCATGGCGATGCCGAAGCCCTCGGTCAGGCCGCCGTGCACCTGCCCCTCGATGATCATCGGGTTGATGCGGGTGCCGCAGTCGTCCAGCGCGTAGAAGCGCCGGACCTTGGCCGCCCCCGTGTCGACGTCGATGTCCATCACGCACAGGTAGGCGCCGAACGGGTAGGTCATGTTGGGCGGGTCGTAGTAGCTGGTCGCCTCCAGCCCCGGCTCCAGGTTGGGCGGCGGCTTGTTGTAGGCGGTCCAGGCGATCTCCTTCATCGTCTTGAACTTCTCCGGCAGGCCCTTCACCCGGAACCGGTCCACGTCCCATTCCAGGTCATTGTCGGCGACCTCCAGCAGGTGGGCGGCGATCATCTGCGCCTTCGCGCGGATCTTGCGCGCCGTCACCGCCGTCGCCGCCCCCGCCACCGGCGTGGAGCGCGAACCGTAGGTGCCCAGGCCGTAGGGGGCCGTGTTGGTGTCCCCCTCCTCGATGGTGATCAGGTCGGCGTCGAGGCCCAGTTCGGTGGCGATGATCTGGGCGTAGGTGGTCTCGTGCCCCTGCCCCTGGCTCTTGGTGCCCATGCGGGCGATGACGGCGCCGGTGGGGTGGATGCGGATTTCGGCGCTGTCGAACATGCCGATGCCCAGGATGTCACAGTTCTTCGTCGGCCCCGCCCCGACGATCTCGGTGAAGAAGGCGACGCCGATGCCCATCAGCTCGCGCGTCTCGCCGCGCCGGAAGGCGTCCAGCCGCTGCTTCTGCTCCTCCCGCAGGGCGCGGTAGCCGACGGCCTCCATGGCCTTCGCCATGGCCGCCGGGTAATTGCCGCTGTCGTATTCCCACCCCAGGGCGGAGTTGTAAGGGAACTGCTCGGGCTGGATGAAGTTCCTGATCCGCAGGTCGGCGGGGTCCATGCCCAGCTTCCGGGCCAGGATGTCCATGGCCCGCTCGATCATGTACGCCGCCTCCGTCACCCGGAACGAGCAGCGGTAGGCGACGCCGCCCGGCGCCTTGTTGGTGTAGACGCCGTCCACCGCCAGATGCGCCACCGGGATGTCGTAGCTGCCCGTGCAGATGTTGAAGAACCCCGCCGGGAACTTGGTGGGGTCGGCGCAGGCGTCGAACGCCCCGTGGTCGGCCAGCACATGCGCCCGCAGGCCCAGCAGCTTGCCATCCTCCGTCGCCGCCAGTTCACACGTCATATGATAGTCGCGCGCGAAGGAGGTGGTGGAGAGGTTCTCCATCCGGTCCTCCACCCACTTCACCGGCACGCCCAGCACGATGGACGCGACGATGGCGCAGATGTAGCCGGGGTAGGCCCCCACCTTGTTGCCGAAGCCGCCGCCGATGTCGGGGGCGATCACCCGCACCTTGTGCTCGGGAATGGTGGAGAGGATGGAGGCGACGGTGCGGATCACATGCGGCGCCTGGAAGGTGCCCCAGATCGTCAGCTCGCCGCGGATCTTGTCCATTGACGCCACGCAGGCGCAGGTCTCCAGCGGCGACGGGTGGACGCGGTGGTAGGAGATCAGTTCCTTGATCGTCACCGGCGCCTTGGCGAACACGTCGTCGGTGCCCGGCTTGTCGCCGATCTCCCAGGTGAAGACGTGGTTGTGGTGGCGCCGCTCGCCGTGGGCACCCACCGTCTTCTCCCGGATGTCCTCGCGCAGGATCGGCGCGTTCTCGTCCATGGCGATGAAGGGATCGACGAGGACGGGAAGCTCCTCGTACTCCACCTCGACCAGTTCGACCGCATCGGCGGCGACGTAGCGGTCGTCGGCCACGACGAAGGCGACCTCCTGGTTCTGGTACAGCACCTTCTCATCCGCCAGCACCGCCTGCACGTCGCCGGCCAGGGTGGGCATGTAGTGCAGGTTCAGCGGCTTCAGGTCCGCCGCCGTCAGCACCGCCTTCACGCCGGGCAGCGCCAGCGCGGCGGACGCGTCGATCTTCCTGATGTGGGCGTGCGCGTAGGGGCTGCGCACGAAGTCGCCGAACAGCATGCCCGGCAGCTTCAGGTCGTCCACATAGTTGCCCTTGCCCTGGATGAAGCGGGCGTCTTCCGCCCGGCGGCGGGAGCAGCCGATGCCCTTCAGCTTGGCCTCGCGGTCCTCGCGGGTTTCCATGGTCTCGCTCATTCCGCGGCCTCCAGCTGAACTTGGGTCCGCAGGATCTGGGCGGCGGACAGGATCGCCTTGACGATGTTCTGGTAGCCGGTGCAGCGGCACAGGTTGCCGGAGATGCCCATGCGCACCTCCTCCTCGGTCGGATCGGGGTTCTCCTGCAGCAGGCGGTGGGCGCGCGTGATCATGCCCGGCGTGCAGAACCCGCATTGCAGGCCGTGGTGCTCGCGGAACGCCTGCTGGAGCGCGTGGAGCGTGCCGTCCGCCGCCGCCATGCCTTCGATGGTCAGCACGTCGCCGCCATCGGCCTGCACGGCGAAGACGGTGCACGCTTTCACCGACCGCCCGTCCAGGTCGACGGTGCAGGCGCCGCAATGGCTGGTCTCGCAGCCGATGTGGGGGCCGGTCAGGTTCAGTTTATCGCGCAGCAGGTGGATCAGCAGCGTGCGGTCCTCGACCTCGGCCGAGACCGCCTTGCCGTTGACGGTGAGGGAGATGGTGCGGTTGCCCATGGCGGACCTCCTCAAGCGGCGCGGGAAAGCGCGCGGGCGATGGCCCGGCGGACCATCACGGCGCCGACGCTGGCGCGGTAGTCGGCCGGCCCGCGCCCGTCGCTGGCCGGGTTCATCAGGGTGCGGGCGATGGCGGCGGCGTTCGCCGCGGCGGCCTCGTCGCCACTGGTGCCGACCAGCGCGTCCCCGGCGGCCCGTGCGAACACCGGCGTGTCGGCGAGGTTGGTGAGTGCGATTGCCGCCGACGTGATGGCCCCGCCGCTGCGCGTCAGCAGCACGGCCGCCGCGGCGGTGGCGTAGTCGCCCACCTTGCGCTTCAGCTTCTCATAGGCCCAGCCGTGCCCGGCCGGCGGTTCGGGAATGCGGACCTGGGTCAGGATCTCGCCCGGTTCCAGCGCCGTGGCGTAGGCGCCCTGGTAGAAGTCGCGCGCCTTCAGCCGCCGCTCCCCGCCCCGGCCCACGGCCACGTAGGTGGCGTCCAGGCACTGCATCAGCGCCGGCAGGTCGTTCCCCGGATCGCCGTTGGCGACGTTGCCGCCCACCGTGCCGCAGTAGCGCACCTGCGGGTCGGCGATCATCGCCGCCGCCTCGCCCAGGACCGGGCAGCGGCGCGCCAGCTCCTCCGACGCGATCAGCTCGTGCTGCGTCACGGCGGCGCCGATGACCAGTTCGCCGCCCTCCACCGCGATGCCCTTCAGCTCGGGCAGGCGCGCCAGATCGACCAGCGCGGTCGGCTGGGCGAGGCGCAGCTTCATCATCGGGATCAGGCTGTGCCCGCCGGCCAGGACGCGCGCGTCCTCGCCCAGGTCGGACAGCATCGCAACCGCCTCCGCCAGCGTGGCCGGCCGATGGTAATCGTAGGATCCGGGAATCACCGTGGTGCCTCCTCCCTTCGCCGCCGGTTTGTTCCGGCTGCCGATTGTTCGCGGCGCACATCATCCCGCAGGAACGCCCGCCCGGCAGCCGCGCCGGCACGAACCGCCGGGCATCGCGCACGAATGAACGAACGGTTCCGACGCGTACGGAGAGGGAGGCGTACGGCTACACGCCCAGCGCCTGCTGCACCGTCAGGATGCGCCCGCGGCTCACGGGGATCTCGCGCGGCGGCGTACAGGACAGGCGTACGTGTCCATGGCTGCCCTCGCGCCGAAAGCCGGCGATGGCCTCCTTGCGGACGATGTGGCTGCGGTGCACGCGGATGAACCGGGCGGGGTCCAGCCGGCGCTCGACCTCGGAAATGGACAGGTTGCAAAAGTACGTCGCCTGCCCGTCGAACAGCCGGCTGTAGTGTGCGTCCGCCTCCACCGACACGATGTTGGACTGGCTGAGCAGCACCGTGGCGCCGTTCCTCAGCACCGGCACGCGCCCGTCCCGCCCCTCCGTCGCCAACCCTTCCGACTGGGGCGCCGGTCCGGCCTTGCGCGCCCCCGGCGCCGCGGCGCTGTTGGGGACCAGTGCCAGCAGGAACGCCGCCGAGATCACGAAGGCCACCACCGCGACCACCACCGCCAGCACGCCCGACGGAATGGCCGGCGCCCCCGCCGCCGCCATGTGCCCGCCGTCGGCGAAATCCGCTGCCCACATGGCCGTGTAATGCATGCCGGAGATGGCCAACGCCATGGTGACCGCCGCCACCACCAAAGGGGCGCGGCGCCCATACCCGAACGCCAACCACAGCGACAGGGCGGAAGCCGCGACGGCGATCGCCACCGACAGCGCGACGATGACCGGATCGTGCACCAGCGTGCCGTGCATGCGCATGGCGTGCATGCCCAGGTAATGCATGGTGGCGATGCCCAGCCCCATGGCGATGGAGGCCAGCAGGATGCGGTTGACTCCCGATGGCCCGGCGACCGCCAGCGCTACGGCGATTCCGACGGTGAGGATGGCGGCCAGCGCCGACACCAGGGTGAGCAGGATGTCGTAATCGACCGACACCGGCAGCGACAGCGCGAGCATGCCGACGAAATGCATGGTCCAGATGCCGGTGCCGAGCACGAACGCGGACGCCGCCAGCATCAGCCGGCGCCGCAGGCCCGCTTCGGCCGCGGTGTCGCGGGCCAGCGCCAGGCTGACATACGCCCCCTGGACCGCCAGCAACACCGACAGCAGAACGAGCGTCGGATCGTAACGCCCGATCAGTGCCGTTCCTCCCCTGGCGCCATTCCTTTTCTCTCGTTGCGGCGCTCGTCCCAGTAAATGGCCGCGGTTCAGCCGGCCGGCAAGTCCCGCCAATCCGGAAGGAACCGGGTCCGCGCGCGGTGCAGCGCGTAGGCGACGGCGAATCGCGCCCGCTCGAACTCGTGGTAGCGGCTCTGCGGGTGGGTGTTCACCTCAACGATCCAGATTCCCTTGGCGCCGTCCACCAGCAGGTCGACGCCCAACTCGTCCAGCGCGCCCTGGTGCCGCCGGTCCAGCGTCGCCGCCGCCGACAGCGCCACCGCGTGCAGCCGCCGCACCAGCGCCGCCCCTTCCTCCTTCAGCCCGGCGAAGAAATGCTCGACATCGCCCTGGTAGCCGCCGCGGCTGGTGTTCGCCACCAGCAGCCCCGCCTCGCCCAGCCGCACGTAGGCGCGCACGACGTCCCAGGCGCCGGCGCCGTCCTTGTGGACGTGCACGCGGATGTCGAAGCTGCGGCCGTCGCGCGCCCGCGAGACGACGAACCTCTGCAGCACCCACGTCTGGTCGGCGGTGCGGGGCTCGACCATGCGGACGAGGTCGTCCAGGGACACCGTCCGTTCGCCGGCCTGCTCGCGCACCAGGATGCCGCCCTCGACGCGCGCCAGGAACAGGATGCCGCTGCCGCGCCGCCCGTGCGCGGGCTTCAGCACCACGCGCCCATGCTCAGCCAGAAAGCCGCCCAGGCACTCCGTCAGGCGCTCGCGGTCCAGTGGGCGGTAGGGGATCACGTGCTCGTCCAGCGGCGTGCCGCGCAGCAGTTCGGCCACGCCGACCTTGTCGGGCAGATGCGTCGTGGTGAAGGGAATGCGCTGGTACAGTTCCTGATAGACCCGCAGGTCGATGTTGTCGGCCGGCGGCAGCGGATTCATGATCACGTCGGGAAGCGGCCGGTCGCGCCGGCACCAGCCGTCGGGCTCCAGCACCCAGCCGGAGACGCGGCCGGCCGGCAGGTCCACGCCGTCGGTCGGGACGATGACGAAGCCGGCCCCCTGCAGCGCGGCCTCTGCCGCCACCGCGCGCAGGCGCAGCGGCACCATCCGCTCGAACGGCAGCCAACTGGCGGAAAACAAGCCGATCAAGGGCTGCTGCGTCATGGGTGAGCGGATCCTGCCGTCGAAACCAGTCCTGCGCCGGCAGGGAAGCATGGGTGCAAGCACGGTTCAAGCACACGATCGCAGGTGAAAACGGCCCTGCCTTGCGCGATAGTGCCACCCATCCTCCCTTTTGATCGGAGCCGCCCGCGCATGACGACCGCCGCCCTCGGACCCGCCGTCCAGGCCCTGATGAGCGGTCGCATCGCCGAAGCCGAGGATCACCTGGGCATGATCCTGGAGCGCACGCCCACCGATTCGGACGCGTGGCACCTCCTGGGCGTCGTGGCGCTGCATGCCGGCCGCGCGGGCGAGGCGGCGGACTGCATCGGACAGGCCATCAGCTTCGCCGCCGACCGCGGCGCCTATCGCGTCGATCTGGCGCTGGCGCTCTGCGCGCTCCACCGCTTCGGGGAGGCGGAGACCACGCTGCGGCAGGCCGTCGCCCTGGCCCCGGACACGCCGGCCGCCTACGCCAATCTGGGGGCCGTCCGGCTCGGTCTCGGCCGGCCGGAGGAGGCCGTCGCCGCCCTGCGCCGTGCCGTGGCGGCACGGTGCGACATGGCCGAGGCGCACGGCAACCTTGCCGCCGCCACATGCGCCCTGGGTGCCCCCGACGCCGCGCGCCGCAGCTACCAGCGCGCCCTGGCGCTGCAGCCAAGCCACGCGGACACCGCGCGCAACCATGGACTCGTGCTGCTTCAGGCCGGACAGACGGCGCGGGCGGCGGCGTGGCTGGGGCGCGCCCTGGCGCTGCGCCCGGACGACACCAAGGCACGCCAGGGGCTCGCTGCGGCGCTGACGGCGTGAACGTCGGTCACGCCACTGTTCGAGCGGCATCGGACCCGCATGGTGCTAATGCGCCGTCGCCTCACCCTTTTGTGGTTAACAAATCACGAAAGACCACGCCATCACCTCCTCCCGATAGGCTATGGTCTTGACGTGCAAACCCTTTTGGGAGTGGCAGGCGATGCAGAGCGTGTCCGTGGCCCTGTTCGATACGAACAACCTCTTCCGGCAGGGATTGAAAGCCCTGTTCCCGGAACAGGGCTTTCACATCACGAAAGAGGC
Source organism: Azospirillum sp. (assembly GCA_035629155.1). GTDB lineage: Bacteria > Pseudomonadota > Alphaproteobacteria > Azospirillales > Azospirillaceae > Azospirillum. The sequence goes on along the minus strand of DASPIO010000035.1, from coordinate 1,216 downwards.
GTCATCCTTGAAGGCCGCCCTTTCGGTCGCCGCGGAGGGGGAGATGCCGCAACTCGTCCTGGTGGACACCGTCGGCATGGGCGATTGCGCCGAGGTGGTGCTGGCCCTCAAGGCAGCCTGTCCGGAGGCGCGCCTCGTGCTGCTCACCAGCAAGCTGGACAGCAGCGTCATGGCCAAGGCCATCCAGGCCGGCGCGGACGGGTTCCTGATGAAGGACATCTCGATCGAAGCGCTGGCCCAGTCGCTGCGGCTCGTCATGATGGGCGAAAAGGTCCTGCCGAGCGATCTGGCGGCGCTGCTGATCAGCGGCCGCATGAACGGCAACGGCGGCTCCGACCTGCCGACCCTGCGCAAGGGCGTGTCGCACCGCGAGGCGCAGATCCTGCGTCACCTGCTGAACGGCGAATCGAACAAGGCCATCGCCCTGCGCCTCAACATCACCGAGGCGACGGTCAAGGTGCATCTCAAGAGTCTGCTGCGGAAGATCAACGCGTCCAACCGGACGCAGGCCGCCATCTGGGGGCTCAACAACGGCTTCGCCGAAGGGGGAACCGACGCGCTGTCGATCGCGTAGGCGTCCGTGCGTGCTCAGCGGTCGTTCGAAGACCGCTGGTCCCACCCGTCCTGGAGGTTCAGCCAGAAGCGGGCCGATGTGCCCAGCGCGTAGGCCAGCAGCATGGCGACGTCCGGTTCGATCCGGCGCCGGCCGCCGACGATGTCGCCGATGTGCTCAAGGTCCATGCGCAGCGTCGTCGCCAGCGCGGCGATGCTGATGCCGCGCGGCGCCAGGTAGTCGGCGCTGAGGATTTCGCCCGGATGTGTCGGGTTTCGGCGTCCCGCGACGTCGGTCATGACCAATCCATTACCGCAGGTCCATCATCGCCGCCCCGCCCGCTCTCGCAGGCAACGCACCGAAACGGGGCTTCCGAAACGGCGCATCGCGCCGGGCTCGCCGAAACGTCCGGCGAGGTCCGACGCGATGAACAGCCGTATGGCTTAAGCCGTCGACGCTCAGGCGAGCTCGACGCGCTCCGCTTCGGGGCCCTTCTGGCCCTGGCGCACGGTGATGCGGACGCGCTCACCATCCGACAGGCCGCTCAGGCCCGAACGCTCGACCGCCTTGACGTGCACGAACACGTCCTTGCCGCCGCTGTCCGGAGCGATGAAGCCGAAGCCCTTGGTGACGTTGAACCACTTCACGGTGCCGTCGACCGTC
>DASPIO010000034.1:0-4097 GCA_035629155.1 Azospirillum sp. | reverse complement strand
AGGGCTGGAGGATCACGCAGCCCTGTTCGGACCAGAACTGGTGAAGCTTGAGGATGAGGGCCTGGAACGACAGGCTCTTTGAGGACGCCATGGGCGGTCACTTGGGCTTCTTGTTGCGGCGCGCGGCACGATACGCGGGCGTCTGCGCCGAATCAAGCCGCCCCAATCAAGCCGCCCCAATCAAGCTATGGAAATCAAGCGCCCTACCGCCCGTAGGGGCACCCCGGCCGGCCGCACGCCACGGCCGAGCGCGGCGCGACGTAGGCCCCGCATTCCGGGCACTTCTCCATGTCCTCCGCCCCGCCGGGGCCGCGGGCGGGCTCGGACCCGCCGCGCCGCGGCTGCGGCCGGCGGCCGTAGTCGCGCTCGCGCAGCTTCTCGCGCCCGACCTCGCCGATGCGCTGGTACCAGCGCCAGCCGAACCACACGGCGACGACCACGACGATCAGAACCAGGATTTTGGAAAACGACAGCATGCCGGCGATTAGGGCGGAAGCCGCGCGCGGGGTCAAGGAGAGAGGTGCGCGCCCGATCCTGGACATGCGCGCTGGGCACGCCAATGTTGCTCCGACGCCCTCCCCTGCCCCCACGAGGATCGCCCATGAACCCAGCCGCCTACCCGGTGATCGTCCGCCCGCTGTCGCCCGAGGAGGGGGAGGGCTACACCGCCGAGGTGCCGGACCTGCCCGGCTGCACGGCCGGCGGCATCACCCCGGCCGAGGCGGTGGCCGCGGCGGAGGCCGCCATCCGCACCTGGATCGCCACCGCCGAACAGGACGGCCGGCCGGTGCCGCCACCGTCCAGGCGCCTGCGCACGGTCAGCCAGTAGCGGTCAGCCAGCAGGCGGGCGCTTCGCGTCATCGAGCTGCTGGGCGAGGTTGCGGGCCGAATCCAGAATCACTTCGATCAGCTTGGAGATGATCGGGTCGGCCTTGCGCAGCGCGTCACGCACCTTGTCGCCCTTGATCTGCACCAGCACCGTCTCTTCCGCCGCGCTGGCCGAGGCCATGCGCGGCTTGCCGTCGAAGATCGCCATCTCGCCGAAGACGCCGCCGTGCGGGATCACCGCGATCTCCAGCGGGGCGTCGGCGGCTCCCCGCCAGATCCGCACGCTGCCGCGCTCCACCAGATACATGACGTCGCCCGGCTCGCCCTCGCGGAAGACGATCTGGCCGCTGTGGTAGACGCGGCGGCTGAGCACCGTGTTGTTCATCCGCGCCGCCCTAGAGACCGTAGCGGGCCCACAGCCCGCGCTCCTCCACCGCCGACAGCGCGGCGTCGGCCAGCGCCGCCGCGCCCTGTGCCGCCCAGCCGCCCTTCGCGCCCATATGCAGGCGGCGGCGCAGCCAGCCCTGATGCTCGCGCACCACGCGCAGCCGCACCTTCTCGCCGTAGCGGGCGCGCAGGGTGCCGCGCACGTCGCCGATGCCGTCGATCAGCCCGTGGTCCAGCGCCCGCCGCCCGGCCCAGAAGGCGCCGGAGAAAAGCTCCTCCTCCGATCCCTTCAGGCGGTCGCCGCGGCGCGCGCGCACCATCGCCTTGAAGCTGTCGTGGATCTCCGCCTGGATCGCCTTGAGGTGCGCCACGCCGTCCGCGCGCTCGGGCGAGAAAGGGTCGAGCAGCACCTTCTTGTCGCCCGCCGTGTGCAGGCGGCGCTCCACGCCGTGACGCTGGATGAATTCGTGCAGGCCGAAGCTGGAATAGACCACGCCGATGGACCCGATGATCGAGCTTTCGTCGGCAAAGATCTCGTCCGCAGCACACGCCAGCCAGTAGCCGCCGCTGGCCGCCACGTCCTCGCAGAAGGCCAGCACCGGCACCTTCTTCTCGATCGCGAGGTCGCGGATCCGCTTGCCGATCAGCGAGGACTGCACGGGCGAGCCGCCCGGCGAGTTGACGACCAGCGCCACCGCCGCCTGCCCCTTGGGCGCGAAGGCGCGCTCCAGCAGCGGAGCGACGTGCGCCAGGGTGAGGCCGCGGCGCAGCGGGCCAACGTCGCCGATGACACCGTCCAGCCGCACCACCGAAACGATGGGACCGCGGGTGCGCCAGGGGCCGAAGGGAAGTTTGGCGAGGAGGGATTCGATGGTCATCGCACGAAGAGATGGTGACGGTCGCGCCGGAGGTCAAAGCACCAGCGGCGCGCCGTCGCGCAGCACGGCTTCGGCTTCCGGGGTGTAGCGGCCGTCCGGGCCGTGCAGGGTCAGGCCGGCGGCCAGCCTGGCGGGGCCCTTGGCGTTGCGGTGGGCGGAGAGCAGGACGCGCCTGGCCGCCTCCCCCGCCTTCGGCCACAGCGGGAACAGCGTGACGCCGCCGAATCGGCCGTGCAGCAGGGCCAGGATCTCGTCGATGCGGTCGGCGCGGTGCACCAGCGTCAAGATGCCGCGGGTCTTCAGCATGGCGGCGGCGAAGCCGATCCAGTCGGCCAGCCGCGCCTCTCCTTCCACGTTGGCGGCGGCCTTCCAGGCGCCGGGCGGGGCGGTGGCGGCCTCGGCCTTCAGGTAGGGTGGGTTCATCATGACGCGGTCGAAGCTGCCCGGCGCCAGCATGGGCGGCGGGCGCAGCAGGTCGCCGATCACCGGCAAAACGCGGCCCTGCAAGCCGTTCAGCTCCACGTTGTGGCTGGCATAGGCGCCGATCTCCCGGTGCTTTTCCAGGGCCACGACGCGCACGCCGGGCTCGCGCGCGGCGAGGCACAGCGCCGCCGCCCCGGTGCCGGTGCCGACGTCCAGCACCCGCGCGCCATACTCGCCGCGCGTCGCGGCGGCCAACAACACGGGGTCGATGGCCGCGCGGTAGCCGTCGGCCGGCTGCACGAGGCGCACGCGCCCGCCCAGCAGCGTATCCTCCACCGCCATCGCCGCCGGCTCGGCGCCGAAATCCGACTGGACCGCCTGCCCTCCGCTCATTCCGGCACCTCCTCCCCCGCTTCGCGCAGGACGCGCCGTGCCTCGGCCTCGTCCGCATCGGCCACCATCAGACGGCGCGGAATGGCGCCGATCGAGCCTTCCAGGATCGAGGTGTGCGTGTCGAACACGACGGCGTCGATGCCGGCGTCGGCCAGCAGCGCCGAGACCCACGACAAACGCACGATGTCGGTGGTACGCAGAAGTTCCTTCATGACCCGCCGAACCGCAGACGCCCTGCGCACTTGACCGAAGAGGCTATGCCGGTATGCTCGCTGGCGTCGTGTGCCACGTCAATCACCATTGGAGCCGGCCTTGGCGGTCGTAACGAACCTGGATCCGAAACGGCGCAAGTCCACAACGCCGCTGGACGACCTCACCGCCCTCGTCGACGACGATCTGAAGGCGGTCAACGAGCTGATCATCGCGAAGATGCAGTCGTCGGTGGAGCTGATTCCCCAGCTCGCCGGCTATCTCATCGCCGCGGGCGGCAAGCGGCTGCGCCCGGTGCTCACGCTGGCGGCCGCGCGGATGTGCGGCTACCAGGGCGAGAACCACAAGATGCTCGCGACCGTGGTGGAGTTCATCCACACCGCCACGCTGCTGCACGACGACGTGGTCGACGAAAGCGACCTGCGCCGGGGCCTCGCCTCCGCCAACGCCGTGTTCGGCAACAAGGCCAGTGTGCTGGTGGGCGACTTCCTGTTCTCCCGCGCCTTCGAGCTGATGGTCGAGGTGGGGTCGCTGGACGTGCTGCGCATCCTCTCCCGGGCCTCGGCGGTGATCGCCGAGGGCGAGGTGCTGCAGCTCCAGACCACCAACGACACCGAGACCAGCGAGCAGGCCTACCTCGAGGTCATCAAGGGCAAGACGGCCGAGCTGTTCGCCGCCGCCTGCCGCGTCGGCGCCGTGGTGGCCGGCCGGCCGCAGGCGGAGGAGATGGCGCTCTACGACTACGGCATGAACCTGGGCATCGCCTTCCAGCTCGTCGACGACGTGCTGGACTACTCGGCCAAGCAGGCGAAACTGGGCAAGACGGTGGGCGACGACTTCCGCGAGGGCAAGATCACCCTGCCCGTCGTGCTGGCCTTCCGCCGCGGCAACGACGAGGAGCGCGCCTTCTGGCGCCGCGCCATGGAGGAGCTGGAGCAGCAGGACGGCGACCTGGAGCGCGCCCAGCAGCTGATGGCC
>DASPIO010000033.1:0-33952 GCA_035629155.1 Azospirillum sp. | reverse complement strand
GCCATGACCGCCGGGGCGACGTGCCCCCGAACGAACCTGTCCCCGCAATCCTCCAGCCCCGTTAGGTCGCGCCGTTGGCGCCACCCATCGATGCGCCTTCGGGCAGCCGTTCCAAAACGTTGATGAATGATCCGGGCTAGGGTTAAAGCCAAGCATTCCCTTTGATGTAATAACTGGCGCCTCGTCATCGACACGTTCGCCCGCCGGATCGTGGGCTGGCGGGTCGGACGTCGCCATGGCGGCGTGGCTCAACCAAACCGGCCTCCGGGAAATCCGGCGCGGTTCAAGGCTGCCGTCGGCTGCAAGGTCTTGAACATCATGGCCAGCCTCGGCATGCCGGCCTCCCGCAAGGCCGCCTGACCACCACTTCCGCTGAGGCAACTCTGCCGCCTTACCGAGTTTCGCAACAAAGCCCAACCGGCTGCTCCACCCATCGAAATTTCCTCAAAGGGATTTGTCGCCCCACACCCTTTGGCACCTCGTTCGGCTCATTATTCGAAAAGAGACCATTCTCTTTCAAGCAAACATCATTCATTGAGAAGCGCTTTCGGACTCTGCTGAAGATTCGTGGAACTAACCAGCTTGGCTCTTTGCGGAAAGACATTGCTGTCACTACTCTAAGACATGCGAGGGTGAAAACAGAAGCGCGGCCTCGCATCACTTTCAAAATCTCAGAGGAAAACAGATATGGCAAAGATCTTCGCCCCGATCGCCCGCCTGATCTCTCGCGTCGAGAAGGACGAGAACGGCACGCAGCTCGTCGAGACCGCGGTCTGGATCGGCCTCATCACCGCCGCTGTCGTCGGCACCATCGCCCTCATCGGCCCCAAGGTGCTGAACGTCTTCGAGAACGTGAACGCTGCCATGGTCGGCACCGGCTTCAACTAAGCCCAAGATGGTTCGAATGCGTGGCGGTGACGGGTCCTCTGTCACCGCCACGTCTGTGTAAGGAGCGAATATTCTTTGGATCCGGAGGGGTCATGCGACAACGAGCTGTGCTCATGCTGCTTCTGGCCTGCGTGATGGGTGGGACAGCGGTTTTTCTGGCGCGCGGCTGGCTGGAGCGGCAAAACCGCCCCCAGATGATCGCCGCAACGCCCCAGGCGCCGGTCCAGCCCGCTCTGACGACCGTGGTCGTCGCCAAGATCCCGTTGCGCTTCGGCGATGAACTCAACCGCGAGAACTTGCGGGAGGTCAATTGGCCGAGCGACGCTGTCCCCGATGGGGGCTTCACCTCCATTGACGGCGTGCTGTCCGGGGGCGAGCGGCGGGTCGCCTTGCGCGACATCGGGGCGAACGAACCGCTCCTCAAGGGCCGCGTGTCGGGATTTGGCGGGCGAGCCACGCTGTCCGCCCTCGTCGGTCCGGACATGCGCGCGGTGACGATCCGGGTCAACGACGTCCAGGGTGTTGCGGGGTTCGTGTTGCCGGGCGATCGGGTGGACGTGATCTTCACGCGGCCCGAGGGCGCCGCCGAATCCGCGCGTCCACAGTCGCCGCCCATCGCCGACGTGCTCTTGCAGAACCTGAAGGTGCTCGCGGTCGATCAGCTCGCCGACAGCCAGAAGGACAAGCCGGTCCCCGCCAAGGCGATCACGCTCGAAGCTTCCACCGAGGAGGCGCAGAAGCTGACGCTGGCGTCCCAGGTCGGCACCCTGTCGCTGACGCTGCGCAATTTCGCCAATTCCAACTTTGCTGAAGCCGGCACCATCACGGTGAGCGGCCTGTTGTCCCGGCAACTGGAGCCGGCACCTGCCGAATCAATCGCCGAGCCGACCGCCGAACCGGCTCGCGCGCTGCACAGCGTGCGCATCCTGCGCGGCATCGAATCCTCCATGCAGGACGTCACGCCCGAGCTGGAGCGCCAGCCGGCCCAACCGCCGTCGCCCGCCAAGCCGCCGCACGACCGGGCCCGCGTCGCCTGGACCGGCGCCGCTGCCAGGCCCACCGTCGGCGTCCCCTGACAACCTGGGTATTCGACCATGAACCGCCATCCCCGGCCACAGCCTTCCGGCTCGCGGTCGAAAGCGGAACTCGTCCGCGACGACCGGGGCTCCGTCATGATTCTCTTCGCCGTGCTCGTGTCGGCGCTCGTGGGAATCGTAGGTCTGTCGCTCGATCTCGGGCGGCTGTACACCACCAACACCCAGGCGAAGTCCGCGGCCGACGCCTCGGCCCTCGCCGCGGCCACGGTGCTGGCGGCGGCGCTGCGCGCGCCGGGAGCCGACCCGTCCACCCCGCAGCCGGTTATCGACGCCGTCTGGCAGGCCGCGCAGCAGGGGGTCCGCAACAGGCACAACTTCGCCACCGTGTCCAGCGGGGGCGCCGCCAGTACCGGCGGCACGGTCCAGATCACCAACGTCCGCCTGCTGACCAGCCTGCCGGAACTCAATGGCGGCTCGTCCGAGGCGGCGGTGGACGCCTATGTCACCACCGATCCCTGGCAGGCCCATTTCGTCGAGGTGACGACGGAGACGCTGAGCCAGGACAACCTCTTCATCCCGGTGCTGGGCGGCAGCCAGACCTCCAACACCCAGGCCCGCGCCATCGCCGGCTACACCCAGGTGATGTGCAACATCACTCCGGTGTGGATCTGCAACCCGGCCGAGGTGGATGGCGCCGGCACGCCGTTCAATGCCGACGACTGGCGCGGGCGCGAGATCCTGCTCCGCTCCGCGGCGCCGGGTTCGGCATGGAGCCCCGGCAATTTCGGCCTGCTCGACGGCCCGTACGGGCAGAGCGTCCCCGCGGTCACCAGGGCCATGGCGATGGCCGCCCCGGAGGTCTGCTTCCGCTCGCCGGGGGTGGATCTGCGCCCCGGCGAGGCCAACCCGGTCGTCGATGGCCTGAACACGCGGTTCGATATCTACGGGTCCCCGCATCTGAGCCGCAACGATCCGAACTACCGCCCGGCGCTGAACGTCGCCAAGGGCTTCAAGTTCAACAATCCGTCCTGCACCATGAACGGCTCCAACCCGATAACCACGACGCCGGACAAGTTGCCGCGGGATACCAGCTTCGGCGCCAACGGGCGCCTGGGCAACGGGGTGTGGGACTGCCTGACCTATTGGAACGACAACCATGCCGGTCACACGGCACCCGCGGACTGCACCAACCCCTCGCAGATGACGCGCTACGAACTGTACCGGCACGAGATCGACAACGGGCTCCTCTCCACCGACGGCGCTCCCCATTGCTACCAGGGTGCCACCCCGATCCCGGCGGATCCAGATCGGCGCATGCTGTACTTCGCCATCATCAACTGCTCGCAGCAGGGGCTGAACGGCAACCGCAGCGACGTGCCGGTGACCGCCTTCGGCAAGGCGTTCCTGACGGAGCCGGTGAGCGCGCCGCCGAACGACGAGATCGTCATCGAAATCGTTGACGTGGTCCGCCCCGGTGCCGACGACGGCGTGCTGCACGAAATCGTCCAGCTCTACAGGTGAAGCATGACCAAGAAGACGGGGCTCCTCCTGCGCACCCGCATTCGCCGTGACCGGCGTGGGTCGGTCATCGTCGAAGCGGCCATGGTCCTGCCGATGGTGATGGTTCTGCTGTGCGGTCTGGTCGAGATGGGCCGGGCACTCCAGCACCAGCACACGCTGACCGAAAGCGTGCGCGAGGCGGCGCGCTATCTGGCCCGCGTGCCGCTGGCCTGTCCGGCGGGCGGTGATCCCAACTGGGCCACGGCGCGGTCCAATGCGCAGCACCTCGCGGCCACCGGCCGGGTGTCGGGTGGCCAGCCGCTGGTCACGGGCTGGACGGATGCGTCGTTCACCATCGCCGATCCCGTCTGCGAGACGTGGTCCGGCCGGGCGGTGCAGCTGATCACCGTGTCCGCCAACGTTCCCTACGGCGACCTGGGGTTGCTCCAGGTTCTCGGCCTGGACGCCGTGCGCCTCGGGGCGTCGCACCAGCAAGTGCACATCGGCGAATAGGGAGGAACGGCCATGCGGTCGCTGCGACGGGACGAGCGGGGAAGCACCATGGTCGAGATGGCGATCGTATTCCCGCTCATCTTCCTGGTCCTCCTTGGCATTCTGGAGATGGGCAACCTGTTCTCCCAATGGCTGCGGGCCGAGAAGGCGACGCAGTTGGGGGTGCGCTTCGCCGTCACCTCGACCATGGCCGCCACCGGCGTTCCTGATTGTGGGGTGACGACCGCGCAGCCGATCGGCACGCCGTGCCGGCTGATCGCCGGGTCGGATAGCTGGACGCGCACCTGTTCCGCCGGGGCCGGCGGCTGCGACGCGGCGGCCTTCAACGCCATCGTCGCCCGCATGCAGAGCGTCTACGGCATCATCGCCCCGGCCAACGTGGTGGTCGAGTATTCGGGCACCGGCTTTGGCTTCGTCGGCCGGGGCATGCCCATCCCCTCCGTCACCGTGCGTTTGCAGAACATGACCTTTTCCTTCGTCGCCCTGGGCAGTCTGGTCCGCGGGCTCGGAGGCCAGTTCACCGACACGATCACGGTGCCCGATTTCCGGGCGACCCTGACTGGAGAGGATCTCCAGTCATGAAAAGGCATGGAGAAAGGCATATGACCCAGCTTCTTTCGGTACTTGCCCTCACCCGCACCGAAGGGTTCGCCGACGAGGTGCGCCGGGTGTGCGCCGGTCTTGCCGGGGTGCGCCTCGACACGCGGACCCGCACGCCGCAGGCCGTCGCGGCGGCCGAGGCGGCGCCGGACCGGATCCTTCTGGTCGAGTGCCGCGCCGACCAGCCGGAGGAGCGACAGGCGCTGAGCCGTCTGGTTCAGGCCGGTGGCCCACCGGTGGTCGCCGTCGTGCAGGACGCGACCATCGGCGACGTGCGCGACCTGATGCGCCTGGGGCTCGCGGACGTGCTGCCGCGCCCGCTCGCCGCCGACGACCTGGGCCAGGCGCTGGAGCACGCCCGACGGCGGATCGAGGCGCTGCCGCGGAATCTCGGCCGGGTTTACTCCTTCCTGCGCAGTTGCGGCGGGGCCGGCGCCACGACGCTGGCGTTGCAGATGGCCATGGACCTCCTCCAGCGCGACGCCCGGAAGGGAGCGAAGGTCTGCCTGCTCGATTTCGACCTCCAGTTCGGCAACGCGGGGCTGGCGCTCGACCTCAAGGGGCCGGCGGGGCTGAAGCAGATCCTCGAAGCCTCGTCGCGTCTCGACGGGGCGCTCTTCGCCTCGGCCATGGCGCACCATGAGAGTGGGCTGGACGTGCTCACCACGCCCGGGGAGATCATGCCGTTCGAGGCGCTGGGCATCGATCTGGTGGAGCAGATTCTGGCGCTCGCCCGCGAGCAGTACGACCACGTCGTGATCGACCTGCCGCACGCCTGGACCGGCTGGACGCCCAGCGTGCTTGCCGGCTCCTCGCTGGTCTCCCTGGTGCTGCGTCCCACCGTCTCCGGCGTGCAGCGCGCCCGGTGCCACCTTCGGCTGATGGCGGAGGAGCAGCTTGATCATCTGCCGAAGCTGGTGGTGGCCAACGGCGTCGAGCAGGGCTGGGGCAGCGGCTGGCGCCGGCGCTTGCGCGAGGCCATGCAGGCCCTCGACCACGAGATCGCCGTGACCGTCCGCCGCGACGACGAGACCGCCGACGCGGCTCGCGAGAACGGCAAGCCGTTGCGCGCCATCAAGCGCAACAGCGTCATCGAAAAGGACGTGCACGCGCTCGTGGACCGCGCGCTGGCGATGACCGAGGCGGCCGCTCCGCGCACCGGCGCCGCCGCGCCCGCGGCTCCGTCCGCGTCGTTCCTGTCCGCCCTGCTTTCCGTACCGCCGCTGAAGACCGCGCGCTGAGGAGATCGCCCATGTTCGGTCGTTTCCGCGACGGCAACGCCGCCGTCGACATGATGGAGCGCGCCCGCACGGTTCCGCAGCCGCGGGCCGCGGTGCAGTCTCCGCGCCCCCCGTCCTCCCAGGCCGCCGCCTTCGAGCACAGCGAGCGCTACACCGATCTGAAGGTGACGCTCCACCACAAGCTGCTGGAGATCATCAATCTCAGCGCCATCGAAAAGATGGACCGCGAGGAAATCGCCCGCGACGTGAGCGAGCTTGTGAAGGAGCTTTTGGACCAGGCGCAGGAAGCCCTCAACACCGCCGAGCGGACCCGGCTGACCAACGACATCGTGGACGAGTTGCTGGGGCTGGGGCCGCTGGAGCCGCTGCTGAAGGATTCCACCGTCTCGGACATTCTGGTCAACACGCACGCCCAGGTGTTCGTGGAACGCCGCGGCACGCTGGAACTGACCCGCGTCAAGTTCCGCGACGAGGCGCACCTGCGGCGCATCATCGAGCGGATCGTCGCCAAGGTCGGCCGGCGCATCGACGAATCCCAGCCGACCGTGGACGCGCGCCTGCCCGACGGCTCCCGCGTCAACGCGGTCATTCCGCCGGTGGCGGTGGACGGCTCGCTGCTGTCGATCCGCAAGTTCTCCCGCATCCCGCTGGACATGAACAAGCTGGTGGGCATCGGCTCGATCACGCAGGAGATGGCGGACCTGCTGAAGGCCATCGTCGGGGCCCGGCTGAACGTCCTGATTTCGGGCGGCACCGGATCGGGCAAGACGACCATGCTGAACGCGCTGTCCAGCTTCATCGACCCGCGCGAGCGCATCGTCACCATCGAGGACGCGGCGGAGCTGCAGTTGCAGCAGATCCACGTGGCCCGGCTGGAAACCCGTCCGCCCAACATCGAGGGCAAGGGTGGCATCGCCCAGCGCGAACTGCTGAAGAATGCCCTGCGCATGCGCCCCGACCGCATCATCGTCGGCGAGGTGCGCGGCGGTGAGGCGTTCGACATGCTTCAGGCCATGAACACCGGCCACGACGGGTCGATGACCACCGTCCACGCCAACACCTGCCGCGACGCGCTGGGCCGCCTTGAGCAGATGATCGGCATGGCCGGGCTGGACCTGCCGGCGCGGTCCATCCGCGCCCAGATCGCGGCGGCGGTGCACGTGGTGGTGCAGATCCGGCGCTTCTCCGACGGGCGCCGCCGTCTGGTCAGCCTGAGCGAGATCACCGGCATGGAAGGGGATGTGGTCACCATGCAGGAGGTCTTCCGCTTCAACCAGACCGGCGTGGATGCGGACGGCACCGTGCAAGGCACGCACATGGCCACGGGGGTGCGGCCGCACTTCTACGAGCACCTCGTGGCGAGCGGCCAGGACGTGCCCATCCGCATCTTCTCCCCCACTCCGCGACACGGATGAGGAGCCCGTCATGTCCGGCTTTTCCGATATTCAGATCGCCTATCTCCTGCTGTTCGCCTCGACGATCTTCCTGGTCGAGGGGGTGTACTATTTTCTGCGCGACCGCAACTCCTCGGCGGCGGGGATCAACCGCCGCATGCGTCTGATCGCCGCCGGCAAGGACCGGAAGGACGTGCTGGGCACGCTGCGGCGCGCCGACCTCGACCCGGTTTCCGCAGCGTTGGTCCGCGTCATGCCGGTTGTGGAGCGGCTGATTCGCGAGGCGGGCCTGACCGTCACCCCCCGGCGCCTGCTGACGGTCTGCGCGCTCGTCGGCCTCGTCACCGGGGGGCTGCTCTCGCTCACCAATCGGTTGCCTTCAGAGATGGTGGTCCTGTGCTCGATCGCCTTCGGGGCGGCGCTGCCGACGCTGGTGCTGATGCAACGCCGCCGCCAGCGGCTCAAGGCCTTCGGCGAGCAATTGCCGGAGGCGCTGGAGATGATGGTGCGCAGCTTGCACGCCGGCCACCCCATCGCCTCGGCCATCTCCATGGTGGCCAACGAGATGGCCGATCCGGTGGGAACGGAGTTCGGCATCGCGGTCGACGAGATGACGTACGGCCTCGACCTGAACACCGCGCTGCGCAACCTGACCTCCCGCATCCCGCACCCGGACCTGAACTTCTTCGTCGTCGCCGTGCAGATCCAGAATCAGACCGGCGGCAACCTCGCGGAGGTGCTGGGCAACCTTGCCTCGGTCATCCGCGACCGCTTCACCTTGAAAATGAAGGTGAAGGTCATCACCACGCAGGGTCGGTCGAGCGTCTTCGTCCTGGCCGCCATGCCGTTCGTGACGATCGCCGTCCTGAACCTGCTCTCCAAGGAGTACTTCGGGGAGGTCATCGGCCATGCGCTCTTCGCGCCGTCCATGGGGCTGGCGTTCGGCCTCTGGGCCGCCGGACTGGCGGTGATCGTCAAGCTCCTCCACTTCCGCTTCTGATCGGAGCCGCCCGATGAACGCCATTCTTGAACAGGCCGATCTCATCTTTTTCGGCTCGGAAGCGGCCCTGTTGTTCAGCATCTTCGCCGCCGTAGCCCTCCTCGTCGGCGGTTTGGCCGCCGTGCCCCGCGCCCCGCGCATGGAACAGCGCCTCGGGCGGACCGGTGACGGACGCAGCGCCGCCGTGTCCCTCAGCTATGGGGACCGGAGTGCGCGGTCCCTGCTGCGGCGGCTGGAGCGCTCGCTGGCGCCGACGAACGACCGCAAGCGCTCCGCGATCCGGCGGCGTCTCGTGCAGGCCGGCTTCTACGGGCCGTACGCCGTGACGATCTTTTACACGGTGCGGGTGGGCCTTGCCCTGGCTCTGCCGCTGGTGACGCTTCTGGCCGTCCCCATGGTGGTGGGGTCGATGTCGGTCCTGGAGATGTATTTGTGGAGTTCGGCGGCTCTCGGGATTGGCTTTCTCGGGCCGGCGGTGGCGCTCGCGCTGCGGATCAGCGGGCGTCAGACGACGGTGCGCGAAGGTTTCCCGGACACGCTCGACCTCATGCTCGTCTGCGTCGAAGCCGGGCTGGCTCTCAACGCCGCGCTGATCCGGGTGGCCGGAGAACTCGAACGCACATCCCCGCTGCTCTCCGAACATTTCCAACTCGTCGCGCTCGAAATGCAGGCTGGCGCCAGCCGTGAGGCGGCGCTGCGCAACCTGGGCGAACGGGTCGGCATCGAGGAGGTGGGGGCGCTGGTCAGCCTGCTCGTGCAGTCGGAGACGATGGGCGTGAGCGTGGTGCACACGCTGCGCGTCTACGCGGCCGAGATGCGGCGCAAGCGCCTGCTGCGCGCCGAGGAGCACGCCAACAAGCTGCCGGTGCGCATGGTCCTGCCGATGGGCTGCCTGATCATGCCGGCCTTCATCATCGCCATCGCCGTCCCGGCCGTGATCCGCATCGTCCAGGCCTTCGGCCAGTGATCGCGCCAGCGCGGGAGATTTTCCATGACCGACCTTTTCCTTCTCGGCGCGGCCGGGCTGCTGATGGCCGCCGCCATTTCGGACGTGCGATGTTATCGCATCCCCAACACCCTGTGCGCCGCGCTGGCGGTGCTGTTCGCGGTGCGGGCAATCCTCGCCGGGCCACCGTTCCCGTTCGGCCACCTCATCCCCGCGACGCTCGTCTTCGCCATCGGGCTTGTCCTGTTCGTTCGCAACCTGATGGGCGGCGGTGACGTCAAGCTGCTGGCTGCGGCCGTGCTGTGGATCCCGCCCGCCTTCGTGCTGCGGCAGATCACCGGGATTGCGCTTTCCGGCGCCGTGCTGGCTCTGCTGCTGCTTCTGGCGCGCGGGATCGCTCGGCACGGCGCGTTTGCCCGGGACGGGGACCTTCCCCTGCTGCTGCAAGACAAGGCACCGGTGCCATACGGCGTGGCCATCGCCCTGGGAACGATCGCCTATCTTCCCGTGGCCTGATGAAGTGACGGCCGCCGTCTGCGGGGGGCTTCCGAAAATGCATAGGCGTTGTGCCGGACTCCGCTCAAGGTTCAGTATGCATAACGATGACCAATCGCATAATTGACGTCTGGTTTGTATCTGGGCTTCCCTTTTGAGGTGCGCAGCCGGACTTTTTTTGGCGACCCTTGAGGCGAGGACGTGACCAGATGATGAAATTCTGGGGCCGGATTTTGGTTTTGGGATCCATTGCCTTGTCCGTCGCCGGCTGTGCCAGCGATTTCAGAGGCAGGACTGGCGCGTCCGCCGAGGCCGCCCGGCAGCAGATGGCGCCGGACCAGCGCACCCTGGTGCTTGCCCAGGCGGAGAGCGATCTGCGCGAACGGAAGCTGGACGCCGCGCTCAACGGTTTCCTGTCCGTGCTCCAGGGATACCCCGACGACCCACGCGCCCATGCCGGGACCGGCGAGACCTATCTGGCCATGGGGAACGGGGAACTGGCGCTCAAAGCGTACGAGGCTTGGCCCGCGTCGATCGCCAACGGGGCCGAGGCCTTCCAGGGCCGCGGCATCGCCCATGTGCTCCTTGGCGACGAAGCCGCCGCGCGGACGAACCTGACCAAGGCGGTCGAGGCGGATCCATCCCTGTGGCGGGCGTGGAACGCCCTGGGGCTGATCAACGACCGCGGCCGCAACTGGGCGCAGGCGGACCAGTGCTATCAAAAGGCCGCCCAAATCAATCCCGGCGCGGCGGAGATATACAACAACCGCGGCTACTCGCTCTTGCAGCGGGGCGACCACGCCTCGGCGATTCCGCTCTTCAACCAGGCGTTGCGGATCGACCCGACTCTGGAAGCAGCCCGCAACAACCTGACGCTGGCGAGCGCGCTTCAGGGCCGGTACGAGGGGGCGCTGACGGCGATCCCTTCGGAAGTCCTTCCGACGGCGCTGAACAACGTCGGCTATGCCGCTCTGCTGCGCAGGGACTACGCGTCGGCAGAACTCTACCTGACGCGCGCCGTGCAGAGCAGCCCCCGCTACTTCGAAAAGGCCAACGAGAATCTGCGCTGGCTGAACTATCTGCGCGGCGCCTCGCCCGAGGAGGCACGGGCGGCGCGGCCGGCCAAGGCATCCGCTCCCGTGGTGCTCGCCCCGGCCCCATAATTCCTCAAAGCCTGGAGCATTTTCCTCCGACACGCGTTGGCCGTTCAGGGTGCACCGCGTGGTGGGAGGGGCGAAATGCTGTCCAGGGGCGGCCCGGCGCAGGTCGCGCGTTGCGCTTTCATGGTGGCCGCGGCACTGCCGGCCCTGATTTCGTCCCCCGTCCTCGCCGGTCAGGCCATCGTCCGCGACATCTTCGTCGAGGCGTTCGCTCCCGCTTACCCCGATGCCCGCGGCACGGCATTGCAGCTCGCCATGAGGCAGGCGGTCGCCAAGGCGACGGGCACAGACAGCGTCACCGTGCAGCGCGCCGAGAGCATGGTGTCCTTCGTCGAGGTGCTGGAGGAAACCGTTCGGCCGGAGTACTACGCCCTGCGTGTTTCCATCGGTGTGCGTGGCCCGAATGTCCGGGAGGTGGAGGTGCCAGTGGAACTGGCCGAGGGCCCCCCGCCCGTCGTGCATTCCCCCAGCCGCGTCCAAGACGGCGTGCCGGCACAGCCGTGGACGGCGCCGGGCGGAACCACCCCCACGCTCCTGTCCCTCAAGGTTCCCCGAGGCATTCCGGGGGCGCTTGCCGGCTACCGCGCCGTGCTGGCCGGGCTGGACGTGCGGCACGTGCGGATTCATCCCAATCCCGATCTTCTCCTGGACGTGACGGTCAGCTTGCGGCGCCCCCCGGCCCACCTGCCGGAGCCGCCGGCCGGCAGCGGTATGCTCATAAGCCAGGCATTTCCGAGCGAATGACGACGGCATACATGCGAAGGTACTATGCGTAATTCGCCCGCGCTGCCGAAATGGTGAGGCGTTAGGCCGTACAATGTTGCCCTAAGGTAGATTGCCAATACCTTCAATACTTTGCCACAGTTTCGTTTCACTTAGTCTCGCGACGCATAAGAATGCGCGTCGATCGTCGCCTAAACTCTGGGCAGTCGCGCGCCGACCGGGGCAGACGAAATGAACATAAGATCATTTACGGCAATCGTTTGTGCGCTTTCCCTGTCGCTGTGTTTCGGCCGTTCCGCGGACGCGGCGGAGCCAAGTGTCCGCATCGAGACGGCCAACCCGCGCCTTGCCGGCGAAATCCAGCTTCCCGTCAATAAATCGCGCGTGCTTCGCGTCGATCGGCCGGTAACGGACATCTTGGTGGGCAGTCCGGAGGTGGCCGACGTCATGGCGCTGTCGGACCGCTCGGTCTACGTGCTCGGGCGCAAGCTCGGCTCGACCAGCCTCGCCCTGTACGGCGAGAACCGGCAGCTGATCGCCGTCATGGACCTGACGATCACGCCGGACCTGCCGACGCTGCGCCAACGCCTGCACGAGATCATGCCCAGGGAGCGGATCGACGTGCGGGCCGCCAACGAGTCGGTGGTGCTGAGCGGCCCCGTTTCCAACGGCAGCCAGCTCAAGCAGGCCCTGGCGATCGCCGAGAGCTTCGCGCCCGGCAAGGTGACGAACATGATGACGCTGACGGGCGGCCAGCAGGTGATGCTGGCGGTCCGTTTCGCCGAAGTTCAGCGAACGGCGGCGAAGGAGCTTGGGATCTCCACAAACGTCAAGTTCGCGGCGGGAAACAGTGCGCTCGCCATCGCGACCGGCATCGTTCCGGCGTTGGCGCCCTTTGCGACGGCCCGGGCCGTGCTGGCCACCGGCAACTGGACGATCGACGCGCTGCTCGACGCTCTCGAGCAGAAGGGGGTGATCAAGACGCTCGCCGAGCCGAACCTGATCGCCATGTCGGGCGAGACCGCCAGCTTCCTGGCCGGCGGTGAATTTCCCATTCCCGTGGGAACCGACGAAGACAACGGTCGCAGCCGCATTCACATCGAGTTCAAGGAGTTCGGCGTGAAGCTCGCCTTCACCCCGACCGTCGTCGGAGGCGACGTGATCAATCTGGTGGTCCGCCCCGAGGTCAGCGCCATCGACCGCGCCAACGGAATCACGGTCACCGGTCTGGTGATTCCGGGCCTTACGGTCCGCCGGGCGCACACCACAGTGGATCTGCGGCACGGCGAAAGCTTCGCCATCGCCGGCCTCATCCGCAGCAATTTCTCCGACACGGTGGACCAGCTTCCCGGCCTCGGCAACATTCCCATCCTTGGAACGCTGTTCCGCAGTTCCTCCTTCCAGCGCGAGGAAACCGAGCTGGTCATCATCGTCACGCCGTATCTGGCGCGGCCAGCGCAGCCGGGGCAATTGCGGCTGCCGACCGATGCCTTCCGCCCGCCGACGGAAACGCAACTCTTCCTCAACGGGCGCGTCGACGGGTCTCCTCTTCCCGGACAGGGCGGCGCCCCCGGCGCAACCATGCCACCGGGGGCTGGGCTCGCCGGAACCGTCGGCTACGTGGTCAAGTGAGGTCCGACATGAGCGCGAAAACATTGACGCTGCTGGGGGCCTTGCTGGCCGTCGCCTGCTCCCCCGAGAGCACGACCACCCCGCCGGAAATCCATGGCGACATCGTGCGCCACAACATGGCGGTGCACATCATGCCACTCCCACTGTCGCCGGCGACGGGAACGCCCACGGACATTCCCGGACCTCGCGGTGACGTGCTGATGGAGCGGTACCTGACAGGCAAAGTCAAGGAGCCCGTCGTCGGGTCAAGCCGGCCGTCCGTGACCAGCGGCGGGGCCGCAGGCCAATAGCGCATCCTGCTCCCACATGAGGGCGGTCCCCGCCGGGGCCGCACACCGGTCGGAACGGACATGACCAACCTGCGATCCCCTGCCTCCCGGCATGCCGTCGCGGCGGCCATCATGGCGCTGTGCGCGATGCCGCCCCTCACGGCGCGCGCCGCCGGTCTCCTCAACGCGGACTGCTCCGGCCCCGGCCCGGACGAAATCACCTGCCTTGCCTGCAACATCTACTACGAGGCACGAAACCAGAGCGAAGCGGGGCAACTGGCCGTCGCGATGGTGACGCTCAACCGGCTGCGCGCGCCGGACTACCCGAAGAGCATCTGTGCGGTCGTCTGGGAGACCCGGCGCGTCGCCCGCACCGGATCGCTCGTCGCACAGTTCTCCTGGACGCAGGAGCGTCATGCCGGCCCCATCGAGGAGCCCGCCTGGCGCAAGGCGCTCGACCTCGCCAGGCGGGCCGTGGGGTCGCTTGAGCGGCCTGGCTCGGAGCCGGACCCCAGCCTCGGGGCGTTGTTCTTCCACGCGTCCTACGTGTCGCCGCCATGGTCGAGCGACGGGTCTCTGGATCTGACCACGCGGATCGGAGATCACCTGTTCTACAAGGACCCGAACGTGACGTCGGATGCGCGCCCCCTGCACGTGCCCATGGTGCGGCAGCGCGCGAGCGTGGTCCCCCCGGCGGGGAGCGCCGCACTGCCTCCCGACGCGTTGCCCTGGGTTCGGCCCGGGGCGAAGCTGATCCGCATATCGGCGGGGACCGCCCCGAACACGGTCAGCATCAGCAGCTTCGAGCGGGGGATGGTCCGAACCATCGTGGTCGGACGCGAGAGCCCGGTCCGCAAGCCCTTCGGAAGCGCTACGAGCGCACCCTTCTTCCCGATTTCGTTTCCGTGACCGGGATTGCGCCCGGGTCAGCGTGCTGCATCGATGGCGCCGGTATCGTAGGCGGAGGCGCCGTTGCCACACTGGTCTACCACCATGCCCCACACGGTCAATGCCGCTCGCCGGCACCATGTCGCCCGTCCAAAGCGACGCGTGCTCAACCGGGCCGAGTGCGACGCCGCGCGGCAGCCTGACCGTCTGGGCGTCCCGGTGGCTCTGTTGCAAAGTTCGATAAAGTGCGCGGAAAGCCGTGGGTTCGGTGCCGTCAGGCGGCAACGCCCAATAGGCTCGCGATGACGGCGGTCTGGGGGCCCCATGTCGTTGGCCGGGATGGCGGCGACGTGGCCTTCGCGCTTTCCCAAGCTGGCCGAGCCGATGGACACCTCGCGCGAGCACTGGCCGCAGGTCTCCTCCACAACCCCCATCGAACGGCTCAACGGCGAGGTCAAGCGGCGCTCCGACGTGATCGGCATTTTCCCGAACCCCGAAGCAGCCGTGCGCCTCTGGAAAGCCTCGCTGCGTTGAGCGATGATCCCGTCCGCAAGCTGCCCGCCGTGGCAGCCTGAGCAACCGCGAACCCCACCGAGGTTCGGCGCTGTTACACCACGCCCCGGGACACGATCCTGCGGAGAATGGCCGGATGATCGGCAACGTCCCGCAGGCGTTCTCGCACGTGGCGCTCGTCAACACGGCACAGAACCTCGCCCGCGCCTTGGGGCCGGCGCGGGCGCGTTTCGACGGCTGAGGTGCCGGCCTATTCGGCGGCGCTCGACGCGCGCTCCTGGTTGGCGGGCGCGTGCGCGGTGCGGCGGCGCAGGCCGTCGCGCCAGACCTCGGCCAGCGTGTACACGCGCCGGCCGGTAAGCTGCTCGACCTGCTGGCGGCACGAGAACCCGTCGGCGATGAGCAGCGTGTCGTCCGGCGCGGCGCGCACGCTGGCGCCGAGCCCCTGGTCGAAGATGCCCACCGAGACCTCGTACTTGTCCGTCTCGTAGCCGAACGCGCCGGCCATGCCGCAGCAGCCGTCGTCGAGGATTCGCGCGTCGAGCCCGCTCTTGTGGATCTGCGCGGCGTCGCAGCCCATGCCGATCACCGCCTTGTGGTGGCAGTGGCCGTGCACCAGGGCGCGGCCGGACAGCCGCGGCGGGTCGAAGCGCGCCACCGTCTCCAGGAACTCGGCCAGCAGCATGGAGCGGGCGGTCAGCCGCTTCGCCTCGGGGTCGTCGGGGAACAGGTTGGGCAGCTCGTCGCGGAACACCGAGATGCAGCTCGGCTCGACGCCCACCACGTGGGCGCCGGCGTCCAGCTCGCGGCGCAGCCCGGTCATGGTGCGCCGCAGCGTGCGCCGGGCGGCATCCAGCCAGCCGAACTCGTAGTAGGGCCGGCCGCAGCACAAGTTGCCGCGCGGGATCCTGACGTCGAAGCCGGCGGCGTCCAGCACCTCGGCCGCGGCGAACAGCGGCTCCGGCGCGAAGTGGTTGTTGAAGGTGTCGCTCCACAGCACCACCGGCGGGCGTCCGCGGCCGGGCTCCGGCCGAAAGGCGCGGCGGAAGGTGGGGGAGGCGAAGGTCGGCACCGGGCGCTGCGGTGCGATGCCGGCGACCGCCCGCGACAGGCGCCCGAACACCGGCATCTGCGTCGCCAGGTTGGGCGCCCACCACACCGGCGCCAGCCAGCGCGCCCACATGTTGATCAGACCCATGGTGTAGGCGACGCGCGGGCGCAGCCGGCCCCGGTAGTGGTGGTGCAGGAACTCCGCCTTGTAGGTCGCCATGTCGACGTTGACCGGGCAGTCGGACTTGCAGCCCTTGCACGACAGGCAAAGGTGCAGGGAGTCGCGGACCGCCTCGCTGCGCCAGCCGTCCCGGACCGGGTCGCCCTGCAGCATCTCCTGCAGCATGCGGGCGCGGCCGCGGGTGGTGTGCTTTTCCTCGCGCGTGGCGCGGTAGCTCGGGCACATGGTGCCACCCTCGTGGCGCCGGCACTTGCCGACGCCGACGCAGCGCAGCGCCGCGCGCGAGAAGGAGCCGCCGTCGTCCGGGTAGGCGAAGACGTGCTCCGGCTCCGGCCGGTGGAAGCGGGGGCCAAGGCGCAGGTTCCGGTCGATGGGGTCGGGATGCACGACCGTCTTCGGGTTCATGCGGTTGCGCGGGTCCCAGATCGCCTTGAACTCCTCGAAGGCCCGGACCAGCTCGTCGCCGAACATGATCGGCAGGAGTTCGGAGCGCGCCTCGCCGTCGCCGTGCTCGCCCGACAGCGTGCCGCCGTGCCGCACCACGAGGTGCGCCGCCTCCACCATGAAGTCGCGGTAACGGCTGACCTCCTGCGGCGTGTGCAGGCCGAAGCCGACACGGCAGTGGATCAGCCCGTCGCCGAAATGGCCGTAGAGGGACGGGTGGTAGCCGTACCGGTCGAACAGCTTCAGCAGGTCGCGCATGTAGGCGCCGAGGCGTTCGGGTGCCACCGCCGAATCCTCCCAGCCCGGCCAGGTATCGTGTTTCTGCCCCGGCACCCAGGCGGTGGCGCCCAGGCCGGATTCGCGCACCCGCCACAGCCGCTCCTGCTGGTGCTCGTCGGCGACGATCTTGAGGCCGGTCACGTGCGCCTGGCCGCGCAGGTGATCCTCCAGCCGCCGCGCCCGGGCGGCCGCCTCGTCGCGGTCGGCACCGCTGAACTCGACGAAGAGCCAGGACGGCCCTTCGGGCAGCAGCTTCAGGTCCTCCACGTGCAGGTGCTTCTTGCGCATGAAGTCGGCGAGCCGCTCGTCCACCCCTTCGATGGCGTCGGGGTCGAAGCCGCGGATCTCCGGCACCCGGTCGGCCGCGTGGCACACGGTGTCGAAGCCGACCGCCAGCACCACCTTGGCCGGCGGGTCGTCGATCAGGTTGAGCGTGGCGCGCAGGACGGTGACGCAGGTCCCCTCCGAACCCACCAAAGCACGGGCAAGATGGAAGTGCCCGCTCTCGTCCGGCAGCAGGGAATCGAGGTTGTAGCCGGAGACGCGGCGCGGGATCTTCGGGTAGACGCGGCGGATCTCCTCGGCGTAGCGCTCGCGCAGCCGCTTCAGCGCGGTGTAGACCTCGCCCCGGCGCCCGCCCCCGGCGATCAGGCGGTTCTCCTCGTCCAGGCTGGTGCGGCCGACGGTCATGCGCAGGCCATCGTAGGTGAGGACCTCCAGGCTCTCCACGTTGTGGCTGGTGACCCCGGCGACCAACGAGTGCGGCCCGGCCGAGTTGTTGCCGATCATGCCGCCGATGCAGTTGTGGGAGTGGGTCGCCGGGTCCGGCCCGAAGCGCAGGCCGTGCGGCCGGCAGCGCTTCTGCACCTCGTCCAGCACGATGCCCGGCTCGACGGTGGCGAGGCGCTTCTCCAGGTCGAGCGCGAGGAAGCGGTCGCAGTACTTCGAGGCGTCGATGATCACCGCCCGGTTGGTGGTCTGGCCGGCCAGCGCCGTGCCGCCGCCTCGATGCGTGATCGGGGCGGCGAACTCGGCGCACACCCGCACCGCTTCGGCCAGCGTCTCGACATCGTAGGGAACGACGACGCCGAGCGGCACCTTGCGGTAGTTGGAGGCGTCGGTGGCGTACAGCGCACGGTCGCCGTCGGAAAAGCGGATCTCGCCGTCCACGCGCGACTTCAGCGCGGACACCAGGCCGGGCACGTCGATGGTGTTCATGGGCGGAACCTCTCGGCGTCTGCGTTCCGGAACGTGATCCCCGCGGCGGGGCGCACGGGGATGCGGATGCTGGGGCAACCCGCCCGCCCCGCGCCGGTTCCGGGAATTGCGACAGCGGCGGCAGGGGAAAACTGGCAGCCAAGGCGAACCGAAGCGGCCGCCGAGATTTGCTCCCTCAGACAGCGACGGCAAATCATAGCCGGTACCATCGGCATCCCGTTGACCTTCCGAGCCTGGGGAATGCCGTCCACATCAACCTTCTCGTTCGTCGTTTCTATTGCCGCAACCCGGTCTGTCCGCGCCGGACCTTCGCGGAACCCGTGCCGGAACTTTTGTCCCCGCGGGCGCGCCGCACCCGGCGGCTCGCCAGCGCACAAGGGCGGGTCGGCGTCACCTGTGGCGGGGAAGCCGGCGCACGACTGCCGCGTCGGCTCGGTGTGAATCGGCGTCCAATGCGAGGCAGAGCTACGAGGCGGCTCGTCTCGTTGGTCTAATTAGCAAATCCGGCGATCAGAGCGGCCCTCTGTCGGCGCCGACAGAAGGCCAGCTCGTACCGCAGATTTGCGAATGGAATCAGATCCCTAAGCTTTTCTGGACTGTGGCCTGCACTTGGGCGCCGATCCACAGCGACCGGGCTTTCGGAGAGGTCACCGCGCCACGCGCAGCGCCGGCAAGACCCGACCGCCCGTCGGCACGTCCGCGCAAAGAGAGCGTAAAAGCGTCTGCCGTCGCCGGACGGACGAGGTTGGGAACACCAAGTTGCCTGGATCCTTTCCTGATCTTGCGTATCGGCAAGACCACTGAGGCCGGTGGCGACCGCGGCGTGGCTAATCTTTCGATATATACTCTATCCAGAATGAGTATTCATGTGTTGCGATTGACCCGATGTGACACGTGATCATATAATCGTATGCTAATCCGGCAATCGGTTGTCCCGATCGGGTGCGGATCAACGTGATCGCTCGCAACGTCCGGGCGGAGGCCAGCATGCAGATCACCCGAGGGGCGACGTCCGAGCCCTGGCACGTGGGTGTGCTCTTCTCGAGTTCGGGCTTCATGGCCGTGATCGAGGAGACGCAACTGCGCGGCACGCTGATCGCCCTGGACGAGATCAACGCCAACGGCGGCGTGAACGGCCGCGAACTCGTCCCCATCATTTACGACCCCGCATCGGAGATCGCCGGCTTCGGCCAGTACGCCAAGCGGCTGATGGTCGAGGACGGCGTCACGACGATCTTCGGGTGTTACACCTCGTCCAGCCGCAAGGCGGTGCTGCCGGTGGTCGAGCGGCTTAACGGCCTGCTCTGGTACCCCACGGTCTACGAGGGCTTCGAATTCTCGCCCAACGTCATCTACACCGGGGCGGCGCCGAACCAGAACAGCGTGGCCCTGTGCCGCTTTCTCATGGACCATTTCGGCACGCGCTTCTATTTCGTCGGGTCCGACTACGTCTATCCGCGCGAGTCCAACCGCATCATGCGCGAACTCGTGCGCGCCAGCGGCGGCGAGGTGGTTGGCGAGACCTACCTCAGCCTGCGGGCGCAACGCCGCGACTTCCTGCCGGTCATCCGGGACATCAAGCGGGCGCGGCCGGACGTGATCTTCTCCACCGTGGTTGGGGATGCCACCGTCTTCCTGTACCAAGCCTACGCCGATGCCGGGCTCGACCCCAAGGTGATGCCGATCGCCAGCCTGACCACGACGGAGGCGGAAATCCGCGCCATGGGGTGTGACGTGGGCGAGGGGCACATCACCGCGGCCCCCTATTTCCAGTGCATCGAGGGGGCGTGCAACTCGTCCTTCGTGCAGCGCTACAAGAAGCGCTACGGCGACGACGAGCCGACCAACATGTGCGTCGAGGCCGCGTACTTCCAGGTGCAGATCTTCGCCAAGGCGCTGGAGATGGTGAACACCATGGAGACCGACGCGCTTCGCCAAGCGGTGTTGGGCGTGGACCACGAAGCGCCGCAGGGGCCGGTGGCGATCAACCCGGTGTCCAGCCACACCGACCTGTGGACGCGCATCGGCCGCGCCAACCGCAAGGGCCAGTTCGACATCCTGCAACAGTCCTGCGCGCCCGTGTCGGCTGACCCGTACCTGGTCGGCTACGGCCGGGCGACCGCCTTCTAGGAGGCTTCCATGACCGAGCGCCCCCGGCCGGATCGGCCGCAGGGTGGCCGCGGACGGGCCATCGCCGCCGAACTGGCGAACCTGTCGATCACCGTCGCCACGCGGCGCGACGAGGACGGCGAAACGCTGCTGCGCGAGCTGCAGCGCACCCGCGCCCAGGTCCGTCACCTCTGGCCGGTGCCCGAGCGGCTGCCGGAGGACACCGACGTCCTGTACTGCGACCTCGCTCCGGGGTTGCCCGACCGCATCCCCTGGGTGCCCGGCGAGCCGAAGGCGGCGCTGGTGGTGATGATCCCCCGCACGCCGCCGCCCGACCTGGAGTTGTTGACCAACTCGTCGCCCGACGCGGTGCTGCACAAGCCCTTCGCGCCGAGCGCGGTGGTGACCAGCCTGCTCATGGCGCGCCACCAGTTCCTCTATGAACAGCGGCTGCGCGGGCGCATCGAGAAGCTGGACGAGACGCTGCGCACCATGCGCAGCGTCGAGCGCGCCAAGGCGATCCTGATGAGCACGCGCAGCATGCGCGAAGACGAGGCCTATCACTTCCTGCGCCGGCAGGCGATGGTGCGGCGGGTGCCGATCAGCGCGGTGGCCGCGGCCATTGTTGACACGCACGAGATATTCAGTTAGGCTGACAAACGATCCGCTTCGCGCGGACCCTGCGGCAGTGCTGCCGCTGCGACAAGACATTTCGGGCAAAGACGCCCCTGCGACGTCCACCACCGGTGGCCGACGCAGGGGCGTTTTTGTTTTGCGCAAAAACGGGAGGGTGGAATGAGCTTCAAGCGACGCGATTTCCTCAAAGGCACCGTGGCCGCCGGCGCCGCCGCCTCGGTCGGTTTTCCCCACATCTGGATCAAGGACGCCTCGCTCGCCTACGCAGCCGGCGGGCAGATCAAGGTCGGCGTGCTGTTCTCGTTGACCGGCACCACCGCCATCATCGAGGAGTCGCTGAACAAGGCGACGCTCATGGCCATCGAGGAGATCAACGCGGCCGGCGGCATCAACGGCATGAAGCTCGTGCCGATCGTCGAGGACCCGGCGTCCGACCCGGCCACCTTCGCCGACAAGGCCCGCAAGCTGGTCGTCAGCGACCACTGCGTCAGCGTCTTCGGCTCCTACACCTCGGCCAGCCGCAAGGCGGTGCTGCCGGTGTTCGAGAAGCGCAACAATCTCTACTGGTACCCGACCCTGTACGAGGGCCGCGAGTGCTCGAAGAACGTCATCTACACCGGCGCCGTGCCGAACCAGCAGCAGGACGAGTTCATTCCCTGGCTGATCAAGAACTTCGGCAAAAAGTTCTACCTGATCGGCTCCAATTACATCTACCCGAAGGAAGAGAACAACTACTGCAAGAAGCTTCTGGAGAAATACGGCGGCGAGGTGGTGCAGGAGGAATACGTGCCGCTCGGGCACTCCGAGTTCAGCTCGGTGATCAACAAGTTCAAGAGCACGCAGCCCAACGTGATCTTCTCGACGGTGGTGGGCGATTCCGTGGTGGCGCTGCATCGCCAGTACCGCGCGGCCGGCCTCGATCCCGAGAAGATGCCGATGGCCAGCCTCACCACCTCGGAGAACGAGATCGCCGCGATGGGCGGCGACGCCGCGGCCGGCCACTTCACCTCGGCCCCCTACTTCATGGTGCACAAGTCGGCGGAGAACGAGAGGTTCGTCGAGGCCTACCTGCGGCGCTGGGGCAAGGACAAGGTGACCCACTTCGTCTCCGAGCCCGCCTACTTCCAGGTCCATCTCTTCAAGCAGGCGGTCGAGAAGCTGTCCGCCAAGGACATCTCGCCCACCACCATCCGCGAGGCGGTCAAGGGCGCGGAGATGATCGCGCCGCAGGGCCGCGTGCGCATCGAAGCCGAAAACCTGCACACTTGGCTGTGGCCGAAGATCGCCCGCGCGCGCTCCAACGGGCAGTTCGAAGTGCTCGTCGACGCCAAGGACTGGATCAGGCCGGAGCCCTACGCCGCCTACCCCGGGCAGGTGTGCACCGCCGCCGGTCTGAAGCAGTCCTGATCCGGCCATGATACGGCCGACGCCCGAAGGCTTCGTCCGTATCCCCCTCTCGCCCTTTGCCAGTGGCAAAGGGCTGTCGGGTTCGACCGGCGGCGCTTGATGGAAGCGATCAAGCGCCGCCGGTATGACAAGCCTGTCTTCCCTGAAACGGCGCGGCGGCCCGCGGGCACGCCGCGCCGAACGGAGGAACACGCATGGACTTCGCCCTGCAACAGCTGATAACCGGGCTCAGCATCGGTTCGATCCTGCTGCTCGTGGCGCTCGGCTTGGCGATCATCTACGGCTCCATGGGCGTCATCAATCTGGCGCACGGCGAGTTCGTGATGCTCGGCGCCTACAGCGCCTGGGCGCTGCAGGCGTTCCTGGGCCTCGACCTGCTGCCCAGTTTGGTGCTCATCTTCGTGATCGTCGCCGCGCTTGGCTGGGTGCTGGAGCGGACGGTGATCCGGCGCCTCTACCGCCGTCCGCTCGACACCATCCTGGCCACCTGGGGGCTGGGCGTCATGCTCCAGCAAATCGTCCGCCTGAGCGCCGGCGGCGAACTGCGCTACGTGCAGATGCCAGAGACGCTGTCGCACAGCGTCACCCTGTTCGGCGTGGAGGCGTCGGCGTACCGGGTTTTCATCTTTCTCGCCGCCGTACTGCTGTTCTTCGTCACGTGGTTCCTCATGCAGCGCACCACGATCGGCATGAAGCTGCGCGCCGTGGTGCAGGACCCCAACGTCGCCGCCTGCTTCGGCATCAACGCCGACCGCGTCTACGGGCTGACCTTCGCCTATGGCGCCGGGCTGGCGGGGCTGGCCGGCGCCCTGGTGTCGCCGCTCAAGAGCGTGGCGCCGGAGATGGGCACCGGCTACGTCATCGACGCCTTCATGGTGGTCGTGCTGGGCGGCGTGCAGAGCCTGCTCGGCACCGTGGTGAGCGCCTTCCTGCTGGGAGAGCTGTCGGCGGTGATCGCCTTCCTGCAGAACGACACGGTGGCCAAGGCGCTGGTGCTGCTGGCGATCGTCGTCCTCATCCGCTTCCGCCCGCAGGGGTTGTTCGTCGCGAGGGTGCGGGCATGACCGGGATACTCAACGCGCGCCGTGCGCCGAACCGGGTGAGGTCTGTCCGCGGGCGGACGGTCTCCTGGGGAACCGTGGCGCAGCTCGCCGTCTATGCGGCGGTGTGCGCCGGCATCTTCGTGCTGCCGGTCGGGCTGGACGACTTCATGCTGAACAAGGTGGCGCGCTACCTCGTCCTCGCCATGCTGGCGATGGCGCTCAGCCTGTCCTGGGGTTACGCCGGCATCCTGAACCTGGGCCAAGCCCTGAGCTTTGGCCTCGGCTCCTACTGCATGGCGATGACGCTGAAGCTGCGCACGGTGCCGGTGCACACCGGCCCGGAGGGGCTGCCCGACTTCATGGTGTGGAACAACGTTCAGCAACTGCCGTGGTTCTGGGTACCGTTCCATTCCACCGCCTTCGCGCTGGCGGCCGGCATTCTCATCCCGGCGGGGTTGGCGATGCTGCTGGGCTGGTTCATGTTCCGCGGCCGCGTCACCGGGGTCTACACAGCAATCATCACGCTGGCGACGATGGTGGTGGTCAACCTGCTGATCATCGACCAGCAGCGTTATACCGGCGGCTTCAACGGCATCACCGACCTCGCCCAGCTCACCCTGTTCGGGGTCGAGTTCGACGCCTACGCCAGCACCACCTACTATCTGGTGGCATCTTGCCTGACCGCCTGCCTGTTCCTGGCGCTCGCCTTCACCAAGAGCAAGGCCGGTCTGATCCTGCAGGCGGTACGGGACCACGAGGAGCGGGTCCGTTACTTCGGCTACGACGTCGCCTACTACAAGATCGCGGCGCTGACCGTCTCTGCGGCGATCGCCGGATTGGCGGGCATGCTCTACACCGTGGTCATGGAGTTCGCCTCGCCGACCTTCCTCGGCGTGCAACTCAGCCTGTCGGTGGTCATCTGGTGCGCCGTCGGCGGCCGCAACAGCCTGCTCGGCGCCACGCTCGGCGCCATGCTGGTGGCCGGCATGCAGGGCATGCTGTCGGAATCCGAGACCTTCCTCGAAACCTGGACCCTGGTGATGGGGGCGATGTTCGTCCTGGTCGTTCTCTTCCTGCCGAAGGGGCTGGCCGGGCTCGTCGAGATGGCGGCCAACCGGCTGCTGGACCGCCGCCCCCTGCCGACGGTCGCACCGCCCCCGCCGCCGGCCATCGCCGGCACCGGCGAGAAGGAGGCCGCCTGATGACCCCGCACCTCGAACTTCACGACGTCTCGGTCAGCTTCAACGGCTTCCTGGCGGTCAACGGGCTGAACCTGGCGGTCGGGCGGGGTGAGCTGCGCTGCCTGATCGGACCCAACGGTGCGGGCAAGACCACCGCGCTCGACCTCATCTGCGGTAAGGTCAAGCCGACCGGCGGCGCCATCATGCTGGGCAGCCGCAGCCTCAACCGGCTCGAGGAGCACGAGATCGCCCGCGCCGGCGTCGGGCGCAAGTTCCAGGTGCCCAGCGTCTTCCGGGAGCTCAGCGTGCGCGAGAACCTGGAGGTCGCCTACTGCAAGACCACCGACGTGCTGCACAACGTGTTGCGCTTTGGCCGCCGCGCCGAAAGCGACGGGCTGGAGAAGCTGGCGGAGCTCGTCGGCCTGGAGGATCAGCTCGACCGGCAGGCCGGCTACCTGTCGCACGGCCAGACGCAGTGGCTGGAGATCGCGCTGCTGCTCGCCCAGAACGCCGAACTGATCCTCATGGACGAGCCGACCGCCGGCATGACGGCGCTGGAGACCCACAAGACGGCGGAACTCTTCAACCGGCTGAAGGGCCGGCACACGCTGATCGTGGTGGAGCATGACATGGGCTTCATCAAGGAGATCGGCGACGTGATCTCGGTGATGCACCAGGGCCGGCTGCTGGCCGAAGGCACCGTGCACGAGATCGAGGAACACCCCGAGGTGCGCCGCGCCTACCTGGGAAGCGGAGGGATCAGCCATGCTTGAGCTGGCCAACGTCGACGCCTACTACGGCAACAGCCGCGCCATCCAGAACCTCAGCCTGAAGGTGCGGGAGGGCGAGTTCCTCGCCGTTCTCGGCCGCAACGGCGTCGGCAAGACGACGCTGATGCGCACCATCACCGGCCTGATGGACCGCTCCACCGGCAGCATCCGCCTGGACGGCATGGAGATCGGCGACCGCCGCACGCACGAGCGCGCGCTGTCCGGTGTCGGCTACGTGCCGCAGGGGCGCGGCATCCTGCCCCGGTTCACCGTCCGCGAGAACCTGTGCCTCGGCCTCTTCGCCAACCCCAAGGGCCGGCGGGAGATCGACGAGCGGGTGTTCGAGCTGTTCCCGATGCTCAAGCAGCACCTGAACCGCAAGGGCGGCAACCTGTCGGGCGGGCAGCAGCAGCAGTTGGCCATCGCCCGCACGCTGCTGGCCGATCCCAAGGTCATCCTGTTCGACGAGCCCACCGAGGGCATCCAGCCCAACATTGTCGAGCAGATCGAGGAGGTGATCGTCCGCCTCAACCGCGAGCGCGGCATCACCATCGTTCTGGTCGAACAGAACGTCGAATTCGCCCGACGCGCCGCCCAGCGCTTCGTGATCATGGAGAAGGGCAGGGTCGCGGCGAAAGGGTCCGTCGCCGAGCTGACGGACGACCTCGTGCACCGGCACATGGCGGTGTAGCCGGCGCGACGTGCACGCGCACGACACCAACGCACGACACCAACGCGCAACAGCCAACGCGCAACAGGAGGAAGAGATCATGCTTCACGGCGACATCTCGAGCAGCAAGGACACCGTCGGCGTGGCCGTGGTGAACTACAGGATGCCCCGCCTGCACACCAAGGCGGAGGTGCTGGAGAACGCGCGCAAGATCGCCGACATGGTCGTCGGCATGAAGGTCGGCCTGCCCGGCATGGACCTGGTGATTTTCCCCGAATACTCGACGCACGGCATCATGTACGACCCCAAGGAGATGTACGAGACGGCGTCGACGGTGCCCGGCGAGGAGACCGAGATCTTCGCGCAGGCGTGCCGCAAGGCCAAGGTGTGGGGCGTCTTCTCGTTGACCGGCGAACGGCACGAGGACCATCCGAACAAGGCGCCGTACAACACGCTCATCCTGATGAACGACAAGGGCGAAATCGTCCAGAAGTACCGCAAGATCATGCCCTGGGTGCCGATCGAGGGCTGGTACCCCGGCAACTGTACCTACGTCTCCGAAGGGCCGAAGGGCCTCAAGGTCAGCCTGATCATCTGCGACGACGGCAACTACCCGGAGATCTGGCGCGACTGCGCCATGAAGGGCGCCGAGCTGATCGTCCGCTGCCAGGGCTACATGTACCCGGCCAAAGACCAGCAGGTGATCATGGCCAAGGCCATGGCCTGGGCGAACAACGTCTACGTCGCGGTGGCCAACGCCTCCGGCTTCGACGGCGTGTATTCGTACTTCGGACACTCGGCGATCATCGGCTTCGACGGCCGCACGCTCGGCGAGTGCGGCGAGGAGGACAACGGCATCCAGTACGCCCAGCTCTCCATGTCGCTGATCCGTGACGCGCGCCGGACCATGCAGTCGCAGAACCACCTGTTCAAGCTGCTGCACCGCGGTTACACGGGCAAGATCAACTCGCGCGAGGAGGCGACCGGCGTCGCCGCGTGCCCGTACGACTTCTACCAGAAGTGGGTCACCGACCCCGAGGGCACCCGGCAGATGGTCGAGGCGCTGACCCGCTCCACGGTCGGAACCGAGGAATGCCCGATCGAGGGCATTCCCAACGAGGCGGCGCTCGCCCACCGCTGACGGGCCGGCACCGACGGCACGCCTCGGAGCAGGTCCGGCCGCTCCGGGGCGTGTCCATCGTCCAGCGATTTGGGAGGAACGCGCATGCCGCTCTCCGGCTACCTGATCGGCGAGGAACCGTACTACCGTCCCACCGGCAACGAGATCGCGCTGTTCGAGGCGGCGTACGCCGACCGCATGCCCATGATGCTGAAGGGGCCGACCGGGTGCGGCAAGACGCGCTTTGTCGAGCACATGGCGTGGCGGCTGGGCAAGCCGCTGATCACCGTCGCCTGCCACGAGGACATGACCGCCTCCGACCTGGTCGGCCGCTTCCTGCTGGACGCCGACGGCACGGTCTGGCACGACGGGCCCCTCACGCTTGCCGTCCGCCACGGCGCCATCTGCTACCTCGATGAAATCGTTGAGGCACGCCAGGACACCACGGTTGTCATCCACCCGCTCACCGACGAGCGGCGGGTGCTGCCGCTGGAGAAGAAGAACGAGCTGGTGCGCGCCCACCCCGACTTCCAGCTCGTCATCTCCTACAACCCCGGCTACCAGAGCGTCCTCAAGGACCTCAAGGAATCGACCAAGCAGCGCTTCGGCGCCGTCGACTTCGGCTATCCCGCGCCCGAGGTGGAGGCGGAGATCGTCGCCCACGAAGCCGCGGTGCCGCGGGACGTCGCCACCCTGCTGGTCCGCATCGCCGAGCGTTCGCGCAACCTCAAGGGGCACGGGCTGGACGAGGGAGTGTCGACGCGCATGCTCATCTACGCCGCGCGCCTCGTGCACCGCGGCATCGCGCTGGAGTCGGCCTGCCAGGTGGCGCTGGTGCTGCCGATCACCGACGATCCCGACATCCGCGACGCGTTGAGCGCGGCCATCTCCGCCTGCGCCGCCTGAAGAGCAGGGGCGCACCATGGCGGAGGAACGGGGCGGCCTCCAGCGGGAGGGCGGGCAGGACGACGCCGGGCCGTTGCGCGAAGCGCTGCCCGAGCTGGCACGGTGCTTTCCCGATGGGCGGGGCGAGGCGGCGGCCGCCGCCTGCCGACGCATGACGGCGCAAGGGCTGGGCGCCGCAGCGGTGGCCTACGCCCGCACGGCTCCGGCCTGCGTCCGGATGGTGGGCGCCGGGGCGGCGCTGGCGCTCGCCGCCTCGGTCGAGGCGCTGGGGCGCACCGCGGGTCCGCCGGCGGCCCTGGCGCTGGCCCAGGCCGCGGCCAAGGCGGCGCGGCGCCTGGGTACGGCGGAGGCGTTCGCCGCATGGCTGGGCGTAGTCGAGGAACTGGCTGCAGCGGCCCCTGAGTCCGTCAGCGCCCTGCTCGGCCGCATCGAGGGGGTTCTGGTCGACCTCGACGTGCCGCGGTTCGAGGGCTGGGTCCTGGCCGGTCTGCGCATGGCCGGCGGTGATCCCGCGCGTCGGCGCGCCTACTTCGCGCTGGAGGACCCGGAGGCGCTGCGCTGGCTGGAACGGGCGGCCGCCGACCTCGGCTTCTCGGCCGTCGAGCGGCGGCTGAAGGCCTATCTGCTGGCGCTCTGGCGCCTGCGCGCGCCGATCCGCCCGGTCGGCGCGGCGGGCAGCGACGGCCCGCCGCGCCGCGTCAGCTTCGCCAGCGGCATCATCCGCGTGCCGGAGTCCTTCCGCGGCTACGAGGGGCCGGTGGCCATGGCGCTGTTCCGCGCCTCGCTGGCCCACGTCGCCGCGCATTTCCGTTTCACCCGCCGCCGCTTCGCGGTCGGCCGGCTGAAGCCGCTGCAGGTGGCGCTCGTCTCGCTCGTCGAGGATGCCCGGGTCGAGCAACTGGCGATGGCCGAGTTCCCGGGGCTGCGCCGGCTGTGGCTGCCGTTCCATGTGGCCGAGCCCGGCGATGCGCCGATCGCGCCGTCGCTGATGGCGCGCCTGTCGCGCGCCCTGGTCGATCCCGCCTACCAGGACGACGACGCCTGGGTGCGCAAGGGGCGACAGCTTTTCTTCGACACCCGCGACCGCTGGGACGATCCGGCGATCAGCCGCCACATCGGCGGCCTGCTCGGCAATGACCTCGGCCAGATGCGCGTCCAGTTCAACGCCCGGACCTACGTGGTGGAGCCGGTGTACCGCGACGACAACGCCGGCCTGTGGGACTTCGGCGACCGCGCTCCGTCACCCGGGGCGAGCGACACGCTGGTCGAATCCGTGCGCATCGACCGCATCGACGACTCACCCGCACCGGACCGCAGGCGTCCCGACCCGCAGCCGCAGGACGCGGACGACGGCGCTCCGCACCGCGCCGCCGAGGACACGCAGGATGCGCCCGGCGTGCCCGTCGCGCGCTATCCGGAATGGGATCATCTCATCGCCCGCGAACGCGAGGATTGGACGACGGTGGTCGACTACCCGGCCGAACCGGGCGACCCGCGCAAGGTCGACCGGGTCCTGGAGGAGCGGCCCGACCTGGCCTACCGGATCCGCGCCCTGGTCCGCTCCGCCAAGGTCAGCCGCCCCGTCCGCCTGCGCCGCCAGAGCGAGGGCGACCGCCTCGACCTCAACGCTTGCGTCGGCGCCGCCGTCACCCGGCGTCTCGGGCAGAGCCCGGACCCCCGTGTGTACGAGACCTCCGTCCGCCGCGACCGCGACCTGTCGGTGCTGGTCCTGCTCGACGTGTCGGAGTCGACCAACGACAAGGTGCTCGGCGGGATCACCAGCGTCCTCGGGCTGGAGCGCGACGCGACCGCGCTGCTGGCCCACGGCATGGCCGAACTGGGCGACCCCTTCGCCATTCACGCGTTCTGCTCCAACGGGCGGGAGGAGGTGCGCTACCTGCGCGTCAAGGATTTCGGTCGGCCTTACGACGCGGCGGCGCGGGCTCGTCTGGCGGGCCTGCGCGGCGGGCTGTCGACACGCATCGGCGCTGCGCTGCGGCACGCCGGCGCGGCGCTCGCGCCGCAGCTCACCCATCGACGCCTGCTCCTGTGCATCACGGACGGGGAGCCGTCGGACATCGACGTTTTCGACCGCCGCTACTTGGTCGAGGATGCCCGCCACACCGTCATGGCGCTGTCCCGGCAGGGGATCGACACCTTCTGCGTCGGGCTGGACACAGCCGGCGAAGCCTACCTCACGCGCATCTTCGGGCGGCGCAACGTTCTGCAGGTGGACCGGCTCGACCGCCTGCCCGAGACGCTGCCCTCGCTCTACTTCCGCCTGACCGCATGACCGGCCTGCGGCGGACGACGTTGGTGCAAAAAGGCCGGGGTGGTCGCGGTCGGAAGGGCGAGCGGATATAGAGGCGCCCCCACTGAAGCCGAGAGCGCGAAGCCGTACAAGGCCAACGAGCCCCGCCGTCACAAGATCCCGAAGGCGCGCTACCGTGTGGAGAACTGGGCGGCCTACGATGCGGCGCTGCGCCGCCGGCGGCGGGATCGAGGACGGTGGCGTTGGCGAAAAGGATGTCGTCGGTCATGGGCGGCCTCGTGTGCACCCCTTGTGTTTCACGGTCGAGACCGGGCTGCCAGAATTTATGCGCCCCAGCCTGCGCGAGGAGGACCATGCGAACTCCTGCTGGTCAACGCCTCGCCACGGTGCCGCGCCGACCTCCCATGTACCGGCCTACCAGCACCACGGTTGCGAGGATCCCGCCGGCAAGCAGCATCCAGTCCTGCGGGACGTCGAGCAGGACGGCGGCGGAGCCGCCCACCAGGGACCACAGCGCCGGGATCGGCAGAAGGCGGAGGGGAACCGGTTCCAAGGCGAGCAGCAGCATGCCGAACGTAAAGAGCGTGAGTGGGCATGGGGTGATCCCGAACGTCGGCGCCTCGGGGTAGGCGTGCCCAGCCCAGACGCCGAGAAGCGGGTAAAGGATGGCGTAGGCGACCAGGGCGAGCCCGAACACGCGGCGCCAGTCCGGCCCGACGGCGAATAGGATCGGGGCCCGGCCCATGCCGGCCCGCAGGAGCAGGAGGCCCTCCAGGACGAACGCCGCGGCGAACAGGCGGGCGGCCGGATTGACCGGCGCGAGATGGACCCAGTGGTACGCGACGCCCGTCCAGATCCAGAGGACGGCAAGCACGGTCGGGACGACCCGGCCCGACACCGCCGGGCGGAACATCGTGGTCCCAAGCCCAAGGGCCGCGAGCAGGTACGCGGCAACCGGAGCTGGCCACACGGCCGTGTTGTAGGCGCCGAAGACGGCGAAGAACTGGGCGACGGTGAAGGGCAGCATGGACCTTGCCCCATCGGAAGCACGGCGTCATCGTACCCCGTGCGTCACACTCCCGCCATGGTGCGGGACCGTTCTTCCGTCACCGGACGATGCGCCACACGCCGTTCGGGTCACGGCAGGCCGTACCGGTGACGCGCCGGTCGCGGCCATCGATGGTGGCCCGGGTGGCGTACTCGCGGCACTGCACGCCCTGGCGCTCGAAGGTGCGGGTCGGCGTGACCTGGTAGGTGTCGCCGTTCGGATCGCGCCAGGCGACCGCTTGGTTGGTGCGGTCGTACTCCAGGGACTGCCCGACGCAGGCTTGATCGGCCTGGTCCATGCGGCGTCCAAGGGTGCCGCCGATGATGGCGCCAATGACGGCCCCGCCGATGGGCGCCACCGTGTTGCCGCCCTGGCCGATCTGGTTGCCGATCAGCCCGCCGATGAGGTCGCGGTTGCAGGCGACGCCGGGAATGCCCGGCATGGGGCCGAC
The DNA here is from genome assembly GCA_035629155.1 of Azospirillum sp. Taxonomy (GTDB): domain Bacteria; phylum Pseudomonadota; class Alphaproteobacteria; order Azospirillales; family Azospirillaceae; genus Azospirillum. The sequence goes on along the minus strand of DASPIO010000033.1, from coordinate 2,368 downwards.
CGCCATCGGCATGCCACCGAGGAAGACGCCGGGGCCAGGATCATAGGCAGGCGCCGGGACCACGTAGGTCGGCGCGGGCACGACGTAGGCCCGCTCACGCGGTCCCTTGCACTTGCGCTCCTCCTTGTAATCTCCGTCCTTCTCCCATTTGCGCTCGACCTTGCACGCGCTGTCCCAGAACTCCTCCTTGTACCCGCCATCGTGATGGCGGTGGTGGCCATGGCGCCCGTGACCGCTTCCATCCTTCCAGGGATCGGCGTGGACGCCCCCTGGGGTCACGGTTGCGGCAATCAGGCTGGCCAGCCGGGAAAGGCGGTGCATCACTCTTTCCAGGAAACCCGTCTTCGCTTCAGGCATAGACGAGGAACGCTTCACACGGGACCCGTGCAGGAGCAGTACCCGATCCTTGTCATAAGGGGCGGGAAGGCCCATCGCGCGAAGAGCTCCCGAGCCAGGGACGCTCATGCACGAACCGAACTTCGGGCCGACTTATTTCTGCCCTCGGGCAGCGTGCATCCCAGCGGCCGAGGATCGGATCAGACGCCTACGCTGCAGGACGAGCCGTCAACCGATGGCTGGTCTCCACCATTCTGGTGGCGCTCCGCTCGGCCGCCCGTTTTTGCTACACGGCAAATGGGGCAAAGCTGCCGGTCCGAGGATCTACGGCTGCTACCGCGGCGTGCCCCGTTGCGGCACTGTCGGGATCTCGACTGGGGCGGGGCAAGGCCCCTCTACCCGCACAGTCCCGGAGCAATAGTGACCACGATCGCATTTTCCGGCAGGAGGCCAAACGTCTGTCCACAACGTCCTGAGCAGCGGTGCGCCCCGGCGTCTACGGCCGGCGCTTGGCTCGGACGAAGATCAGCAGGCGGATGTCCCGGTCCGGGACGAAGCCGTCGACCACCGACTCGAAGGTCGTCGGCCCGACCTTTCTCAGGCCGGTCCAGCAGAGCGAGAGGATGTTGTCAGGCTCACCCTTGTCGAGGGTCAAGCGAAACCGTCTGATCGGCCCCCGCCAGTTACGCGCCGTGGTCAGGATGTATTCGATTTCCGCAGCGGTGAACGCCATGGTGTCCGCAGGGGTGCGGTTCTCCACCGCCGTCAGGGCACGCCTGGTGCCGGCGTCGAGGCAGTAGCGGTCGGCATCGGCGCTCGTCTCGTCGCCGACGAGGCGGCCGACCACCGTGCGCCCGTCGACCTCCGCCGCCTTGCCGATGAGGGCGTTGCCGACGAACGGCCGGTAGGCGTGCCGAACCTGCACGTCCACGCCCGGTGGGAAAATCTGACGCCAATAGTAGCGGGTCCGCAGCACCCATTGCGGCGTATTCTCGTCTTCACCGGACTGGATCAGGCCGGAGCGCCGCAGCCGCTCGAGCGCGGCGGCGGGAATAGTCTTGACCTGCTCGTCGTAGCCGCCCGGCCTCCAAGGCGCCAAGTCGAGCGCGCCCGCCGCCTCGAGTTCCCTGGTCACCTCCCGGCCCTGGAAGAAGGCCCGCCGCTCCAGTTGCGGTACCAGAGGCCGGCCGTCCACCCACAGCTGGAAGCCCAGGAAGTCTGGGCTTTCCGTGGGGAAGGCCCAATTCGGTGCCGTCAGTCCCCGCGACAGATCGAGATCCGGCAAAGGGAACACCACAAGCGTGTCAACGGGGTGATCGGCAACGTTACGGAACACGTAGGACACTCGGATCTCGTCGAGGCCGATCCGCAGATCCTCGGACAGCATCCGAATGTCTTCACTGGCGGACAGCTCGAGGCCACCCGTCCCTTGAAAGCCCGTGCTGTCGTTGGCCGCCGCCGGGCCGGACAGCAGCAACGCTGCCGTTAGCGCCAGGGGTAATAGGAGGCCGCGGTCGCGCATGACGGATTCTCCGGCTATCGGGATGGCCTACCGCTGTCCTTACCGCAGCCGCGTCGGAAATGCACCTTTCATGCCTTGCCCATTCGAGCGCGGTGTTCCCGCAGAGCACGGTACATGGTCGTACGCTCCACCCCGAGCTGTTCAGCGATCTGCCAAGCAGTCTGGCCACCAAGGCGGTTCTTGAGCAGGGTTTCGATCATCGCACACTGCTTGTCGGTCAGCTTGCGAGGGCGCCCTAAGTGGACACCACGCAGTCGCGCCGCCTCCATACCGGCGACGGTCCGCTCGGAGATCATGGTCGCATCAATCTCTGCGACGGCCGCGAGCACCGCGAAGACCAGAGCTCCCGCCGGGTTGCTCGTGTCGATCTCTGAGCTGGTCCCCGTTCCCCGGACAGTTGGATAAGCTTGGTTCGCCCATCAGAAAGGACGGACCCGATGACGGGGAAACGGAAGCGGTATTCGGCGGAGTTCAAGGCGAAGGTGGCGCTGGAGGCGATTCGGGGCGAGC
>DASPIO010000032.1:0-5669 GCA_035629155.1 Azospirillum sp. | reverse complement strand
CGCCGCCGCAGGCCGGCTTCGTACGCCGCCCAATTCGTCACCTTGAAGCGCATCTTCGGAATGTGATGGCGGCGGGTGTCGTTGTGCTTGTTCGGCATGCCGGGAGGGACCAATCCAGGGGAACACGGAGAGGCGCCCTTCTACATCATGACCCAGCACCGGCAAACCCGCGCCTCGGTGCACCAACACCCCAGATCATGGCTTCCACCCGGTGTGGCGGCCGCCCTTCATCTCCGACCTGCGCGGCGAGGACCGATGCCACCTCAACGGTCTGGCGCTCGATCCCGGAAGGCGTCTGGACACTGTGGCCGCGGAACTGAGGCGGGCGCGTGAGGCGCGTGCGTGAGCGAGGCGCGCCGCGACCCGTATCGCGGGCGACAATCACGGTAGGATCACGCACCCTCGCCTATGATCAACGCCATCACCGACGTAGACGGTGTCGCGGTGTCGGCCGTGGACGTGTAAAGCGGAACCAGCAGAAATCCTTTGCGTCGATTGGACCCTGCTGGAAACGCCTCCTTCCACGGCTGAACAAGGGCGGGGAAGCCGGAAACGGCTTCCCCGCTTTTCGTCCTGGTTCCGCTCTACGCGTCGGATCAAAGTGACGTCGCGGCCTCCCGGCCGAGGTCGGCGATCCGGGCGATCCGGCGCGCCGCGTCCGCGCCACCCGCGTCGGAAAGCCCGCCCAGGCATTCCCCCCGCAACCGATGGAATTCCGCCTCGAAGCCGAAGGCGGCCGTCCGGTCGATCAATTCCAGCCCGACGTCGAGAGCCTCCAGCGCGGCGGAAAGGCGCCCGGCACGAGTCAGCGCCAGAGCCTGGAAGAAGACGGGAAGCGGCGTCAGGCGGCCGGAATCCGTCCGTTGCCATTCGAGCAAGCCGTCCTCGACATCCTTCAGGCCGTCCTCCCCGCCGCTGGCCAGACCGCGCGCCAGCTTTCCCAGCGCCTGCCAGAGCGGAAAGCCGTGCGCCGCACTGATCGCCAGGATGCGGCCGCTCCGTTCGGACATCGACGCGTAGTTCCTACGCAGGGCATCGTAAAAGAGCGTCACGCCGAGGCAGGCCGCGATGTGGTGCGGGTGGCCGGACGCTTCGGCCTTGGTGAGGGCCAAACCGAAGAACGCCGCGGCCTCGTCCGGCCGGCCGCGCTGCCACGCGCCGAGGCCACGCTGGCACAAGGCCGAAAGCAGCGGGTCGACCGGGTCGAGGAAATCCGTATCCGTCCGCGTGGCCTGCTCGCACGCCATGCGCAGGCACTCTTCGGCGACGTTCCCGTCCCCCATCCACAGGCTGGCGCTGCCCAGGGCGTATTGCGCCTTGACGTTGAGGTCCGGCCGTCCGGTCCGCAGCGCGGTCTCCATCAGGCGGAACGCGATGCGCCGCGCCCGCGGCCACTCCCAGCGCAGATTGTAGCAGCAGTACAACCCCCACAGCGCGGAAAACAGGCGCTCCGACGGCCCCAACGGTTCGCTCAACGCCAGCGCGTCGGTGAAGGCCGTCTCGCCGCCACGGGCGCTGTACCCCTTGGCGATGATCAGCGTGGTGCCGAGCGCCAGGCGAAGATCGGTTTCCAGTTCGATGCGCCGGACGCCCGCCGGCACGTCGTCGACGAGCGCCAGGGCCTCCTCGATGTGCGCACGCGCTTCCGCCGTGGCGCCGCGCCGGTTCGCCAGCTCGGTCGCCTCCAGCCAATAGCCGATGGCCGTCTCCGCCTCGCCGGCGGCGCCGTAATGCATCGCCAGCACCGCCGGCTGGACGCGCGACGCTTGCGGGGGGGTGTGCTTGTGCGCCGCCGCGGCCGCCGCATGGCGCTCCCTGCGGGCATTCGCCAGTTGCATCCGGTACGCCGCCTGCTGGACGAGGGTGTGGCGGAAGCGGTAGATCTCCTTGTCGGCCGCGTGGGTGCGCACCATCAGGCCGCCCACGACAAGGTCGTCGAGGCCATCGACGGCCGCGTCCGCGTCCAGGCCGGGAAGCCGCCGGACCACGTTGCGGAAGAGGTCGAGCGAGAACTCGTCGCCGATCACCGCACCGATCTGCGCGGCCAGCTTGCCCGACGGGATCGCGTCCAGCCGCGCCGCGAGCAGATCATCCAGCGTCTCCGGGACGGGGGAACCGCGGCGGTCGCCCCGACCGTCGACGAACATGTCCGTCAGCCCCTCGGCGAAGAGCGGAATGCCGTCCGAACGCCGCACGAGGTCGTCGATGACGGCGCGGGGCACGGCCGGCTCCACGAGCGTGCGCACCAGCGCTTCCGTGTCGGCCGGGCCGAGCGGATGCAGGTTGAGGCGGACGACCGCGGGGTGGTGCTGCCATGCCAGGTCCAGTGACGAACGGGTGGTGATCAGCAGAAGCAGCGGAACGTCGGCGATCCGCTCCAGAAGGTCGCCGATGAGATCCACCGTGGAGGCGTCGCTCCAATGCAGGTCTTCGACGACGAAGACCGTCGGGCGCCACGCGGCCCCGCGCCGGATGATCTCGACGACGGCTTGATGGAGGCGCGAACGGACGAGCTGGGGGGCATCCCGGGCCGGGCCATCGGACACCCCCAGCAGGTCGGCCAGCAGGCCGCGCACGCCGTCCCCGCCGAGCCCCGCGTTCCGCAGGTAGCGTTCCAGCGCCGTGCCGCGTTCCCGCGCACTGCCGCCCGCGTCGATCCCGATGATCGACTCCAGCAGCGAGACGAAGGGGTGGTAGGGGGTGTGCTGGTGCTGGCGCTGACAATGGTGTTCGTACCAGATCATCCCGCCGTCATCGGCCGTGGCGTCGAGCGCGCGGTGGACTTCATGGATGAGGCGGGACTTGCCGATGCCGGCGTCGCCGCTCAGCAGGACGGTGCCGCCGTGTCCGGCGCGCGCCGCGCGCCACAGCTCCACCACGCGCCCGACGTCGGCGTCGCGGCCGATGAACGGGCTGAGTCTGCCGACGTCGGACGCCTGCAGACGCGTGCGCGCGCCGCTCGCCCCCAGCACGCGGAAGACGGCGAGCTGCTCGGACAGGGGCGTCAGCGGCCGGCGGCCAAGCGGCGCCCAACGGAAGTATCCCTTGGCCAGCCGCTGGCTGACGGCGCTCACCACCACCGTGCCCGGCTCCGCGTGGCCGGTCAGCGCGCGCGCGACCTGCGAGACGACGCCGACGATCCGCTCCGCGGCGTTCTCCGCCCCCGACACCACGGCCCGGCCGGTGTGCACGCCGCACCGTATGGGGGCCGCTCCCGCGGTGAGGAGGGCGCGCGCCGCGTCGATGGCGTCGCGGGCGGTCTCCTCACTGGCGGTTGGATAGCCGAAGTACGCCAGCACCGTTCCCTCGCCCTGCTCGGCGATGAACCCTCCGCAGCGGACGATGCGCGCGCAGCCCGCCTGGAAGGCGCGGCGCAACACGATCACCTCTTCCGGGTCGATGCGTGACGGCAGCAGCATCTGCGCGTGCAACGCCGTCACCTGGCGGCGTTCGCGATGGAGGTCGGACCCCCGCGCCGGTGCCGCGATCGTGTCCGCCACGGCCGCCGGAGGCGGGCCGCCGCCCTGCAGCCGGCCGGCTTTGATCGCCTGGTACAACTCCACCGTCGCCGGTTCCGGCTCGACGCCCAGTTCGGCCACCAACTGGTCACGGCAGTCGTTGAAGTGCTGGAGCGCCGCGATGCGGTCGCCCGACATGGCCAGGATGCGCATGATCCGCCGGTGCGTTTCCTCGTGCCAGCGGTCGAGCTGGAGCAGGCGCCGCGCGACGTCGTGCGCCTCGTCGAAGCGCCCCTGCGCCAGCCGGCGGTCGATCAGCCGGTTGAACGCCTCCGTGGTCCGCCGTTCGACACGCTCGCCCCAGTGGCGCACCCATTCGCTCCACGCCTCGCCCTCGACCGACGGGAAGGCGTCGAGAAATGGCCCCCGGTAGGCGGCGCCGACCCGCTCGTCCCATGCCGGGACGTCCGACGGCGGATGGTCGTCGAAGAATCCGTCGATGTCGGTGGTGCAGGCGTGCGGGTCCATCTGAAGGAAGCTGCGCTCCACCCGCAGGATTCCCCGCTCTTCGTCCGGATCGCCAAGAAGACGGCGCAGCGTGGCGACGAGCTGGCGCAGGTTCTGGCGGGCCTGGACGGTGTCGTGGTCTGGCCAGAACATGGCGGCCAAGGCTTCGCGCGCGTGCGGCCGCCGGCGCTCGACGGCGAGGAAACACAGCAACGCCCCGGCCTTGCCGCGGGAAAGGGAAGTGATCGGCCGGCCGTCCAGAAGCACCTGGAGCGGTCCCAGCAAGGCAATGTGAAGCTGCATCGAATATCATCATCCCCGCGGCCATCGTGCGGGATGGCTATTGCCGCGACAAGCTACTCCAGCGTCACGCTGAAATCACGCTCGACACGCCCGCTCCTCAGGAAGGGCTGGCAGCACAGCATTCGTATCGGCAGCGATCATCACGAGCGTGTCACGCGGTCCGCGATAAGTCTTCCCGGAATTTCGGGAGCGCCCCGGACACGCTTCCACACATCGCCAAGCTTCGCCGGCCCGCATGCCCGCAGCCGGCATCGGGCCGTGGCGAAAGGGAACGCTTCGTCGACGCAAGAGGACCATGCAGCACTTTTGTCCGGATAAAGGAAGGACCAGCGTGCGGGACGTTCCCGCCCAGGAGCCCTCGGCCGGCGTGTGCCTGTGCGTGTGCATGCCGGGACGGCTGGGGTCCTTCGCGCGCGCCGAGTCCTTCTGGAAGCAGGTCCTGCCGGCAACGGCCGGCGCACCGGAGATGTGGCGCATCGTCGACGGCACGGCCGGCGACGTTCATGCGCTGACGGAACGGGCGGAGATCTGCATCGTCTCGGCCGATGAGATCGACGGCTCCGTTCTCGAACTCCTGAGACGGATCGGATCGCTGAATCCGGCTGCCGGCGTGATCGTCGTCCTTCACGAGATTCACCACATCAGCCGGTTCCAGGCGCTGGAAGCCGGGGCCGACGCCGTCCTGCCCCTGATGGCCGACGGGCGCCTCGTCAACGCCGCCATCACGGCCCTGCGGCGCCGCCTGTCCCCCCCTGCCTTGAACCCGGAGCCCTGACCCCGCGGCCTCCGGCTGTCGGGCGGAGCAATCACGCTCCCATCACGCCCCGCAACGCACGTTTGCGGCAATGCGCGCGGCACGAACGTCGCGTGGCCGAGCAGCATTCCGTCGCAGAGAGCTCCTCCATGTCCGACCCCACAGTCACGCCCGCCGGTACCGATCCCTTCGGCCTTACCGATGTCGGCGGCAACGCCGTTCCGGTGCTGGTGGATGTGGAGGGCGACGGCGATTCCGACGCCCTCGTCGGCAACGCCGGCGGCGACACGGTGCTGTTCACCAACACCGGCACGGCGGGGGCGCCGACGTTCACGCCGACGGGCACCAACCCCTTCGGCCTGGCCGACGTCGGCGGCAACGCCGTTCCGGTGCTGGCGGACGTGGACGGCGACGGCGACGGCGACGCCGTCGTCGGCAACGCCACCGGCGACACGGTGGTGTTCACCAACACCGGCACGGCCGGCGCGCCCACCTTCACGCTGGAAGGCTCTGTTGCAGCATTTGCGGCGCGGCGTAGATCGCGTAGAACCTTGACCGGAGTGGCGGCTGGGGCGACACGGTGATGCATTCCAAGAAGACCCCGTTCAAGGGGCGGCAGTTTACGGCGGAGGTGATCCTGTGGGCGG
>DASPIO010000031.1:0-11285 GCA_035629155.1 Azospirillum sp. | reverse complement strand
CACCAGATGGTGGCGCAGGGTCTCCCACACGCCGGCTTCCAGGAAGGCGCGGAAGTAGCGGTAGACCGTGGGCCAGGGCGGGAAGGCCGGCGGGGGCGGCAGATGGCGCCATTGGCAGCCGGTCCGCACCACGTAGAACAGGGCGTCCAGCAGCCGGCGCAGGTCCGTGCTGCGGGGCCGCCCGCTGGGCTTGGCCGACGGGATCAATGGTTCGATGAGGCGGTACTGTTCATCGCTCAGGGCTTCGCCGGCGCCGTAATCGCCAACCAGCCGGCGGTCCTCGGGCGTCCACATCGGCGGCCTCCGGCAGTGGGGTTCCCTGCCAACAGCCGCCGCTTCAGACCCTCACCCCGTCGGCGTCAACTTTCGAAACGGGCCATTCGTTATCAAGTCGGACACGACGACCGTTGAGCTCCCTCTGAACCGGCTTGCATCTAGGTATGTACCTGTCGTGTACCTACGACTCAAAAGCAAAAAGCGCCGAACCATATGGTCGGCGCTCAATAAGCCATTGATTTCTAAGGTACCGGAAGTGGCGCGCCCGAGAAGATTCGAACTCCTAACCCTCAGATCCGTAGTCTGATGCTCTATCCAGTTGAGCTACGGGCGCTTGCCGCTTCGTTTTCTCACCGGAGGTGCTCCCCGGCGAGGCCCGAAACCTACTCAAATCCCCGGAGGCGTGCAAGCCTTTTTTGCAGAAATTTTTTCAGGAAAAAATACCCAGAGTGGACGGCGTCGGCCAGCCTGATATATAAGGCGCCGCAGGCATTTCAGGAGTTCCGCCGTGTCCGACAACAGCGCCTTCAACCGCCATTTCCCGGTGTCCTGGGAAGAGCTGCACCGCAACGCCAAGGCGCTGGCCTGGCGGCTGATCGACAAGGGGCCGTGGAAGGGCATCGTCGCGGTGACGCGCGGCGGGCTGGTTCCGGCCGCCATCATCGCCCGCGAGCTGAACATCCGCCTGATCGACACCGTCTGCGTGTCCAGCTACGACCACCAGAACCAGCGCGAGGCGCGCGTGCTGAAGGGCGTGGACGGCGACGGCGAAGGCATGCTGATCATCGACGACCTCGTCGACACCGGCAAGACCGCCGTGCTGGTGCGCAAGATGCTGCCCAAGGCGCACTTCGCCACCATCTTCGCCAAGCCGGCCGGCCGGCCGCTGGTCGACACCTTCGTCACCGAGGTCAGCCAGGACACCTGGATCCATTTCCCCTGGGACATCGAGCTGCAGTACGCCAAGCCGATCGTCGACCGCCACAAGAACGGCTGACCACGCAACAAATGCGCGCGGCGCATCCCGGACCGGCGGTTTCGGCCGGTCCGGCGGCCCCGGCGCTGGAAGAATATTAACCTTTAAGCGCATTAATCGCGGATTGCGAGTATCTCTCCAGACAGCCGCGGTCCGCATGCGCGACGAGCCCGACAACGCCCTCCGGGACAGGATCAACGATCTGGTCACCCGGCTTCCCGCCACCCTCGTCTACAGTCTCCTGAGCGAGATCGAAGGCATGGACGAGGAGCCGGCCGACCGCGTGCGTCTGGTGCGCCAGTACGTCATCGAATACCTGAACCGCCAGCGCACCAACCGCGCGCGACGCCTGTTCACCACCCTGTTCGAGGCGTTTCTGGTGGATGACGACGTGCTCTTCCACGCCGGCGCACCGGTGCCCGGCCTGGTGCAGCGCATCGACACGGGCGCCGTATGGGAGGTGCTGGCTCGCGACGCCTTCCCATTGCTCGCCGTCGAGGCGCAGGAAGCGCTGGACCAGGCGGCGCAGGGTGAAATCATCGACCGCGCCATCCGCACGCCGGAAGCGCTGGCCCTGCGCGAGCGCATGCGGGTGAGCGCCGTGCGCTACCTGAACGGCGTGCTGGGCAACCGCAAGGCGCTGGATGGGCTGCTCACCGCGCTGTCGCGCCACCGGCCGCGCCGCACCAAGCTGCTGTCCGCCAACCTCGACAAGGCGCCGCCGGTCGCCGCCGAAACGATCCGCCTGCTGCGCGACATCCTGGCGCACGGCGACGGCGCGGTGGACCGCATCGCCGACCGGCTGGCCGCCATCCCGGCGGCGTGCGCGTCGGAGCGCGAGCGGGAACGGCAGGCCGACGCGCTGCTCGATGCCACCGCTGCCTTGCGGGAGGGCGCGGGATCGGGCGACGCGGTCGCGGCGCTGCTGCCGCTGTCCGTGCTTCACGTGAAACGCAACTACGGCGTGGTGGCGCTGTACATCCGCCAGAACGGGATCGACGATCCGGTGGCGGCGGCGCTGACCGCCCACTTCACCGCCACCTGCCGGGCACTGGCCGCCGTGCTGACCGGCGTGCTGAAGCTCAACGAACGGGTACCGGGCTCGCCGATCCGGCCGAGCGCCAAGGACAAGGCGCGCATCGAAGGGCTGGTGACGCGCATCGTCGACCTGCTGGAGGCGCTGATCGCCTCGGGCCTGATGGAGGACCGGCGCACCGCGCCGACCTACCGCTTGGCGTGGGAGGCGGCGGCCAAGCTGATCGCCACGCGCGTCACCGCCATAGCCATGGAGCGCGCCACCGTCGCCGCGTCCGCCCGGCGCAACGCCTCGGTGGATCACGGCGACGTCGCCTGGCTCATCCGCTTCCTGTCGGGCTGGCACACCACGGCGCGTGATTTCGACCTGGAAACGTTCGAACTGCACAGTTGGCGCGAGACGTTGCTGGAGGAGCTGCGGGCCAATCTCGACAAGGCCATGAAGTTCGGCGACGGCGACCCGCTGGACGAGCGGATGGAGCACCTGCTGCGCATCAACACGCTGTGCAAGGTGCTCGGCCAGCGCATCAGCGCCTGGATCCCGCCGTCCAGCCACAACATGACGCGCCTTGTCGCCCACCGGCTGGAGAACGGCGCCGCCGTGACGGCGGACGAGCGGGAACTGATCGACGACGTGGTCGCCGCGGCGCGGGCCGAAGTCGGCAAGTCGCGCTACTGGAAGAGTGACGAGCTGATGGGGCTGATCGAACTGTCGGAGAAGGCGACGGGGCGATAGGATCGACGAACGTCGGGTTGAGCGCCAGCGAAAACCCAACGGCGGGTGCTCAACTGCCCTCGGCCATGTCGTAAACGCCGTCCATGTCGGCGATCAGGATCTTGTTGCCTTCCTGCAACGAAATCACGCCGGCGGTCTTGAGCTGCGTGAAGGTGCGGCTGACCGTTTCGGTGGTGAGGCCGAGGTAGTCGGCGATGTCCGCCCGGCTCATCGGCACGTGGACCGGGTTCTCCTTGTGCCCGCGCCGCGAGGCGCGCTGGGAGAGCATCAGGAGGAAGGAGCAGATCTTCTCCCTGGCCGTCTTGCGGCCGAGCAGCAGCATCTGGTCCTGCGCCGCCGCCAGCTCGTTCGACGCCATGGAGAACAGGCGGCGCTGCATCTTCGGGAACTCGTCCAGCAGCGCCTCCACCTTGCGGCGGGGGAAGCGGCAGAGCGAGCAGGTGGTCACCGTCTCGGCCGAATAGGCGTAATGGTCGTTCACGGCGAGGCCGAGGAAATCGCCGGGCACCAGGAAGCCGGTGATCTGCCGGCGCCCGTCGGGCAGCAGCTTGTACAGCTTCACCGTGCCGGAGGTGACGTTGTAGAGCGTGTCGGCCGCGTCGCCCTCGCCGAACAGGGTCTGGCTCGCCTCGATCCGCACGTTCTGGGCGATGTCGGCGAGCCGGCGCAGCTCCTCCGGTTCCAGGGCGGCACAGACCGTGAGGATCCGCACGGGACAGGCCCCGCACGGGTTCATTTCGGTCGTGGCGCCCTTGTCGCGGGCGCGGCCCATGTCGAACGGAGTCATGACGGCACTCAGCCTTAACCGTCCACGGACCCCATCATGGTCACATTCTGGAAATATCGCAACCATGCTCAACGGGCATGCCGACGAAGGTCTCAGCCGCGTTCGGTGGCGCGGCGAGGCTCGGCCGGGGCCGGAGCGGCGGGCGTGTCGTCGTCGAACAGGATGCGGTGCGCCGCCCCGTCCAGGTCGTCAAACTGACCGGACTTCAGGGCCCACAGGAACGCCCCCAGGCCCAGGAGACCCAGGCTCACGGCGGCCGCGATCAGGTAGAGAAGCTCGGTCATGGCTCAGATCCTTTACGAGCGCGCCGCGGCTGAGGCGCAACGCGTTCACGATGACGATAATCGAGGACGAGGACATCGCCAAGGCGGCGATGAGCGGCGTCAGCATGCCGGCCATCGCCAGCGGCACGGCGAACAGGTTGTAGACCAGCGCCGCCCCGAAGTTCTGGCGGACCAGCGTGCCGGAGCGGCGCGCCACCTCCAGCGCCTCGACGATGGGCAGCAGGTGGCGGCCCTGGAACACCACGTCGGCGGCGGTCTGGCTGACGTCCACGGCGGTCGACGGCGACATGGACACGGTGGCGGCGGCCAGCGCCGGCGCGTCGTTCAGCCCGTCGCCGACCATCAGCACGCGCTTGCCCCGGGCGATCAGACCGTGCAGCACGGCGGTCTTGTCGGCCGGCGTCTGCTCCGCCCGCCAGTCGGCGATGCCCAGCGCGTCGGCCACCACGGCGACGGCGGCGCGGCGGTCGCCGGACAGCAGGATGACCTCCAGCCCGCGCGCCCGCAGCGCGCCGACCACCGCCGCCGCGTCGCGGCGCGGCGTGTCGAGGAAGCCGATGCGCACCGGCGCCACGCCGGGACGGGCCAGCCACAGCTCGGGCCCGGGGGCATCGGTGGAATCGACGCCGGTGGAATCGACGCCGGTGAAGCGGCGGCTGCCCAGGCGGATCTCGCCGTCGGGCGTGTCCAGGGCCAGTCCGGCACCAGGCACCTCGCGCACGCCGGACGCCACCGGAACGCCGGGCACGGCGCGCACCAGCGCACGGGCCAACGGGTGGCGGCTGGCCCCGGCCAGCCCGGCCGCGAGCCGCAGGTCGGCGGCGTCGATGCCCGCGACCTGGGCTTCCGGCCGGCCTTCGGTCAGCGTGCCGGTCTTGTCGAACACCACCGTGTCGATGGTGGCGAGGCGTTCCAGCGCGGTGGCCGTCTTCAGCAGGATGCCCTGGCGCATCAGCCGGCCGCTGGCGATCACCTGCACCACCGGCACGGCGAGCGCCAGCGCGCACGGGCAGGTGATGATCAGCACCGCGACGGCGTTCATCAGCGAATCCTGCCAGTCCGATCCCATCAGGAACGTCCAGCCGAGGAAGGTGAACAGCGCCGCCAGATGCACGACCGGTGCGTAGTGGCGCGACACGCGGTCGGCAATGGCGACGTACCGGGCGCGGCCCTGCTCGGCCACCTCCATCAGGCGGACGATCTCGGCCAGCAGCGTGCCCTCGCCCACCGCGGTGACGGTCATGCGCAGGGGCGAGGTGAGGTTCAGCATGCCGGCGAACACCTGGTCGCCGGGGCGGACGGTGCCGGGCACGCTCTCGCCGGTGATCAGGCCGGTGTCGAGATCGGACACGCCGTCGGCCACGCGGCCGTCGACGGGGATGCGCTCGCCCACCGCGACCAGAACGGTCGCGCCGGGGGTAACCTGTTCCGGGGGCAGAATGACCGTGCGCCCGTCGGGCTGCACCACGGTGACGTTGGTCGCCTGAAGGCCGAGAAGCTGCTCGGCGGCCGAGCGCGCCCGGCCGCGCGCCCGCTGGTCGAGGTAGCGGCCGATCAGCAGGAAGAACAGCAGCATCGTTGCGCCATCGAAATAGGCGTGCAGGCCGCTGTTGATCGTCTCGAAGAGGCTCATCCCGGCGGTGAGGATGACGCCGATGGTGATCGGCACGTCCATGTTGGTGCCGCCGCGCCGCAGCGCCTGGAGCGCCGACCGCGCGAAAGGCCGCACGGCGTAGGCGATGGCCGGCAGGCCGATCAGCGCCGACAGCCAGTGCATGAGGTCGCGCGTCGCCGTGCCCATGTCGCCGTAGCCGGACCACACGGACACGGAGAACAGCATGATGTTGCTGGCGGCGAAGCCGGCCACGGCCATGGAGCGCAGCAGCTCCGTCTCCGCCTTGCTCTGCGCGCTGCCCAGCCGGTCGGGATCGTAGGGCACGGCGCGGTAGCCGAGGCGCGACACCACGCCGACCACCGTGTTGGCGTCGGTCTCCGCCTCGCGCCACGTCACCGTCAGGCGGCGGGTGGTCATGTTGAGGCGGGCGTGCGTCACGCCGCCCTGGCGGGCCAGCGCCGTCTCGATCAGCCAGACGCAGGCCGCGCACTGCAGCCCGTCGATCATCAGGTGCAGCGTGGCGGTGCCGTCCCCCTCGCCGCTTTGGCCCCCCTTGGCGCCCCGCTTGGCGTGCGTGGCGTAATCGATGGACGGCGCGTCGTCGTCGTCCGGGCGCAGCGGCCGCGCCGACGGGTCGACGCAGCGCCGGTCGTAGTAGCGTTCCAGGCCGAGGCCGCGGACGAGGTCGTACGCCGCGGCACAACCGGTGCAGCAGAACACGCCCGCGTCGGCGGCGCCTTCGTTGGTCGAAGGAGCGGAGGCGGGAACGGGCTCGGCACCGGCCGGCAGGTCCTGCCCGCAGTGGAGGCAGACGGCCATTTACTTGACCCAGATGCGCTTCTGATCCTGGTAGTCGCCCGCCGCGTGGTCAACCGTCACCCGCATGTCCCACACGCCGGACAGCGGCAGCTCGACGGCCTGCCCATAGCGGCCCTCCCCCAGGTAGGGCAGGACCATCCGCTGGTCGCTGCCCTGACTGGTCGGGCGGATGAAGGTCACGTTGACGGTGGCGTCCTTCAGCAGGTTGCCGTGCTTGTCGTTGAGGGTGATCGCGACGATGCCCTTGCGCGGGTCGGTCGCCTCGAAGCCGAGGTCGACCTTCCACCCGCGTTCGTTCTGCGCACGCGCACCGGCCAGATCCTGGTTGTAGCGGATGCCCTTGATGAAGTGATCCTCGGTCTGCAGCCCCGTGTAGGTGGAGGTGGCGACGTAGACCATAACGCCGTTCACCGCGATCACCACCCCGAAGAAGGCCACGAAGAGCCAAGGAATATACCAGCCGGCGGAACGCGCGCGGCGGTTCGTCATCGTCGGGTTCCTGGCGTCGGTGGACATGCTCATCGTCCGTTCGTTTCCCTGGTGTGGGGCTAGTCCCCCGGGGCCAAGAAGACGGTGTCGCGCGTCGCGCTCTCACCATTGGCCGAGGTCAGCCTGAAGTTAAGTGGCATGCTCGCCCCTTTCAAACCAGAGCGGGGCGCCGTGACAAAGATTCTGTAGGTGGTGACGGCGTCCGGGGCCGCCGTCAAGCGCGCCTGCGGGGCCGAGACCTCCTGGTGCTCGCCGGCCACGGCGATCGCCGCCCCCGCCACACCGTCGAGCGTGAGGGTGTAGTCGAGCGGGTCGCGGGTCATGTTGGAGATCTTGAAGGTGTAGGCGTTGCGGATCGAGCCGTCGGACAGCGCCACGTACAGCGGCGCGCGGTCGCGCAGGACCGAGATGTCGAGACCCGGCTTGAACACCAGCCCGGCGGCGATGGCGCCGCCGATGATCGACATCAGCGCCATGTAGATCAGCGTGCGCGGGCGGAACAGCTTGTACGGACCGGGCTTGCCGGTGGTGGAGAGCGCCACCTGGTTGTTGTGCGTGTCGAACTTCACCAGTCCGGTGGGCCGGCCGATCTTGACCATCACCTCGTCGCAGGCGTCGGCGCACAGGCCGCAACCGATGCACTGCATCTGCAACCCGTCGCGGATGTCGATGCCGACCGGGCAGACCTGCACGCAGTTGAAGCAGTCGATGCAATCGCCCAGGCCCTGGGCCTGCCGCTCCTCCCAGCTCTGCGACTTGCGCAAGGGCCCGCGGCCCTCGCCCCGCCACTCCTCGTAGGTGACGATCAGGCTTTCCTCGTCGATCATCGCCGACTGGAAGCGCGGCCACGGGCACATGTAGCAGCACACCTGCTCGCGCGCGAAGCCGGCCAGCAGGAAGGTGGAGGCGGTGAACAGGCCGATGAAGCCGAGAGCGGTGCTGCTGGCCTGGAAGGTCACGATGTCGCGCACCAGCGTCGGCGCGTCGGTGAAGTAGAAGATCCACGCGCCGCCGGTGGCCAGCGAGATCAGCAGCCAGACGGCGTTCTTCAGAACCTTCTTGCGCAGCTTGGCGAAGCCCCACTTGCCCTGGTCGAGGCGGATGCGCTCGCCGCGGTCGCCTTCCACCAGCCGCTCGACCCACAGGAAGAGGTCGGTCCACACCGTCTGCGGGCAGGCGTAGCCGCACCAGATGCGGCCGGCCAGCGAGGTGGCGAGGAACAGGCCCAGCGCCGCCAGGATCAGCGCGCCGGTCAGGTAGTAGATCTGCTGCGGCCACAGCTCGATGAAGAACAGGTAGAAGCGGCGGGCCGGCAGGTCGAGCAGCACCGCCTGGTCGGGCGCGTGCGCGCCACGGTCCCAGCGGATCCACGGCAGGATGTAGTAGATGCCCAGCAGCGCGATCAGCGCCGCCCACTTCAGACGGCGGAACCGGCCCTCGACCGACTTCGGGTAGACCTTCGCGTGCTTGGCGTAGAGCGACTGCGCCGTCCGGCGGACGGGCTCCTGCTTCGCGCCCTGAGGCACAGCCGCCGGTGTGACGGCGGGGGCGGGTTTCTGCTCAGTTTCCGTGACCGTGCTCATGGCTTTGCCTTGCTCTCCCGTAGGCTTTCCACAGCGCCGAAATGGATCGGCGATGCTGGCGGACCATGGCGGCAGTTCGCCGCAGGGGCATTGCGAACGGTCAATATGGCCGTCGCCGGGCCGTGCGGCGATGCGGCGCACCCTTGCGCCGACGCGGCCGCCCAGCCGGAACGCTGTCGCGTTGAGCGGCGTTGCGTCGCGCTTAGGCGCTTGCCTCTGCCCAAGAAAAATGCCGGGGAGCGAACTCCCCGGCACTGATCTGTGTCAACCGGAGGAGGCTTACTTGCCGCCGCCCAGGTTGTGGACGTACACCGCGAGCTGCTTGATCGTGGTGTCGTCCAGGCGCTTGGCCCAGGTCGGCATCACGCCGGCGCGGCCGTTGGTGACGGTCTCGACGATCGTCGCCTTGTCGCCACCGAATATCCACGCCGCGGTGTTGAGCGGCGGGGCGCCGACGTCGACGCCGGCCGCGAGCGAACCCTGGCCCTGGTCGCCGTGGCAGGCGACGCAGTTCTCCTCGAACACGGTCTTGCCCGCTTCGGCCTTGGCCTTGTCCGTCTCGCGCTTGGTGAGCGAGAGAACGTACTCGGCAACCTGGTCGATCTGGTTGCGGTCGAGGATGCCGTCCTTGCCGAAGGCGGTCATGCCGACGCCGACGGTGCCGCGGGTGTCCGCGTCATCCGCGCGGATGCCGTGCTGGATGGTCTTGTAGATGTCCGCGGTGGTGCCGCCCCACAGCCACACGTCGTCGGCGAGGCTGGGGAAGCCCTTGGCGCCCTGGCCGCCGGCGCCGTGGCAGGCCGCGCAGTTCTCGTTGAACACCGAACGGCCGCCGGCCATGGCGAAGGCCAGCAGGTCCTTGTCCTTCTGGACCTCGTCCACCGACTTGGCGGCGATGGCCGTCAGGTACTTCTCCTGCGACTTCTTGGCCGCCGCGACGCTGTCGGCGACCTCCTGGCGCATCGACCAGCCAAGGATGCCCTTGGTGTAGGTCGAGCCCAGCGGCCACGACGGATAGAACACGTAGTACACCAGCGACCACGCGATGCAGACGTAGAACACCCACAGCCACCATTTCGGCAGCGGGTTGTTCAGCTCCTTCAGGCCGTCCCACTCATGACCGGTCGTCTCGACTCCGGACAGAGCGTCTTTTTCAACATTCCTAGCCATCGCCTAAAACTCCTGGCCATCATCTTTGAGCGGGATCCGGGCGGCGTCGTCGAACTTCCCCCGGTTGCCCGGCCACATCGCGTAGACGATGATCCCGGTGAGCAACAGGGCGAGCCAGACGGTCCAGAACGACCGCAGGGCTATGGTGATCGAATCCAGGTCCATGGATTCCCTCCGTCGTGCTTACTGCAGGAGCTGCTTGTTCACCTTGTTACCGGTGTCAGCCTGGTACTTGGTGAAGTCCACCATGGTGCCCAGCACCTGCAGGTAGGCGACGAGGGCGTCCATCTCGGTGACGACCTTGTTGCCCGTGAAGTTGGCCACCACGGCCTTCGGGTAGCGCTTCATCAGCCCGGCCGTGTCGGCGTCCGGGTTCTTCTGCGCTTCCAGGTCGGCCTTGGCGTTGGCGATCTGCTCGGCGGTGTACGGGACGCCGACGATCTTCAGCGTCTTCAGGTGCTCCGCGATGTCGCCGTACTGGAGCGGACGGTCCTTCATCCAGGCGTAGCCCGGCATGATGGATTCCGGCACGACCGCCTGCGGCTTCACGAGGTGCGCCACGTGCCAGTCGTTGGAGTACTTGCCGCCGACGCGGGCAAGGTCCGGACCGGTGCGCTTGGAACCCCACTGGAACGGGTGGTCGTACATGCTCTCCGCCGCCAGCGAGTAGTGGCCGTAGCGCTCCACCTCGTCGCGGAACGGACGGACCTGCTGGCTATGGCAGTTGTAGCAGCCTTCGCGGAAGTAGATGTTCTGGCCGGCCAGTTCGAGCGGGGAGTAGGGACGCACGCCCTCCACCTTCTCGATGGTCGACTCGATCGTGAACAGCGGGACGATCTGCACAAGGCCGCCGATCGAGACCGTGATCAGGATCAGCACGACGAGCAGAAGCGTGTTCCGCTCGATCGTGTCGTGGCTAAAGCCCTTTTTTTCCTCAGCCATTTCTCAGGTCCTTCTCGGCTTCAGGCCGCGCCCACGGCCGCTTTGTGCGGCGCGGAGACGTAAGGCTTCTCAATGCGGACGTCGCCCTTGGCCGTACGCCACAGGTTGTAGACCATGATCAGCGCGCCGGCGACGAACAGCACACCCCCCATCGCGCGGATGACGTAGAAGGGGTGCATGGCCGCGACGGTTTCCACGAACGAGTACTGGAGGAAGCCCAGGTTGTCGTAGGCGCGCCACATCAGGCCCTGCATGATGCCCGACACCCACATGGCGGTGATGTACAGCACGATGCCGATGGTGGCGGTCCAGAAGTGGTAGCTGACCAGACGCAGGCTGTAGAGCTGCGAGCGCTTCCACAGGACGGGCACGAGGAAGTAGATCGCGCCGAAGCTGATGAAGGCCACCCAGCCGAGCGCGCCGGAGTGCACATGGCCGACGGTCCAGTCGGTGTAGTGCGACAGCGCGTTGACCGGCTTCACCGACATCAGCGGACCTTCGAAGGTCGACATG
The DNA here is from genome assembly GCA_035629155.1 of Azospirillum sp. GTDB lineage: Bacteria > Pseudomonadota > Alphaproteobacteria > Azospirillales > Azospirillaceae > Azospirillum. Next base: position 60 of record DASPIO010000031.1, on the reverse strand, counting down.
CCGTAGAAGGCGACCGAAGTGACCAGGAAGCGCAGGACCGGGTCGGTGCGCAGCTTATCC
>DASPIO010000030.1:0-29515 GCA_035629155.1 Azospirillum sp. | reverse complement strand
GAAGTCGTTCTGGGTGAGCCCGGAGACGAAAAGCGCAACGCCGTACCGGCGTCGCTTGCGGCGAACCGCTCATCCTCGTCTTCGTGTCTCGCTCCGACCCGCCGGCCAACCGGCCACCGCGTCGGTGGAGCGGTTTATATGAGCCCTCCCCCGCCCCGCGCAAGCGCTTTTTTCACCGCCTCAGCACTTTTTTCTAAATGCTTGGATTTCGAAGGGTTTGACGCCCCGCCCTTCGCCCGCCCCCTCACAAGAGGCCGAGCGCGCGCAGTTCCGCCACCAGATGCGGGGGCAGCTCGTCGCTCATCCCGGCCGCGTCCGCCGCATCGGGCGGGGCGTTCTTCGGCTCCAGGTAGCGCCAGCCCTGGAAGGGCCGGTGCGGGGTGGCGAGCACCGGCACGATCCCGGCGTCGAGCGTCAGCCGGCAGTGTTTCTTGCCCTCGGCATCGACGGCGCTGTCCACCGCCAGCACCCGCTGGCGCGCCCGCACGCTGCCGCGGATGACCCAGTAGAGCGAGCCGCCGTCGAGGATCTCCGCCGCGCGCTTGGGCACGAAGCCGGTGAACAGGGGGACGGCGCCGCCCTCGGCCCGGCGGGCCTGGATGGCCTGGAGATGCTCGACGTCGTCGACGCCGACGGCGAGCTTGATCAGGTGCAAGGGCATGATGATCCGCTGGGGATGGCTGCTCAGAGCGGGTCGTGGTCGCGGCGGTCGGCCGGCTTGGCGTGGCCGATGATGGCGCTGAAGCCGAACAGCAGCAGCAGCACGCCGATGACGATCTCCACGGCGCAGACGAAGCGTACCGCCCCGGTGACCGGGTAGATGTCGCCGTACCCCACGGTGGCGAAGGTCACCAGCGAGAAGTACAGCCCCTCCGGGAACGTCAGATCGCGGCGCACACCGTCGATGATGAAGTTCGGGTCGATCATGAAGCGGTCCATGATCGTGTAGATGGCACCGAACACGATGATCGCCAGCGAATAGAAGGTGAGGAACGCGAAGGCCGGCAGCACCATTCGCGACGCCTGTTGGAAGAATCCCTCGAACAGCAGCCCGGCGTCGAGCAGGAACACGGCGATGTCGCGGCTGACGACGGCGACGATGATGGCGATGGCCCCCATGGAGGCGACGAAGATCTCGGCCAGCATCTCAGGCGGGAACTCGCGGCCGGGCACCAGGAAGGTCAGCGCGCCGATGCCCCACACGGGGGCCATCCATAGGAAGATGCGGTCGACCTGCCCGCCGTCGCGCAGACGCCGGGCCTGAACGATGGAGCGGATGTCCTTTGCCCGCCACCACGCCCCGCCCAGGAAGGCCAGTAGCGGCAGCACGAAGCCGAGCGCCTGCGCCATCGGGTCCAGCGCGTGGAAGTTGCTCTCCAGGAAGAACACGAAGATGCAGGCGTACACGCCGATGAAGTTGGTGAGCGCCAGCGTGAAGAACTGGCTTCCCGGGAACACTTGGTGGAACACCCCGACGACGAGGCCCACCGAGCCCAGCAGCACGAACGCCAGATCGCCGGACACCGAGCGGATGGACAGCGCGATGAGGCCGAGCAGAAAGGCGGTGAACACCGCCCCGCCCAGCCACGAGTGCCGCGCCGCCGGGCGCTGCACCGGCGTGGTGTCGGGGGCGGATTTCGTCCGCCGCTCGGAGATGGGCTGATCCATGAATGAAGTCTAACGCAATGCGACGGCGCTCTTATAGCGCCGCGCCCGTGCCGTGGCTACACGCGTCACCAGCCGCCGCGCTCCAGCCACGAATCGACCATGTCCAGGCGGTCCCATCCCCAGAACGGCTCGTCGCTGACCAGGACGAAGGGCGCGCCGAAGACGCCGCGGGCGATGGCCCCGTCGGTCTCCTCCCGGACACGCTCCTTGACCGCCGGGTCCTGGGTGGCCGCTGTCACTTCGGCCGGATCGTGGCCGAGCGAGGCGGCAACCTCCGCCACCACCTCCACCGGGCCGATGTCGCGCCCCTCGCCCCAGTGGGCGTGATAGATGGCCCGCGCCAGCCGCCGGGCCGCGACGTCGTCCCGCCCGGCGAGCCACCAGTAGGCGCGCGTCGCCGCCAGCGAGTTGGACGGCATCACCGCCGGCCACGCGAAGGGAGCGCCGGTGAGGCGGGCGATGCGCTGGACGTCGTGGTGCAGATAGTCGCCGCGCAGCGGCTGCACCATGTTCGGCTTCATGCCCGTGACCTTGAAGACGGCGCCCAGCAGGATGGGGTGCCATGTCACGGCGCGGCCGTGCTTCGCCGCGAGGTCGTCGATTCGCAGGGACGCGAAATAGCCGTAGGGGGAGCTGAAATCGAAATAGAAGTCGATGGCCGCAGCCATGGCGCCCGTCCTCCCGGAGAGTGTTTTTCGGACAGGCTAAACCGCGATCACGATGCGCCGCAAGGCAGATCGCCCGCGGCGCGCCCCTCGGACAGCCGGCACCTCAAATGGCGCGCACCTTGGCGTCGAAGACGTAGCCGGCGCCGCGTTCGGTCTTGATGATGCGCGGCTCCTTGGGATTCGCCTCGATCTTGCGGCGCAGACGCAGGATCAGCACGTCGATGGAGCGGTCGAACACCTCGGCCCCGTCGGCGCGCGTCAGGTCGAGGAGCTGGTCACGGGTCAGCACACGCTGCGGGCGCTTGACGAACGCGGCGAGCAGGCCGAACTCGGCCTTGGTCAGTTCCACCTCGCGGCCGTCCTGGGCACGCAGGCGCTGGGCAGTGAGGTCCAGTTCCCAGTTGGCGAACTGCACGACCGCGCGCAACTCGTCGGCGCCGCGCGGCGGACGCCCCTCGCCGGCGACGCGGCGCAGCACCGCCTTGATGCGGGCCAGCAGCTCGCGCGGGTTGAAGGGCTTGGTCAGGTAGTCGTCGGCGCCCAGTTCCAGCCCGACGATGCGGTCGACGTCCTGGTCCTTGGAGGAGAGGATGATCACCGGAATGTGCGTTTCCGTGCGGATGTGGCGCACGAGGCCCAGGCCATCGCCATCCGGCAGGCGCAGGTCGCACACCACCAGATCGGCCGGGTCGCTTTCCAAGGCCTGCTTCGCCGTCGCCGTGTCCGGCGCGGTCGTGACGCGGTAGCCCTCGGCCGTCAGATAGGAGGCCAGCAGTTCCCGAATCGGTTCGTCGTCGTCGACCGCTAGAATGTGCATGCCCTTTGCCTCCCGCCCCTCTTGTCCGACACCCTGGGGTCTACACGCCATCCGTTACAGCCTTGTAACACACTCCCACCGCGCAGCGAAAGGGTGTGTGCGTTGAAACAGGTGGTGGTGTCCGCGAAACCAAAAGCCAGGAAATCTGAAATCAGCAAGTCATATCGAAACGGTTAAATCCCGCCGTGCCGCGAGGAAGGCGTCGAACCGTACCACGAGGGATGACGATGAACGCCATCGACCATTGTTTGCAGCGTTTCGCCCTGCTCGACCAAGCCGATGGCCTGCTGAACGAGGTGCGGCTGTACCGCACCGGCGTACCGGTCCGTGAGGCGATCGCACAGCACCGGGCACTGCTGCGCGAGGCGCGCCGCCACCTGGAGTCGGCGCAGTCGCTCGCCCCCGCCAACGCCTGAGCTTCCGCAAGGGATTTCCCCATGGCCTTCGCCCCGCGCGCAACGACCGAGCCCGACCGGCGGCCGCACGACCGCCGCCACCGGACCACGTTCGGCGCCTGCCGGCCGGCGCCGCGCCTGGGTTCGGTCCGCGGCCACACGAGCTTCCCGAAGCAGCCGGAGGGTGACCGGATGCTTCCCCTTGCCTCCCCTCCCCCCGCACGGGGGAGGGGGCCTTTTTCCGAAACGGACGGCGCGCCGGTCGTGCTGTGGCGGGAAATGATGGGGCGTTGGTTGTTGCAATAGGGGATGGCGCATTAGGGGTTGGCGCAACAAGCGCACCTCAGCGCCGCGCCGTCACCTCGATCTCGATCTTCATGCGCGGGTCGATCAGCGGGCACACCACGGTGGTGTTGGCCGGCCGCGCCTCCCCCAGGTATTCGCCGAGAATCGGCGCCACCCGTTCGAAATCGGCCGCACTGGTCAGGTAGACGCGCACGCGAACCACGTCCCGCAGGCTGGACTTGGCCTGTTCCAGCGCCGCGCGGATATTGCGGAAGGTCTGGTGCGCCTGCTCGACCACGTCGTCGCTGATGGTGCCGGCGGCGTAGTCGAAGCCGGTGGTGCCGGAGACGAACACCCACTTGCCATCCACGACCGCGCGCGAATATCCCGCCACCTTCTCGAACGTGGAGCCCGACGAAATCAGCTTTCGCGGCATGCCGCCTCCCTACCGTTTTCGTTGCTTGCGCAGGAGGATGGCACAACGCGCGGGCGCCGCAACCGGAAAGATCCCGGTTCCGCCGCATTTCGCCCCAATTTCATCGCTATCGCTGGGCTACCAAGCCCAAGCCAGGGAGCCCGTTCCATGCGCGCCGCAGTCCCCTCCGCCCTTGTGATCCTGCTGCTGGCCCCGGCCGCCCACGCCGATCAGCCGCTCACCCTCAAGCGCGTGCTGCTGTCCACCGGCGGTGTCGGCTATTTCGAACACGAGGCGACGGTGACCGGCGACGGCGCGCTGACGCTGGAGGTGCGGCGCGACCAGGTGGACGACGTACTGAAGAGCATCGTCGTCTACGACGACAAGGGCGGCGTCGGCACCATCAGCCTGCCCGGCGAGGAGCCGCTGCGCGAGGCCTTCCGCGAACTGCCCTTCGGTGAGGAGGCGCTGGCGTCGCCCGCAGCGCTCCTCACCGCGCTGCGCGGGGCCGAAGTGCGCGCCGTCGGCGCGCGACAGGTCGCCGGGCGTATCCTCTCGGTCACCGAGGAGACGGTGGCGCTGCCGAACGGCGGCGGCACGGTGCTGCGCCACCGGCTGAGCGTGGTGACGCCGGCCGGGCTGCAGCAGGTGGTGCTGGAGGAGACCGATTCCCTGACGCTCGCGGATTCCAAGCTCCAGGCGCAGGTCGACGCCGCGCTGGCGGCGCTGGCACAGCACGGCGAGCGCGGCCGGCGGCGCCTGACCATCCGCACCGCCGGGTCCCGTGGCGAGCAGGGGGCACGCACGGTGCGCGTCGCCTATGTGGTGGAGGCGCCGCTGTGGAAGGCGACCTACCGGCTGACCCTGCCGGGCGGCGGGGCGACGGCCGGCGACCTGCAGGGCTGGGCGGTGCTGGAGAACCTGAGCGGGGAGGATTGGGCGGACGTCGATCTGACCGTCGTGTCCGGCAACCCGGTGACGTTCCGGCAGGCGCTTTACTCTCCGTATTTTGTCGACCGCAAGGAGGTTCCGGTGGAGGTGCTGGGCCGCGTGTTGCCCAAGGCGGACGAGGGAAGCATCGAGGCACCGCGCGCCGCCGGCCGAACGATGATGGAGGCCGCACCGCCCGCCCCGTCCGCCGCGCCGGCGCCGATGGCAGCACCCATGCCTGCCCCGATGGCGAAGGCGATGAGCGCTCCACCGCAGCGCGCCGCGGACCTGACCGCTGCCGAAAGCAGCGAGGCGACGACGCAGGTGGTGTTCCGCTACCCGCAGCCGGTGACGCTGGCCAACGGCGGCTCGCTGCTGCTGCCGATCGTGGCGCGCGCGGTGCCGGCGGCGGCGGTGGACCTCTACCAGCCGGCGACGCAACCGCGCCACCCGCTGGCCGCCGTGCGGCTGGCCAACGACGGCGCCGCCGGCCTGCCGCCCGGCGTGCTGACCCTGTACGAACGCGGTGACGAGGGTGCCGTATCCTACGTCGGCGACGCGCGTCTGGCGGCGCTGCCGGTTGGCGAAGAGCGGCTGCTGAGCTTCGCCGTGGACCAGAAGGTGAAGGTCGACCGCACGGAGCAGGCGACCCAGGCGCTGACGCGGGCGAGCGCCGCCGAGGGCGTGCTGCAGCTCACCGTCACCGAGCGGCAGACGACGACCTACACGATATCCGGCGCGGCGCGGGAGGCGCGAACGGTGATCATCGAGCATCCCCGCCGGCCGGGCTGGGACTTGGTGGAGCCGGCCGGGGCGAAGGCGGAACTGACACCCTCCGCCCACCGCCTGCCCGTCACGGTGCCGGCCGGGGGCACGGCGACTCTGACCGTGGCGCTGGAACGGCCGCGCGTGGACCGCCTCGTGCTCGCCGACATGCAGCCGGACCAGTTCGCCTACTACGCCAACGCCCGCGAGTTGCCGCCCGCCGCGCGCGAGGCGATGGGCAAGCTGGCGGTGCTGCGCACGGCGCTGGCCGACAAGCAGCGCCGCATCACCGACCTGGAGCGCGAGCAGGGTGAACTGGTCAAGGACCAGGAGCGCCTGCGCCAGAACCTGGGCGCGCTGCCGACGAACAGCGACCTTGCCAAGCGCACGCTGGCCCGCATGGGCGAGGATGAAACGCGGCTGGAACAGATCGCCCGCGACCTCGCCACGGCGCGCAAGGACGCCGCGGCGGCCCGGCAGGCGCTGGTGGACGCGGCGAAGGCGGTGCGGTTGTAGCGTGTGAACGTTGGGTCTTCGCTCAGGGCGGCAACGGTGACACGCCAATCACCCATCTGTGCAGAAGCAGGATCGCGGCGAAGGCGACCAGCACCACCACCGCCAGCCGCCAGCGGAACTCGCTGAGCACGAGGCGCTGGCGGCCGGCGAGAATCGCGGCGAAGGGCACGTTGGAAGTCACGGCGGCGTAGCGCGCCCACGCGTCTGGCCGGCGGCGCGCCAGCTTGGCGTCGATGAGGACCGAGCCGGCCAGCGCCAGCACCGCCATGGTGCCGAACAGCAGCACCGACGCCGCGTCGCCATTCGGCACGAGGTGCGCCAGCGCCCACAAGGCGATGCCCCACAGGAACGGGTTGCGGGTGATTCGCAGGATGCCGCGCGCCGGATCGGCGCCTTCCAGCAGGGCGTCGCGGCCGACGGCGGTCGGGTTGGGCGTCGATTCGCCCGAGATGATCAGGAGCAGCGCCACCGGCATGGCGAGCAGCGGCACCCACGGCTGCCACGGCTCGTAGCTCCACACCGGCACGGTCGGCGCGGTGGCGTAGGCCCAGACCAGCCAGACGAAGGCCAGCGCGGCGATCAGCGCGTAAAGGCCGAGGTAGCGTTTCTCGCCCACGCGCGCGACGAGCGCCCCGCGCAGCGGCGTGCTGGAGATGCCGAAATGCGTGATCAGCAGGAACGCGCCCGCCGCCGCCAAACCACCCAGCGTGCCGGTCATCGGTGCCTCTCCCCCCTTCAGCCGGGAGAAGAGCTTAGGCTGGGCAACGGGATCCGCAAGCCCCTCCCCCGGCGGAACCGGGGGAGGGGCTGTGCGTCACATCAGAACTCGCCGCTGCTGCACAGTGCCCAGGCGCTGCCCTGCAGGCCGAAGAACTGCGCGGTGATCTTGCCGCCGGCACCCTTCTCCATGACGACGCGGAAGCGGTCGCCGGTGCACTGGCCGGCCGGCTGCGTGGTGTAGGGCAGCGCCACGTGCTTGGACTTCAGGCAGGCGTCGGACACCTTGGCCTTGCCGACGGTGTCGACCTTGTTGCCCTTCAGCACCATGAAGTAGTGCTTGGCGGCACCACCGGCCACGTCGGCCTTGATCTCGATCCGGCCGGAGCGGGTCGGCTTCATGCCGGCGTCCTGCACGCCGTCGGGCGCGCCCGGCGGGATCGTGCGGAAGGAGACCTGCTGGCACGCCGCCGGCTCCTTCGCGGCGGCCGGGGTCGGCGCCATCGCCAGGGCGGCCCCGGCCGCCAGCAGCGCCACGGCCAAGGCACCCGAAACGCGGGAACCCGTCATCGTCGATTCTCCCCAATTTCCTGTCATAGGACGTCCGGCCAGGGGGCCGGCCCCGCGCCAGTATTCCGCAGCGCCCTCCCAAGGCAACCGACAAAGTGCCGGAGCCCGTGACATTCCGCGGTTGACAGGGCCGCCAGGGAACCCCACCCCGTCGTATCCGGAGTCGGGCACCGCCATCCCGGTCTGCGCGGCGAGGGCAACGGGCGCGCGGAACAGCGCCGGACTCGGGCGCGTTCATCATCCGACGCTTATGGATCGGGAGACCCGCCGCATGATCACGCTCCCCAAGGCCGCACCGTTCGCTGCCGTGGCGGCGGCCATCCTCGCCGGCTGCGGTGAGACGGCGACGCTTCCGGTCTCCGCCGGTATCGGTCCAAGCCCGATGCTGCCGCCGCCGCGCGAGACGATGATCCCCACGGTCAACATCGCGCCCGCGAAGGGCTGGCCGGCCGGCGCCATGCCGACCCCGGCCCCCGGATTGTCCGTCACCGCCTTCGCCGACGGCCTCGATCACCCGCGCTGGCTGCTCGTCCTGCCCAACGGCGACGTCCTGGTGGCGGAAACCAACGCCCCGCCCAGGCCCGAGGAGCACACGGGCATCCGCGGCTGGATCATGAAGCAGGTGATGAGCCGGGCCGGGGCCGGCGTGCCGAGCGCCAACCGCATCACCCTGCTGCGCGACGCAGACGGCGACGGCGTGGCCGAGACGCGCTCCGTCTTCCTCGACGGGCTCAACTCCCCCTTCGGCATGACGCTGGTCGGCAACGATCTCTACGTCGCCAACACCGACGCGGTGGTCCGCTTCCCCTACCAGACCGGCCAGACGCGGATCACCGCGCCTGGGACCAAGGTGACGGACCTGCCCGCCGGGCCGCGCAACCACCATTGGACCAAGAACGTCATCGCCAGCCCCGACGGGCGGCGCCTGTACGCGACCGTCGGCTCCAACAGCAACGTCGCCGAGAACGGCATGGAGGAAGAGAAAGGCCGCGCCGCGATCTGGGAAATCGACCCGGCCACCGGCCGCGGCCGCATCTTCGCGTCGGGCCTGCGCAACCCCAACGGCTTGGACTGGGAGCCGGTGACCGGCGCGCTGTGGACGACGGTGAACGAGCGCGACGAGATCGGCAGCGACCTGGTTCCCGACTACATGACCGCGGTCCGGGACGGAGGCTTCTACGGCTGGCCGTACAGCTACTTCGGGCAGCACGTCGACGAACGGGTCACGCCGCAGCGCCCCGACCTTGTCGCCAGGGCGATCGTGCCCGACTACGCGCTGGGTGCCCACACCGCCTCGCTCGGCCTCGCCTTCTCCAGGGCCGGCGCTCTCCCGTCGCGTTTCGCCAGCGGCGCCTTCATCGGCCAGCACGGCTCCTGGAACCGCCGGCCGCACAGCGGCTACAAGGTCGTGTTCGTGCCCTTCGCCGGCGGACACCCGGCCGGCAAACCGGTGGACGTGCTGACCGGTTTCCTCGATGCGGACGGCAACGCGCTCGGCCGGCCGGTCGGCGTCGCGCTGGACCGCGGGGGAGCGCTGCTCGTCGCCGACGATGTCGGCAACCGCGTCTGGCGGGTCGCGGCAAGCGGCCGATGAGGCGCGCGCTCGGCAGCGGATCGGTCAGCCAGCGCAGCAGCATGTCCGCCTGCGGCGGGATCTTCTGCCCGTAGGCGTCGATGTCCGGCCGATCGAGCGCGACCGCCACCTTGCAGGCGGGCTCCTGGAGGGCGCGGCTGGTGGTCTTGCTTGCCACTGCGTGCGGCGCGGCATGGCGCCTCGTCACGATCCGATCAAGCCGCGCTGCGGGCTGCTGGCCTCCGCGTAGCGTTTCATCGGGATGCGGCCGGCCAGCCGCGCGCCGCGTCCGGCCCCGACCGCCGCGCGCATCGCCGCCGCCATGCGCACGGGATCGCGCGCCTTCGACACCGCCGTGTTGAGCAGCACCGCCGAGCAGCCGAGTTCCATCGCCAGCGCCGCGTCCGACGCCGTGCCGATACCGGCGTCCAGCACCACAGGCACGGTGCTGCGCGCGCAGATCACCTCGATGGCGTGCGGGTTGCGGATGCCCAGGCCCGAGCCGATGGGCGACCCCAGCGGCATCACCGCCGCCGCCCCGGCGTCGGCCAGCTTGCGGCAGGTCACCGGGTCATCGTTGCAATAGGGCAGCACGGTGAAGCCATCGGCCACCAGTTCGCGCGTCGCCACCAGCAGCTCCTCCACGTCGGGGTAGAGTTGTTCGGCGTCGCCGATGACCTCCAGCTTGACCCACTCCGTCCCCAGCGCCTCGCGCGCCAGTTGGGCCGTCAGCACGGCGTCCCTGGCGGTGAGGCAGCCGGCGGTGTTGGGCAGCAGGTGCACGCGCCCGGCCAGCAGGTCGACCAGGCTCTCCTCGGGTGCCGCGAGGTCGATGCGGCGGATCGCCAGCGTGGCGATCTCCGCCCCGCTGGCCTTCAGCGCGTCGAGCATGACCTGCTGGTTGGGATAGCCGGCCGTGCCGAGGAACAGCCGCGACGCGAAGCGGCGTCCGGCGATGGTGAGTGCGTCGGTCATGACGAGGTCCTTCCTCAGCCGCCTTGCAGCGGGCGGACGATTTCCAGGGTGTCGCCGGGTTCCAGCGCCGTGGTGTCCCAGGCCCGCCGGGGCACCACGACGCCGTTGCGGGCCACGGCGACGCCGCGCGTCTCCGGGGCGATGCCATGGCCGGCCAGCAGCTCGGCCACGGTGCGGGCGGTCAGCGGCGCCTCGGCGCCATTTACGCGGATGATGGGCATGCCCCCTCCCCGGCTCAGGCGGCGAAACGAGCGATTCCGTAGGGGCGGATGACCTCGTCGGCATCCCCGCTCAGGATCAGGGCGGCCACCGCGTCGGCCGTGACGGGCGCGAGCAGGATGCCGTTGCGGTGGTGGCCGGTGGCGTAGACCAGCCCGTCCACCGCCCCGAGGCCGAGGATCGGCGCGTCGTCGCGGCTGCCGGGTCGGAAGCCGGTCCAGGTCTCCACCAGCGGCAGCTCGGCCGCCGACGGCAGGGCGCGCCACACGCCTTCCAGCAACGACAGCACGCCCCCGGCCGTGAGCGTGTCGTCGAAGCCGCGCTCCTCCGTCGTGGCGCCGACGATCAGCGTGCCGTCGCGGCGCGGCACCAGATAGGCGCCGGTCGTCCACACCACGTGGTTCAGCAGGGGCGCGGCGGGGTCCATGCGCAGCGACAGCATCTGCCCCTTGATCGGGCGCACCGGCGGGCGCGCCTCCTTCGGCAGGCCATCGATGCCGCGCGACCACGCGCCGGCCGCCAGAACCACCACGTCGGCCGCGACGGCCGTATCGCCGACGACCAGCCCGGTGGCCCGCCCGCCATCGACCAGCACGCGCGTCACCGCCGCGTGCTCGTGCACCTCGGCCCCGGCGTGGCGCGCCGCCGCCAGCAGGGCGGCGGAGAGCTTGCGGTTGTCTACCTGATGGTCGACGGCGCTGTACAGCGCGGCCGGCACGCCGGGGTGCAGGAAGGGCTCGCGCCGTCGCGCCTCGGCGCCGTCCAGCCACTCGATGGGCAGGCCCAGGCCCCGCTGGAAATCGTGCAGAAAGCGCAGCCGCGCCGCGTCGTCGGCGTTCAGCGCGGCGAACAGCGTGCCCTCCGTGCGCAGGTCCACGTCGATGCCGGTGGCGTCCCGCAGCTCGGCGGCGAAGGCGGGCCACAGGTCCTGGCTGGCGCGGGTGAGGCCGAGCAGACGCTCCTCCCCCGGTTCAGTCTCCATGCAGGCGGCCAGCATGCCGGCGGCGGCGCGGCTCGCCGCGGCTCCGGCCGCACCGCGGTCGAAGACCCGCACGGGGCAGCCGGCGGCGGCCAGCCGCCACGCGATGCCCAGGCCAATGACGCCGGCACCGATGACGACGACCCTTGGGGCGGCGCCGGGCTTGGCAGACGGACTACGGGCGTGATTCGGGCGTGGATCGACCATGCGCGGCTCCCTTCGCTGGCATTATCCAGACAGGTTCGTTGGGTGTGATCTCAGCCGCACGCCCCGCGTGCAGCACCCCAGCCATGCCACCGGTCTACCGGCGCATCGGCGTCCGCGCAAGCCGATTCCTTACAGGAGGATTGCCGCCGCCAGCCCGAGAAAGGCAAAGAAGCCCACCACGTCGGTCACCGTGGTGAGGAAGACCGAGCTGGCCACCGCCGGGTCGATGTCCAGCCGGTCGAGGCCCAGCGGGATCAGCACGCCGAACAGGCCGGCGACGAACAGATTGATGAGCATGGCGCAGGAGATGACCACGCCGATCATCGGTTCGAACCACAGCCCGGCGATGGACCCGACCAGCAGGGCGAAGACCGCGCCGTTGATCAGCCCCACCGTCATCTCCTTCCCCACCACGCGCCAGGCGTTGGCCGACGACAGCTCGCGCGTGGCCAGCGCGCGCACCGCCACGGTCAGCGCCTGCGTGCCGGTGTTGCCGCCCATCGAGGCGACGATGGGCATCAGCACGGCCAGTGCCACGATCTGCTCGATCGTCGCCTCGAACAGCGAGATCACGCCCGCCGCGATGAAGGCGGTGACGAGATTGACCCCCAGCCAGCCCACGCGCGCCTTGACGATGTCCAGCGTGGCGGAATAGACGCCGGTGTCGCCGGCACCGCCCAGCTTCAGCATGTCGTCCGACGCCTCCTCGTCGATGATGTGCACGACGTCGTCGACGGTGATGACGCCGATCAGCCGCCCGGCCGGGTCCACCACCGGGGCGGAGACCAGCGCGTACTGGCGGAAGAGGTTCGCCACTTCCTCCTGGTCCATGGTGCCGGGGATGGTGTGCAGGTCGTCGGTGACGAGGTCGGCGATGCGCACGGAGCGTTTCTGCCGCATGACGCGCGACAGCCGCACGGCGCCCACCACGCGGTGCATGGGATCGACGACGAACAGGTCGTAGAAATCCTCCGGCAGTTCGTCGCCGGCGGCGCGCAGGTAGTCGAGCGTGCGCCCCACCGTCCAGAACTGCGGCACCGCGACGAGGTCGCGCTGCATCAGGCGGCCGGCGGTGTACTCCTCGTACGCCAGGTTCTCCTGGACCAGCGCGCGGTCCGCTTCCGGCAGGTTGGCCAGGATCGCGGCGCGGGTTTCCTCGTCCAGGTCCTCGATGACGTCGACGGCGTCGTCGGTGTCCAGCTCGGCCACCGCGGCGGCCAGTTCCTTCGGCGAGAAGAGGTCGATCACCTCCTCGCGCAGATCGGCGTTCAGGTGGGACAGCACTTCCGCGTCGAAGCCCGGGCGCAGCACCTCGATCAGGTCGGTGCGCACGTCGGGGTCGATCTGCTCGATCAGGTCGGCGACGTCGGCGGCGTGCAACTCCTCCAGCTCGGCGCGCACGGCGCCGGTGCGGCCGACGCGCAGTTGCTGGGCGATCTCCTCGACGAATTCGGGCTCGACGCCGTAGGGCCGCTCCTCGTCCTCGTCGCGGAACTGGTGAGGGCGTTCGGCGCGCTCCTCCTCCTCCGGCGGCAGGCCGGCCGGGGGCGGGGCGTGCGGATCGTTCTGATCGGACGCGTGCATCGCTTCCCCCTTGGTCGGAGCGCGTACGCCGGCTGTACGCACGGCACGAGATAGAGGGCCGCGCCCGTGATGTCCAGCGTTCGGGCACCGCCGCTGGACAGCGCGCACGGAAGCGTGTTTCCTGAGACCACGAAGCGACACCGGGAACCGGCAATGGAGTACGCCTTCACCGACGTCGACGGCACGGAAGGCATCCTGCTGTCGGGTCGATTCACCTACGACGACGCCCAGAAGTTCCATGCCATGGTGGACGAGTGGGACTTCGCCGGGCGCCCGGACGTGGCGCTCGACCTGCGCTACCTGACGTTCCTCGATTCGACGGCGATCGGCATGCTGTTCATCCTGGCCAACCGCTGCCGCGACGCCAAGGGCAACGTCACCATCCTGAACGCCCAGCCCTACATCGTGCAAACCATGCGGCGGGTGTCACTGGACCAGTACGTGTTCATCCGTTGATACTGCGGGGGTCCACCGTTTCCGGAGGCCCCCATGACGATCCACTGGCGTGACGAGCTGTCCATCGATCGGGGCTTCATCGATCGCGACCACAAACACCTGATCGACGTCGTCAACCGATTCGAGGCGGAGATCGACAGCGCCGACGCCAGGACCACGCTGGTCCACACGCTGGGCGACCTCAAGCACTATGTGCGCGAGCACTTCCGGCGCGAGGAGGCGTACCAGCAGGACGTCGAGTACCCGCACCGCATGAAGCACGCCGCCGAACACCGCGAGTTGGAATGCCGGCTCGACACGGTGATCCAGCACTTCATGGCCGCGGTCGAGCGCGGCGACTACAAGCCCATCGCGCAGGAGGCGGCCGGCCTTCTGCGCCACTGGCTGATCGACCACATCATCAAGTCCGACCTGAAGTTGAAGGAGCACCTGATCATCTCGGGCAACCTGCTGCGCGCCATGGGCCGGGCGCCGTAGCCCCCGTCACGGCCCCGGCGGCAGGACACGAAAAAGCCCGCGTGGTCCGGAGACCAGCGGGCTTTTTTCGTCATCCCCCGGAGGGGAGATGGTGCGGTCGAGAAGACTCGAACTTCCACGGCATTTCTGCCACAGCGACCTCAACGCTGCGCGTCTACCAATTCCGCCACGACCGCATCCCTTGGTAGATCCGATGCTTGCACCGGAGTGGGCGGGGGAATACCAGATCCCGAGCGGGGCATCAAGCCTCGCGATCGACAATTCGGAAAGAAAGTGCGTTTCCACCCATGACGGACACCGGAAGCACCCTGCGCCACGGCATCGAATGGCGGATCAGCGACGCCCCCGTCCCCTACCCCGAGGCGGTGGCGGCCATGGAGGAGCGGGTCGAGGCGATCCGCGCCGGCACCGCACCGGAGCTGGTGTGGCTGCTGGAGCACCCGCCGCTCTACACCGCCGGCACCAGTGCCCGCGACGAGGACCTGCTGGAGCCCGACCGCTTCCCCGTCTACCGCACCGGCCGCGGCGGCCAGTTCACCTACCATGGGCCGGGGCAGCGCGTGGGCTACGTCATGCTGGACCTGAAAAAGCGCGGCGCCGACGTGCGTGCCTTCGTCCGCGACCTGGAGGAATGGCTGATCCGCACGCTGGCGGCCTTCAACATCAAGGGCGAGCGGCGCGAGGGCCGCGTCGGCATCTGGGTGGACAAAGGCCCCTACGGCGGGCTGAAGGGCCAGGAGGACAAGATCGCCGCCCTGGGCGTGCGGGTACGCCGCTGGGTGACCTTCCACGGCGTGGCGCTGAACGTCGAGCCGGACCTCAGCCACTTCGGCGGCATCGTGCCCTGCGGCATCTCCCAGCACGGCGTGACCTCCATGGTGGCGCTGGGTCATCTGGTGACCATGGAGGAGGTCGATTCGGCGATGATCGCCGCATGGTCGGAGGTGTTCGGCGAAGGTGCGTGAGGCTACCGCTGCGGGCGCGCCGGGTTCACCTCGGCGCCGGCCGCCTTGAGGGCGTTGACGTCCTGGTTGTCCATGGCGACGACGACGCACGCGGTGCTGTCGCCGTTGCGGAACAGGTAGATCATCTTCTTGTCGGCCAGCTTGCCCTCGTCCACCAGGTTCAGGCCGTGGCCGAACGCCACGCCCAGGACGTCGGTCCGGAAGACGGCGCGGAAGCGCATGGGCAGCAACTGGCGGAACTTGCGGGCGGCGCAGGCGTCGCTCAGCTTCTTGTCGATGCGGCCGGCCTTGCGCCAGTCCTCCTTGGAGCGGATGGTCACCCACTGCGGCGGCAACGGGAACTGCACCACCGGCGGCGACAGCGGCAGGTCGTAGCCGCCCGGCGGCAGCGGCGGCATGTGGCGGGGGTCGGTGCGCTCCACCTTGCTGATCGGATCGTCGTTCGCCCCGGCCGGCCCGGCCAGCAGGGCGAGGGCCACCGTGGCGCCGAACAGCCTACGCAACGAGGTCCACTCCCCTGGCGGCCGGCTCCGGCTCGGCCACCGCGCCGCCGAACGCGGCCCTGAAGGCGCCCATGAGGTCGAGCGACAGGCGCAGCGGGTCGCCATCCTTCGGCTTGTCCCTGGGCGTGACGATCGCCAACCCTTCGAAGGCGCCGGCGGGATCGTCGCTGGCCATGACGTTCCCCAATGCCCCCAGCACGCCCTCCAGCTCCTCGTCGGTGAAGCCGTCGGCCTTGACGGTGAGGCCGGTCTGGCGCACGTCGAGCGCCGCCGCCTCGCGCGCGCGGGTGTAGGCGGCGCCGTTGCCGTCGCTGGCGAAGCTCTCCGATTCGCGCAGGTGGCGCAGCGACAGCGACGCGCTGTCGAAGGAGATGGACAGCGACTTGTCGCCCTGCCGGATGGTCAGTTCGATGTTGCGCACCTCGACGGCGACGCTGGTGGCCTCGCGCTCCTCCGAGGCGGCGGCGAGCAGCTCCGGCCGCGCCACGGCCAGGGCCGCCTTGCGCTCGTCCTCGCCGAAGCGGTCCTTGAAGCCCTTGACCGCCGTACCCGCGTCCTCGTCGCCGAAGCCCAGCGCCTTCAGCGTGCGCTCCAGGTCGCGGCCCATGGCGTCCATGACGGAGTCGAGCCGCTTGCCGAACTCCTCGGTGAAGGCGGCGATGCCCCGCATCCGCTCCAGCGCCATGTCGGCGTCGCCGACGCCCTTTTTGGCGGCGCCGCTGGCCCCTTCGGCGTGGCCGCGCAGGCGTTGCGTGAGGTCCTGCAGGCTGGCGCTGAGCAGGAAGGCGGGGTCCGACGTATCGCGGGGTGCTGCCGGCCTTGCGTCGGCCGCGTCCTTGATGCCGGCCTTGCCCTTGGCCTCGGCGGCCTTGGTGAAGGCGTTCGTCAGCATGCTCTTGATGGACGAGAGATCCGAGCCGATCACCGCCGCCTCCAGACGTTTCCTTGGGACGTTCCCAACGCCCCCTTCGCCAGCCTAGCGCGGTATGGCTAACGGAACCCTAACGCGGGCTGCCGGCGGTACAGTCCTGAGGAATTGTTACCCAATGTTACGCGGTGATACGCTCCGGGCGGGGGTGTATCATTCGACCATTCCCCGCATTTTCGACCACCGCCCCGGCGCGCGCGGTACGGCCAGGATCGCCGTCATCCTGGCCCAGACTAGGAATGATGTCAATCAGAAGGCCGCGACTCACACCGTGGGGCGCTGGTGGAAGCCGCCGGGGCCGGGGTCCCCGGCCTCCTCGGTCAGGACGTCGCGCACCACGGCGGCCGGCGGGCCGTCGCGGCAGGCGGACAGCATCGCGTCCACGGCCGTGGCCGGGCCGGCGAACAACGCCTCGACCGAGCCGTCGGCGCGGTTGCGCACCCAGCCGGACAGGCCCAGGCCCGTTGCCCGCTCCACCGTCCAGCCACGGTACCACACGCCCTGCACCCGCCCCTCGATGCGCGCCAGCACCGCCTTGCGCTCGCCCTGCATGATCCCGCGCCCCTCCCCTATCCGTCCGTCCGCCGCCCCCACCAGCCCATGACGTAGGCCGCATGCACGGCCAGCGGGGCGCCCCAGGCGACCAGGGGGAAGAGGAACCACGGCGTGTCCGGCGTCGTCAACGCGTTGACCGGCACGACGACGACCATCACCCCGAAGTACACGAGCAGATGGTTGAGGAAGCCGCGCAGCCGCCGGCGCTTGCCGGCGTCCGTGTCCGTGCCCGGCGCGGAAACCGGCGGTTCAGCCATGGCCGTCCCCCATGCGCGCCGCCTCCTCGTCCAGCAGGGCCTTACGCGACAGCTTGCCGATCATCGTCTTGGGCAGGGAGTCGCGGAATTCCACCACCTTGGGCATCTCGATGGGGGAGAGCTTGTCCTTCAGGAAGGCGCACAGCTCGTCCTTGGTCAGCTCCTGCCCGTCGGCGACCTTGACGTACGCCTTCACGGTCTGGCCGCGGTATTCGTCGGGCACGCCGGCCACCACGCATTCGGCCACGGCGGGGTGCAGGTAGATCGCCTCCTCCACGTTGCGCGGGTAGACGTTGAAGCCGCTGCACAGGATCATGTCCTTGATGCGGTCGACGATGAAGACATAGCCGTCCTCGTCCATGGTGCCGACGTCGCCGGTGTGCAGGCGGCCGTCCACCAGCGTCATCGCCGTCTCGTGCGGCTTGTTCCAATAGCCCTTCATCACCTGCGGCCCGCGGATGCACACCTCGCCCTTCTCGCCCACGGGCAGGACGCGCCGGGGTTCGTCCAGGCTGACGATCTCGATCACCGTGCCGGGCAGCGGCAGGCCGATGGAGCCGGGCTTGTTGACGCCGCGCAGCGGGTTGCCGGTGGCGACGGGCGAGGATTCCGACAGGCCGTAGCCCTCCACCAGGACGCAGCCGGTGTTGCGCTCGAACGCCTCCTTCACCTCCACCGGCAGCGGCGCGCCGCCGGACAGGCAGAAGCGGATCGACGACAGGTCGTACTTCGCCAAGTCCTTGTGATGGTTGATCGCCGTGTAGATGGTGGGCACCGCCGGGAACAGCGTCGGCTTCCTGTCGTGGATCGTCTGCATCACCTGGTCGAGGTCGAAGCGCGGCAGCATGACGATCTCGGCGCCGAACTTGATGCTGAGGTTCATCACCACGGTCATGGCGAAGACATGGAAGAACGGCAGCACGCCCAGCATCCGCTCCTCCCCCGGCCGGGCGCCGACGAACCACGCCGTGCACTGCACCGCGTTGGCGTACAGGTTGGCGTGCGTCAGCATCGCCCCCTTGGGCACGCCGGTGGTGCCGCCGGTGTATTGCAGCACCGCCACGTCCTCGCGCGGGTCGATCGCCACCGGCGCCGGCTTGCCGTCGTTGGCCAGCAGGCGGCGGAACGGCACATGGCGGCCATCGTTGGGGATGGTTGCCAGCTCCCGGCGCTTGGCCAGCGGAAACAGCCAGTTCTTGGGAAACGGCAGGATCTCGGCCATCCTGCAGATGACGATGCGTTTCAACCCGGTCTGCGCCAGCATCGGCAGCAGCTTGCCGTGCAGCACCGCGAGGTCCAGCGTCACCATGGTCTCCACGCCGCTGTCGGAGATCTGGTGCAGGATCTCGCGCTCGGCATAGAGGGGGTTGAAGTTCACCACCGTGCCGCCGGCCTTCAGCACGCCGAAGAAGGCGATGACGTAATAGGGCGTGTTGGGCAGGAACAGGCCGACGCGCGATCCCTTGCCGATGCCCATTTCCTGAAAGCCCCTGGCGGCGCGGTCCACCAGGGCCGCCACCTCGCGGTAGGTCATCCGCTTGCCGAGGAAGTCCAGGCAGGGACGGTCGGCATAGGCCGCCGCCGAGTCGTCGAACAGCTTGTAAAGCGGCTCGACCGGAATCCGGGCGTGCCAGTCCACCTCCGGCGGGTAGGCCCGCTCCCACGGGTGCGCGGGAAGCGTGGCGGCGGCATCACTCATTCCTGATCCTCCCTGGCTTGCTTCGCCCGTTGTCGGCCGGACGTGTCGTGCGCAAACACCCCTGATTGAGCGGGCAGATGGGCAGCACCGCAAGTGAAAACAAGGCGCCGCCCCGACCGTGGAAGGCTGCGCCGAAAGGTCCCGCGCAGGCGGCTATTCCTTTGGGCGTGAATGAAACATTGCGCTGGTGCCCCTTGCCGAAGTGTGGCTAAAATCATCGGCCGTCGGGGACGGCGGCCATTTCCACCATCCCCAAGGATCGACCAAGGAACAACTGCGCGCGGCGCGCCGATTGAAGGGTTCGGAGACTTGTCCCGGTTCAATCAGCCCGATGCCATGTCCTTCGACGATGGCGTCCAGACCAAAGCCCTGGTGAAGTGGTTCAACGTCACCAAGGGCTTCGGCTTCGTCACCCCGGCGGACGGCACGCCGGACGCCTTCCTCCATATCTCCGCGCTCAACCGCATCGGCCTGCATGAGGTGGGCGAAGGGACCGAAGTCCTCTGCCAGATCGTGCAGGGACCGAAAGGCCCGCAGGTGAGCCGCATCGTCGACGTGCTGGGCGGCGGCACCGCCGCACCGGCCCCGCGTGGCGGCCACGGCCGCGGCCATCGCGATTCGGGCCCGACGCTCGAACTGTCCGGCACGGTGAAGTGGTTCAAGCCGGACAAGGGCTTCGGCTTCGTCGTCGCCGACGACGCCGACACGGACGTGTTCGTGCACAAGAGCGTGCTGCGCCGCAGCGGCCTGCACCAGCTCGAGTCGGGGCAGCGCGTGCGGATGAAGGTGCAGGAGGCCGACAAGGGTCGCGAAGCCACCTGGATCACGCTGATCTGAACCGTCCGTCGGCGCATGCCCCCGTCGCGTCCGCCCCAACCCTCCCGGGGTGATTTCGTTAACACTTGCGGCGCTACGCTTTGTCGCAGGAGATGACGCGACCACCGCGCGACGGCGCGGCCGACGAGGAGGGCTCGATGCGGAACGACGGCGCCGGCAACGTCCAGCGCAGCAGCGGCCCCGACCGGCGGCACGCGGCCGGCGACGGCGTGCGGTCCGACGGCAGCTATTACGACCCGGAGTTCAAGGCCTATGTGGTGCCGGTCGTGCTGGGCCAGCACCGCATCTCGTCCCGCGCCGACGACATGCTGGTCACCACGCTGGGCTCCTGCGTCGCCGCCTGCATCCACGACCCCGTCGCCCGCGTCGGCGGCATGAACCACTTCCTGCTGCCCGGCGCCCCGACGGAGGGCGGGCTGGGCCTCGCCACGCGCTACGGCGGTGTCGCCATGGAGCGGCTGATCAACGACATTCTCTCCCGTGGCGGCCAGCGCGACCGGCTGGAGGTCAAGGTGTTCGGCGCGGCGCGGGTGATCGACACCTCCTTCGATGCCGGCGCGGCCAACGCCGCCTTCGTCCTGGACTACGTCAAGGCCGCCGGGCTGGCGCTGACCGGCCAGGACCTGGGCGGTCCTTCGGGCCGGCGGGTGCACTTCTTCCCGACCACCGGCAAGGCCTTTCGCCGCCTCGTGCGCCCGGAGACGGAACGGCAGACGGTCTCGCAGGAACTCGACTGCCTGCGGGCGCTGAAGCATGGCGAGCCCGAGCCGGTCGTCGATCTGTCCGAACGGCGGCGCCAGACCGCGCGGTAAGGTGCGGACGTCGGGTTGAGGCGAAGCCGAAAACCCGACGTCGGAGCGTCACGCCATCTCGCACGCCTTGGCTTCGGCCTTGAGGAAGGCACCCAGGCGGCGGTCGTCCTCCTGCATGTGCACCACCAGCCACTTGCCGACGAAGTCGATGATGTCGACGCCGGCATCGCCGTCGGGTGACCCGTCGAGGAGCGCCACGAAGCTTTGGACCTGGCGCAGCAGCATGTCGTGCGACTGCTCGTGGGAGGGCAGGTCGGCGTAGCGATGCCGGCGCATCAACTGTTCTTCGTCGTCGAAGTGCCGGCAGACGCGGCCGATCAGCTCCTCAAGCGCGGCGCGGACCCGCGCCCGGTCGCCCTGGGCTGCGAGTGACGCGAGGTGGCGGAACAGGTCCATGAGTTCCACGTGCTGGCGGTCGATCTCCGGAACCCCGGTCGCCAGACGGTCGCTCCATTCGAACGGAACCGCTTCCCGCATCGCGTGCCATCCCTGCCCTGCCGCGTCGGGGCAGGATGATACCAACAAACCCAAGCAGGTTTTACATAAAGTTTCCCCCTCCCGGAGGTTTTCCGGGAGGGGGGAACAGCGTGTCGCGGCCCTGGTGCGGAAACTCAGTCCCGCTTGACGGTGTCGCTGTCGAGCGCGGCCTGCGCCGCGGCCAAACGGGCGATCGGCACGCGGTAGGGCGAGCAGGAGACGTAGTCGAGCCCGACCGACTCGCAGAACGAGATCGACGCCGGGTCGCCGCCGTGCTCGCCGCAGATGCCGACCTTCAGGTCCGGGCGGACCTTGCGGCCGCGCTCGACGCCGATGGCGACCAGCTCGCCCACGCCCTCCTGGTCCAGCGTGGCGAACGGGTCGTGCTCGAAGATGCCGGCGCGCTGGTAGTCGGGCAGGAAGCTGGCCGAGTCGTCGCGGCTGATGCCGTACGTCGTCTGCGTCAGGTCGTTGGTGCCGAAGCTGAAGAACTCCGCCGTCTCGGCGATCTCACCGGCCCGCAGTGCGGCGCGGGGCAGTTCGATCATGGTGCCGACATGATAATCGAAGGTCTGGCCGGTCGTCCGCATGACCTCCTTGGCGGCGCCGTCGACGACGGCCTTCAGGATGTCCAGTTCCTTGCGGGTGCCGATCAGCGGGATCATCACCTCCGGCGTCACCGTCTGCCCGGCCGCCTTCAGCTCCGCCGCGGCGGTGAAGATGGCGCGCGCCTGCATCTCGTAGATCTCGGGGAAGGTGATGCCCAGGCGGCAGCCGCGGTGGCCCAGCATCGGGTTCGCCTCGTGCAACTGCACGACGCGCTGGTGCACGCGCAACGGATCGGTGCCGGCGGCCTTGGCGACCTCCTCCATCTCCGCGTCGGTGTGCGGCAGGAACTCGTGCAGCGGCGGGTCGAGCAGGCGGATCGTCACCGGCAGGCCGGCCATGATCGTGAACAGCTCGACGAAGTCCTGCTTCTGGAACGGCTCCAGCTTGGCGAGTGCTGCGCGCCGTCCGGCCTCGCTCTCCGCCAGGATCATCTCGCGCACGGCGAGGATGCGGTTGGGGTCGAAGAACATGTGCTCGGTCCGGCACAGGCCGATGCCCTCGGCGCCGAACTTGCGCGCCGTCTCGGCGTCCAGCGGCGTCTCGGCGTTGGCGCGCACCTTCATGCGGCGCAGGCCGTCGGCCCATTCCATGAGTCTGGCGAAGTCGCCGGACAGCTCGGGCTGGATGGTGGGGACGGAACCCAGCATCACCTCGCCGGTCGAGCCGTCGATGGTGACGACGTCGCCCTCGCGCACGATCACGTCGCGCACGGCCATGGTCTTGGTCTTGTAGTCGATGCGCAGCTCGCCGGCACCGGCGACGCAGGCGCGGCCCATGCCGCGGGCCACCACGGCGGCGTGGCTGGTCATGCCGCCGCGGGTGGTGAGGATGCCCTTGGCGGCGTGCATGCCGTGGATGTCCTCGGGCGACGTCTCGATGCGGCAGAGGATGACGGCGTCACCCAGGGCCGCCTGCTGCTCCGCCTCGTCGGCGCTGAACACCACCTTGCCCGACGCCGCGCCGGGGGAGGCCGGCAGGCCCTTGGCGATCACCTTGCGCTCGGCCTTCGGGTCCAGCGTCGGGTGCAGGAGCTGGTCGAGCGAGGCGGGGTCGATGCGCTTGACGGCCTCGGCCTTGTCGATCAGCCCTTCGCTGGCCATGTCCACGGCGATCTTCAGCGCGGCGGGCGCCGTGCGCTTTCCGTTGCGCGTCTGGAGCATGTACAGCGTGCCCTGCTGCACCGTGAACTCGATGTCCTGCATGTCGCGGTAGTGCTTTTCGAGGCGCAGGCGCACCTCGTTGAGCTGGTGGAACACCTCCGGCATCACCTCTTCCATGGCCGGCAGGTCGGACTTGTTGGCGTTCTTGCCGGCGATGGTCAGGTGCTGCGGCGTGCGGATGCCGGCCACCACGTCCTCGCCCTGGGCGTTGACGAGGTATTCGCCGTAGAAGGCGTTCTCGCCGGTGGACGGGTTGCGGGTGAAGGCCACGCCGGTGGCGCAGTCGGCGCCCATGTTGCCGAACACCATGCACTGCACGTTCACCGCCGTGCCCCAGTCGGCCGGGATGTCGTGCAGCTTGCGGTAGGTGATGGCGCGGGCGTTCATCCACGAGCTGAAGACGGCGCCGACGGCGCCCCAGAGCTGCTCCTGCACGTCCTGCGGGAAAGGACGGCCCAGCTCATGCTCGACCATCTTCTTGTAGTCGGCGACGACGGCCTGCCAGTCCTCGGCGGTCAGCTCGGTGTCGAAACTCTTGTTGCGGTCACGCTTGTGCGAATCGAGGATGTCCTCGAAGTGGTGATGGTCCACGTCCAGCACGACGTTGCCGTACATCTGGATGAAGCGGCGGTAGCTGTCGTAGGCGAAGCGCGGATCGCCGGACCGCTTGGCGAGGCCCTGCACCGTGATGTCGTTCAGGCCCAGGTTCAGCACCGTGTCCATCATGCCGGGCATCGACGCGCGGGCACCCGAGCGCACGGAGACCAGCAGCGGGTTCACCGGGTCGCCGAAGGTGGCGCCCATGGCCTCTTCCAGCCGGGCCAGCGCCGTGTCGACCTGCGCCTTGAGGTCGCCGGGGTAGGTCTTGCCGTTGGCGTAGAAGTAGGTGCACACCCCGGTGGTGATGGTGAAGCCCGGCGGCACCGGCAGCCCTAGGTTTGCCATCTCGGCGAGGTTCGCGCCCTTGCCGCCGAGCAGGTTCTTCATGTCCGCCCGGCCTTCCGTCTTGCCGGCGCCGAAGCTGTAGACCCACTGGTTCGCCATGGTGGATTCCATCCTTTATTCTTGACGCACGTTTCCGGCCATCCTGCGGCCGCCGCCACCGCGTGTCCCGCCCGCGGCACGGCACGGCGCCGACGCAATGTTACCTTCTATGCATGCCGGAACGCGAATGACAAGATGATCCACCGCCGCAGCCACGCATGACGGATCCCCTCCAGCCAAAGGTGGAGGCGGACACCCCGGCCCGCGCCGCGCGCTCCCCGGCCGCCCAAAAATCAAGCAAGAAATACCGAACTGCAAATCCGTCGCGATTGCATATCAGAAATGAATGTTATTCTCATTCACAGCAATGAATTGCGAATACTTGAGCGTTGACAGGATTACCGCACGCCAATATCTTTTCTTTAGGAACATTCCAAAAAGGCAATACACGATGCAGGGCAAGCAGAGCATCATCGACCGGCTGAACACGCTGCTCACCGGCGAGCTTTCGGCGGCCGACCAGTACCTCGCGCATTCGCGCATGATGGAGAACTGGGGCTTCAAGGCGCTGTACGAGCGCGTCGCGCACGAGCGCCACGACGAGCTGGAGCACGCCGACAAGCTGATCAAGCGCATCCTGTTCCTGGAGGGCACGCCGGACGTCGCCTCGCGCGATGCGCTGAACATCGGCAAGGACGTGCCGGAGATGCTGCGCAACGATCTGGCCCTGGAGCTGTCGGTGATCGACGCGCTGAAGGAAGCCATCGCCCACTGCGAGCAGGAGCAGGACTACGACACCCGCCGCATCCTGGTCGATCTGCTGGAAGACACCGAGGAAGACCACGCCCACTGGCTGGAGCAGCAGATCGGCCTGATCGACCGGATCGGCCTGCAGAACTACCTGCAGTCCGCCATCGGCAAGATTTCCTGACGGGGGCCCGACCGATGAAGGGGAACGCCGACGCCATCGCCCAGATGCAGATCGTCCTGAAGGACCAGCTCACGGCGATCAACCAGTACTTCCTGCACGCCCGCATCCTGAAGAACTGGGGCTTCAAGGGCCTGGGCAAGTGGGAATACAAGGCCTCCATCGAGGTCATGAAGAGTGCGGACGAGATCATCGAGCGCATCCTGTTCCTGGAGGCCCTGCCCAACCTGCAGGATCTGGGCAAGCTGCGCATCGGCGAGGACGCGCCGGAGATCCTGAAGAGCGACCTGGCCATGGAGCAGGACGCCCGCGCCAACCTCGTGGGCGCCATCGCCGTGTGCGAGGCGAAGGCCGACTACGTCTCGCGCGACGAGCTGGGCGAACTCCTGGAGGAGTGCGAGGAGCGCATCGACTTCCTGGAAGAGCAACTCGGCCTGATCGACAGCGTCGGTTTGCAGAACTACCTGCAGTCCGCCATCGGCGAACTGGGGGACTGATCGCCCCACGCCCTCGGACGGTACGGACAGGCGCCTTACCGCTCCATCGGCCATGATGTGATACGGACGGCGCCTGAAGGTGCCGTCCGTATGCCCCTCTCCATCAATGCTATCGCGTTGATCGGCCCGGGTTTGATCGGCGGCGAGCCGGGAGGTCTGCCGCCGATCAAACCCGGCTGCGCTATCATATAATAGTATGCATTAGAAGTTCAACCGCGACAATTTGGCGCAATCTCGCTTGCATATTTCAGAATCCGATTACGTTCGACTCTTGATAATACGTCATGCTTAGAATTTGCCCCAAATCCAATTCAGCGGAGATATGCATGACCAGTTCGACCCCCTACAAAGTGATCGCGTTCGTCCCGGGAACCACCGCGTCCATCCTGTCGGACAGCGACGGCGAAGAAGTGTGGCCGAGGCTGCTGGACCCGTCCCTCAGCGACGTGGAGAAACTGCTGCTCGCCAACAAGGTGAAAAGCGCGACCCCCCTTTCCGTCGACGGCATCGTGCTCGACTACCCGAACCCCGCGCAGGCCTCCTCGACGCTCCCCTGCTATCAGAGTCTGGTGACCTATTTCGAGGCGACGCTGAAATTACAGAGCTTCGCCTACACCACCTCGGTCGATCAGAATTCGACGAACACGCTCGTCCCCACCGGCAATCTGTTCTTCCAGGTGCCCTATGACTGGCGTCAGTCGAACTGGTCCTCCGCCGCGTGGCTGAACAGGGCACTGAACTACCTTGATGCCGCGTTCAACGCGCTGAACCCCAATCCCGGCTACGAGCTTTATCTCGTCGCCCACAGCATGGGCGGTCTGGTGTCGCGCTACCTGCTGGAGAACAGCACGGTCCTGCCGTCCACCAACGCGAATTACGTGAAGCCCGGCGCGTGGCTCACCAACGCCCAGTCGGTCACGCTGATCACGCTGTCGACGCCGCACCTGGGCGCGCCGCTGGCGTTGGCGCCGATGCTCGGCCTCGACCTGCTGCCGAACGAGAAGAACTCGGTGATCGACTTCCTCCAGGGAGTCGTCAACGACACCAACACCCCGTCGACCTACCAGCTCCTGCCGCCGCCCGCCAGCAGCGGCGTCAGCGGCCTGGATTTCGTCTTCGATGGCTCGGGCAATGCGTACGATCTCTACACGAATTACACCGCGCAGCCCGGCAAGAACTTCATGAAGACACTGGGCAGCATGGGCCTGAATTCGACCAACCTTACCACCGCCCAGACTTTCTTCAGCGGCCTGAGCTACACGGCGCCGGGCGGCTCGGTGACGTACCACTGCTTCGGCGGCACCGGCCTGCCGACGCGAGCGAACCCCTCGCCGCAGAGCAGCCCCGCCAGCGGCCCCTATCTCTTCACTCCGGCCAAGCATCCCGACCTGTTCGCCGGCGCGATCACCGAGCAGCCGCAGACCGGCGACGGCGACGGCGTCGTTCCGACGTCCAGTTCGCAATTCGTCTTCTCGAATTCCTCGCCCTACTGGCGGGCCTTCCCGAACTACAATCATGGGCAGATGGGCGGTTCCGACATGACGGACCACCCCGACGCCATCAACGCGATGCTGAGCGTCGTCGGAATTACGGCCACGAATCCGGCGCCAGTCCCCGCCTGAGCACCGTCCCCGACCGACGGCGCAAGAGCCGTGATGGCGGAACGGGCCGGGGGCATCAATGCCTCGGCGCAGCCATATGATGCGGAAAAGGCGTTGCACCGAACGGTGCAACGCCTTTTTCGTTGACGGCGAGCGGAAGGCCGACCGCCTTACCCCTCGATGCGCGAGAAGTCGGCCACGGCGTTCAGCGTGGCGCGGATCTGGCTGAGCAGGCGCAGGCGGTTGGCGCGCAGGTCCGCCTGTTCGGCGTTCACCGTCACCTTGTCGAAGAAGGCGTCCACCGGGCCGCGCAGGCGCGCGAGCGCGCCCATGGTGCCGGTGAAGTCCTCCTTGTCCAGCAGCGGCTTGGCGGACGCGGCGGCGTCGGTCAGCGCGCCGAAGAGGTCCTTCTCCTCGGCCTGCTGGAGCAGGGCCGCGTCCACCGGCTGGTCGTAGGCGTGGCCGTCCTTCTTCTCCTCGATGCGCACGATGTTGGACGCGCGCTTGTAGGCGGTGAGCAGGTTCGCACCGTCCTCGGAGCCGACGAAGGCCTGCAACGCCTTCACGCGGGCCAGCAGGCGCACGAGGTCGTCTTCCCCACCCAGCGCGAACACCGCGTCCACCAGATCGTGGCGCACGCCCTGGTCGCGCAGCACCACCTTCAGGCGGTCGGCGAAGAAGTCGAGTAGATCGGCAGCCGTCTTGTCAATAGGTTCAGCCCATCCCTGCCGGCGCGTCATAACTGTTGCGCTGGCAATCATTTGGATGCCGCCAGATCGCTGCGCAGCAGCAACAGCTGCATCATGACGCGAGCGGCCCATAATATTAGATGCCGACGTCAGGAACTCGACCAATGACAACCGCAGCCCGTTCTCCAGCACCAGCCGGATGATGCCCAGCGCGGCGCGGCGGAGCGCGTAGGGGTCCTTCGATCCCGTGGGCTTCTCGTCGATGGCGAAGAAGCCGACCAGCGTGTCGATCTTGTCGGCCAGCGCCACGGCCACCGACACCGGCGCCGTCGGGCAGGTGTCCGTCGGGCCGAGCGGCTTGTAGTGCGCGGCGATGGCGTCGGCCACTTGCGTGCTCTCGCCCTGGCCCAGCGCGTAGTAGCGGCCCATGATCCCCTGCACCTCGGGGAACTCGCCCACGACCTCGGTCACCAGATCGGCTTTGGCCAGCAGGGCGGCGCGGGTCGCGGCGTCGGCATCCGCACCGATGGCGCGGGCCAGCTCGGCCGCCAGGACCTGCACGCGGTTGACCTTCTCGGCCACCGTGCCGAGCTTCGCGTGGAAGGTGATCTTCTCCAGCGCCGGGACGCGCTCTTCCAGCTTCGTCTTGCGGTCCAGGTCCCAGAAGAACTTGGCGTCGGACAGGCGGGCGCGCAGCACGCGCTCGTTGCCCGCCACCACGGCCTTGCCGCCGTCCTGCGTCACCATGTTGGCGGCCAGGATGAAGCGCGGCGCCATCGTGCCGGCCTTGTCCAGCACGGCGAAGTACTTCTGGTGCGTGCGCATGGAGGTGATCAGCACCTCCGCCGGCACGTCCATGAAGGCCTCGTCGATGGTGCCCATCAGCATGACCGGCCATTCCACGAGGCCGGCGACCTCCTCCAGCAGCCCGTCGTCGGGCGACAGGGTCAGGCCCTGGGAGGCGGCCAGCGACTCGGCGTCGGCCTTGATCTTGGCCTTGCGCTCCTCGCGGTCGAGGATGACGTGGGCGGTGCGCAGCTTCTCCTTGTAGTCGGCGAAGCCTTCGACGGCGAAGGCGTCCGGCGACAGGAAACGGTGGCCGCGGGTGGTGTTGCCGAAGGCCAGCGAGCCCTGGCGTTCGCCCAGGAAGAACGAGCCGTCCAGCGTGCGGCCGCCGAACACGGCGATGATGGAGTGCAGCGGGCGCACCCAGCGCACGTTGCTGGAGCCCCAGCGCATGGACTTCGGCCATGGCAGCTCGGCCATCGCCGCCGGGATGATTTCCGACAGCACCTCGGCCGTCTCGCGGCCCTTCTTCTCGGTGACGGCGAAGTAGAAGACGCCCTTGCCGGTGTCGCGCTGTTCGCACGCATCCAGGCTGGACAGGCCCGCGGACTTCAGGAAGCCCTGCACCGCCTGCTCCGGCGAGCCGACGCGCGGGCCCTTCTTCTCCTCTTTCACGTCGGCGGTGCGCTCCGGCAGGCCGTCGACGACGAGGGCGAGGCGACGGGGCGTGGAGTGCGCCTCCGCCTTGGTGAAGGTCAGGCCGGCGGCGGTCAGCTTTTCCGTGACGATCCGCTTCAGGTCGTCGGCCGCGCGCGCCTGCATGCGGGCGGGGATTTCCTCGGAGAAGAATTCGATCAGAAGCTCGGGCATATTATTTGGCCCCTCCGGCGGTCCACGCCTCGCAGCAGGCTTTGGCCAGCGCGCGCACGCGGCCGATGTAGGCGGCGCGCTCGACGACGCTGATCACGCCGCGCGCGTCCAGCAGGTTGAACAGGTGCGACGCCTTGATGCA
>DASPIO010000029.1:0-13506 GCA_035629155.1 Azospirillum sp. | reverse complement strand
CGGTACTCTCGGCCATGGCGGGCGTGAACTCCGTTGATCCGTGGTGAGACTGCTTCAGCACCAGAATCATACACGAATTCAGCGGCTTAACCTCGCGCCCGCCGCCCCAGCTTCAGCTCTGGTGAATTATCCGGGCTAGTGCCCCCTCCAGGAGCCGGGGTCCGAGTAGCAGCTGACACTGTTGGCGAATTCCACGAGTGCCGTCACGGTACGGGAGCGGCGGCTGTTGAGGCGACATCCTCAAGGCAGAGGGCCGCTCATGTCGCTCAAACCGCAGAGCATTCCGCCGGTGCCCGACCAGACCGCGGCCGTCGCGCGGGCCGCCTTTCCCAAGGGCAATGCTGTTCTCCGTCTCCGCGATGAATTGGGGACGATCTACCAAGACGATCTGTTCGCCGCCTTGTATCCCCAGCGGGGCCAGCCGGCGGTTGCGCCGTGGCGATTGGCGCTGGTTTCGGTCCTCCAATTCCTGGAGGGGTTGCCCGACCGGCAGGCCGCCGACGCCGTGCGCGGGCGGATCGACTGGAAATACGCTCTCAGCTTGGATCTCACCGATCCGGGCTTCGACTTTTCCGTGCTGAGCGAATTCCGGGCTCGGTTGATCGCCGGGGAACAGGAGACGCTGCTGCTGGACGCCTTGCTGACGCGGCTCAAGACAGCCGGGTTGGTGAAGGCCGGCGGCCGGCAGCGCACCGATTCCACTCACGTCCTGGCCGCCATCCGCGGGCTCAACCGTCTGGAAACGGTCGGCGAGACGCTGCGGGCCGCATTGAACAGTCTGGCCGAGGCGGCACCGGCTTGGTTGACCGACCGGATCACCCTCGACTGGTTCGAGCGCTATGGCCGTCGGGTCGAGGAGTATCGGCTGCCCAAGGGGGGAGCCGCCCGCACGGCTCTGGCGGAGCAGATCGGCCGCGACGGTCACCAGATCCTGGCTGCCGTCTATGCCGCGGACGCCCCGATCGGCTTGCGCGCCCTGCCGACGGTTCAGGCGCTACGCCGGACCTGGGTTCACCAATTCTACACCGAAGAGGACCAGGTCCACTGGCGGACCGCAACCGAGTTGCCGCCGGCCAGCCAGCGGCATGATTCGCCCTATGACGTGGAGGCCCACTACGGCAACAAGCGCAGCGCAACCTGGGTCGGGTACAAAGTCCATCTCAGCGAAACCTGCGACGCCCAAGCGCCCCACCTGATTACCCATGTCGAGACCACGCTGGCACCGGTCAGCGACATCGACCGCACGGCGCCCATTCACGCAGCCTTGGCGGCGCGCGGCGTGGCGCCCGCGGTGCACTTTCTCGATGCCGGCTACGTCGATGCGCCGTTGCTGATCGCCAGTCAGGCCGAGCACCGGATTGAGATCGTGGGGCCGGTCCGACCCGATATCAGTTGGCAGAGCAAGACCCACCAAGGCTACGACCTGAGCGCCTTCACCATCGGCTGGGACGCCCAGACCGTGACCTGTCCGCAAGGCCAGACCGCTACGTCCTGGGTACCAAAGACCGACCACTGGGGCAACGCGGTCGTCCACGTCAGATTTCCCTTCCGAGCGTGCACCCCTTGCCCGGCGCGGGCGCACTGCACCCAGGCCAAAGCCAGCCCACGGAATCTCACCTTCCGGCCGCGCGCCGAGCATGAAGCGCTTCAGGATGCTCGCCGCCAACAGGAAACGGAGGAATGGCGCCGTCGCTACGCAGCCCGCGCCGGGGTCGAGGGAACGCTGGCCCAAGCCCTGCAACTCTTCGACCTGCGGCGATGCCGGTACCTCGGACTGGCCAAGACCCACCTGCAGCACATCCTGACCGCCGTCGCCCTCAACATCGTGCGCTTGGACGCGTGGTGGACTGACCGGCCCCTGGCAAAAACCCGCATCTCACGGTTCGCCGCTCTCCAACAAGCCGCCGCGTAGCCCCCGGAATTCGCCAACAGTGTCCGTTGCTACCCGGCCCCGTCACCAGTGCGGCGTCTGGCGCCAGATCTTTTCCGGGACATAGCCGTGCCGCAGGCCGATGCGCAGCAGCTCCTTCACGATCGGCGGCAGCAGGAACAGCTTCAGGCCGAGGCGGTAGAGCGGCACGAAGGGTGCGAGCGGCAGGCAGGCGAGGCGCGGGACGCCCAGGATGTCGTTGGCGGCCAGCATGCGCAGCACCGTGACCCACACGTGGATCCAGAACATGAAGGTCAGGATCCGCGAGGTGGTGAACGGGTCCGTCGCGATGAACCACACCAGCCCCACCAGGAACCCCAGCGGCGCCAGGAAGCGGACGAGGATCTGGTCCGCCATCATCACGAAGTTGCTCAGGCCGAACAGGGAAATGCGCAGGATGTCGATCTGCTTGCGCAGGCGGATCTTGATCATGTTCCGCTCCCACCGGCTGCGCTGGCGGACGAGGGCGGACCAGGTCGCCGGGCAGTCCACCCAGATGACGGCGTAGGGGGCGAAGGCCAGCCGCCAGCCCGCCTTGCGCAGGCGCATGGTGACGTCGGTGTCGTCGCCCAGCCCGGTGTCGTAGCCGCCGAGTGCCCGCAGCGCCGTCGCCCGGAACATCCCGCCGGCCCCCGCGATGATGGACAGGATGCCCAGGTGCGAGCGCCACAGGCGGCTGGCCGCCACGTTGAACGCGTACTCGATCTCCTGCATGCGGGTGATGAAGGTGTCCTGGGCGTTGCGGACCCGCAGGTGCGCCGTCACGGCGCCGATCTTCGGATCGTCGAAGAACGCCAGCATCTCGTGCAGGGCGCCGACCTGGACGTCGGCGTCGGCGTCGATGATGGCGATGAACTCGCCGCGCGCCCGCTGGATGCCGATGTTGAGGCAACTGGGCTTTCCCGAATGGGTCGCGGCGCGGAAGCAGCGGACGTATCCGGTGCCGATGAAACTCCGCGCGATCTCGAACGTCCGGTCGGTGGAGCAGTCGTCGACGAAGATGATCTCAAGCCGGGAATAGCCGCAGGCCAGCAGCGACCGGATCGTCCCGGCGATGCCCGCCTCCTCGTTGCGTCCGGCGATGACCACCGACACGAGTGGCAACTGCCCGGTGCGCTTGGGCGGTGGCGGGAACAGCCGTTGAGGGAAAAACAGGTTCGCCAGCCAAAGTGCGATCATCGGCCCCTGGTAACGCACAAGAGGTGCCACGACGAACAGCACGAACAGCAGGTTGTACCACGGAAGGCTCGGGATCGCGTTGACCGAGCGGACAATGTTGAGCGGATCCACGCCCTCGGCGAAATAGCGAAAGAACTCCAGCACACCTGCCTCGCCCCGTACGACCAGCGCCGCTTCCCGGCCAGGATAGCCGGCGCTGGTTAAGAATGCCTGCCGTTATCGCCCCGGCGACGCCCGCCGCCCGCTGGCCGCCGCCCTGACGGGCGGTCATGACGGGCTTGAAACATAAGAGTTCAAAGGAGTATCATGATATGTATGGGCGCGCACCCGGAACGCGGAGCGCCGCCGGGAGCGGAAGATGGCTGGAGTGTACTACCTGATGTTGAGGGGGAAAAGCGTCGGGCCGCTGCGGGCCGAGCATTTTCCCACGCTCGCCAAGGAAGGACTGATCACCCATCGCAGCCTCGTCCGCGAGCAGGGAACGGGCGACGTTCGCCCGTTGTATCGCCACCCCGACGTCGCCAAGGCCGTGTTCGGCAGCAGAGCCCCTCTGGTCACGCTCAAGGGCACCATCGAGGAATACCGCGCCCGCCCGCTGGTCGGCATCGTCGCCGGATTTGCGGCCGGAGTCCTCTCGCTGACGCGCTGATCCCGCGCCCCAACCGCGGGCGGCGCATTATTTTGATACAATTCATCACAATTGCGACATTGTCGCCGCTGTAGGGCGGAACTATCGTCCTTTCATCGGTCCGGTCCTTCAAACGGTAAAAATCCATGGCCGGAATTCTCAAGAGCGCGCGTCGCCAACGGGCGCCGTCGACGTTCGACGGCTACTTTCTTGACGTAAAGGGACGCAGCGTCGGTCCGCTGAACGGGCGGCAGCTTGCCAAGCTGGCCGCTGCCGGCCTGATCGACCACCGCGCCCTGATCCGCCGGAAGAACAGGGGTGAACTGCGGCCGCTGTACCAGGACATCGCCCTGTGCCGTGCCGTGTACGGCGCGTCGTCCTTGCCGGCGATCCTGATGAAGGAGGCATGGCGGGAGTACCGTGGCCGCGCGCCGCTCGCGGCGACGGTCAGCGTGGCGGCGCTGTTCTGGATCACCTACACGCTGGCCTGAACGGATCGCCCCCATGGCCGCACGTTCATGCACGGCGGCGCCCGCTGGCGTCTCGACAAGATCGTTCTGACCATCGCCGGCAAGAGGCGCGCGCCGGATTCCGGGCCTCAACAACTCACGGAGCTGAACAGACCCTTGCTGCGTTCGTCCGTGCCGCACATCGCCCTCTCTCCAGCCGCATCCCACGCCAGAAGAGGGAAGCAGGAAGTGCCGCCGGAGCGTATCGAATATGCCTTCAAGCGCTTGATGAATTCACGCCCCTTCCAGCGCGATCAGCATATCAATCGCCGCCTCCTGACGGAGGGCGATGAGTGGTTGGTATTCCGGTGAATTGTACCAGGCGTCCAGCGCAGCCATGTCAGGAAACTCGATTACAGCCACCCGCTCAGGCCGCCAAGGCGCATCTTCTAAAATTCTATGGCTCCCGATGCGTGTCATGTATCGGCCGCCGTAGCGCTGGATCATTGGCACGACTTGGCTTCTGTATAACTCAAACTTAGCGGCGTCGGTGACTTTGTGTTCCACGATCAAATAAGCTGGCATGGCGTCCCCCTGAAGCTTCCGGCTAGGGCGGCTTGGGCCGACATCTTAGATAATACCCAGTCCAGAACCCTGCTTCACGTGCGCATTCGGCGGATACTTGCCTCACCACCCGTCTGATTCGGACCACTAGCGTCCCTCCCACAGCCCCGTGCTGCCCGGCGGCGGCGCGCCCGCCGGCCCGAGCGTGTAGAGGTAGGCGGCGATGTCGCGCGCGGTGTCGGCGCTGAGGCCCATATTGGGCATGGCGGTGCCCGGCGCGAAGGAGGGCGGGTCGCGCAGCCAGGCCACGAGGTACGGCGGCGTGTTGGGCAGCACGCCGCCGATGTAGGTGCGTCCGGCGAAGCCGTCCAGCGGCGGCCCCACCATGCCGCGGACGCCGGGGACGCCGGGGATCGCGTGGCAGGTCACGCATCCCTCGGCCAGGATCGCCGTCCGGCCGCGCTCCGCGTCGCCGCCGGCCACGCGCAGGTGCGGCGGCGGCTCCGCCTCGCCGCAGGCCGCCAGCAGCGGCACCAGGAGCCAGAGCACTCCGGCCATACCGTCCTCCCTTCCGCGCCTCCACCGTCCGGGGAGGGAACGGCGCATCCCGCCGATGGTTGCCGGGCTCCCCCGCATGGGCACGGGAACACCCACGCTCATGGTGAGTTGACGTGCCCAGGGCGGACACGGCGAAGCGGAGGGCAGGGGATGGGCAGAGGGCCGCAATCGGCGCTCGATCCGGGGGCGGACCATGCTTCGGCGGTGTACGACCTGTCGCTCGTGCTGTTCATCGGCGGTGGCGCCATCTTCGCCGCCGTCATGGCGCTGGCGCTCTACGCCGTGCTGGCCCGGCCGGAGCGGTTCCCCGGTGGCCGCGCCTGGGTTTACGGCGGCGGCATCCTGTTTCCCGTCGTCACGCTGACCGTGCTGCAGGTCTACGAGTTCGGCGTCGCCCGCCGGCTGTCGGCACCCGGCGGGCCGGACACGCTGCGCGTCGAGGTGGTCGGCTTCATGTGGTGGTGGGAGGTGCGTTATCCCGAGGGAATCCTTACCGCCAACGCGATCGTCATCCCGGCCGGCCGGCCGGTCGAGTTCGTCGTCACCACCGCCGACGTCATCCACAGCTTCTGGATCCCCAACCTTGCCGGCAAGATCGACATGATCCCCGGCCACGTGAACCGGCTGACGCTGACCGCCAACCGGCCGGGCACCTACCGCGGCCAGTGCGCCGAGTACTGCGGCGCCCAGCACACCCGGATGGCCTTCGACGTGACGGTGCTGCCCCCCGCGCGCTTCGCCGACTGGCTGGCCGGGCAGGGCAGGCCGGCGCCCGAACCCGCCGATCCGGTCCTGGTTGCCGGGCGCGACGCCTTCCTGAAGGCCGGCTGCGGGGAGTGCCATGCGGTGCGCGGCACCCCGGCCGCCGGCACGCGCGGGCCGGATCTGACGCACGTCGGCAGCCGGCCATCGCTGGCGGCGGGCACCTTCCCCAACGGCGTCGGCGCGCTGGCCGGCTGGATCGCCGGGGCGCAGCACCTGAAGCCGGAGAACCGCATGCCGTCCTTCGGCACCCTGGACGGCGAGACGCTGCGCGCCATGGCCGCCTGGCTGGAGAGCCTGAAATGACGGCATCTCCCGATGCCGACCGCCCTGCCGGTGCCGGCGTGCGGGTGGAAGCCACGCTCTTGCGGGTTGACCTTTCGGGGCGCATTTCTGAAGATCGCGGCCATGGACATCAACGACGCCCTGCGCGCGGCCGTAAGCCTGCACCAGTCCGGCCGGCTTGCGGAAGCGGAGCGGGCCTACGCGGCCCTCCTGGCGCGGCACCCGAACCATCCGGACGCACTGCACCTGACCGGCGTGGTGTGCGCGCAGACCGGCCGCGCCGGGGCGGCGGTCCGCTTCATGGCGCAGGCGGTGGGGCTCAATCCCGGTTCGGCGACCTATCGCGGCAATCTGCAAAAGGCCTTGGCCCGCGCCGACGAAGCCGAGCAGGCGGACGCCTTCGGCGGTGCCGCCGATGCGCTGGCCGACGACGGCCAGCCGAATGAGGCCGCGGCGCTCTATCGGATGGCGCTCGCGCTGCGCCCGGACTGGCTGGTGGGCTGGTTCAACCTGGGCATCGCGTTGCGCGATGCCGGGCAGGGGGGCAAGGCGCTGGCCGCCGTTCGCCGTGCCGGGGCCATCGCGCCCGATCTGGTGCGGGCGGACCTGGAGATCGGCCAGCTATGCTTCGGCCTGCGGGACTTCGCCGGAGCCCGGCGGGCGTTCCACCGCGTGTTGACCCGCGAGCCGCTGAACGCCGATGCGTGGTTCGGGCTGGGCAACGCCGTGAAGGGGGCAGGGGCGTTCGCGCACGCCGTGGACCTGTACCGAGCGGCGATCGCGGTGGCCCCGGCGCGAACGGAGGCCTGGTACAACATGGCGGTGACCCTGGCCGACCAGGACCTGAACGGGCAGGCCATCGATGCATACCGGCGCGCCCTGGCCCTGGCGCCGGAGGACGCCCACACCCACTGCAATCTGGCGCACCAGCTCCTCCTTGCCGGCCGGTTCGCCGAGGGGTGGCGGGAGTTCGAATGGCGCTTCGAGGCGAACGTGGTCTTCCCCGAGCGCGGGCGGCCGCGCTGGTGGGGAGAGCCGCTGGAGGGCCGGACGATCCTGCTGTACGGGGAGCAGGGGCACGGCGATACGCTGCAATTCGTGCGGTACGCCCCGCTGGTGGCGGCGCGCGGCGGGCGGGTGATCGTGGAATGCCCGCCGGCCCTGGTCCGGCTGGTGGCGACCGTGCCCGGCGTGGCGGCGGCCCACCCCCTGGGAGAGGCCCCGGCCTTCGACCTGATCTGCCCGATGCTGAGCCTGCCCCTGATCTTCCGCACGGAGGTCTCCACCGTCCCGGCGGCCATACCCTACATGGCGGACCGGTTCCCCGGTGACGAACGCTTCGACCGGTTCTTTCCCGACGATGGCGCACGGCGCGTCGGCCTTGTGTGGTCGGGGGAGCCGCGGCCCGAGGATCGCCGCTGGAGCTTCGCCGATCGCCGCCGCAGCATTCCGCTCCAGGCGTTCGCGCCGTTGCTGGACGTGGCGGGCGTGCGGCTCTACAGCCTGCAGAAGGGCACGGCGGCCGAACAGGCGCGGGAGGCCCCTTTCGACGGGTGCATGATGGATCCCATGGACGGGGTGGAGGATTTCGCCGACACGGCGGGGATCATCCGGCGCCTCGATCTCGTCATCAGCGTCGACACGTCCGTGGCGCATCTGGCCGGCGCGCTCGGGCGGCCGGTGTGGCTTCTGTCGCGCTTCGACGGCTGCTGGCGCTGGCTCGCCGGACGCGAGGACTCGCCATGGTACCCCGGCCTTCGCGTGTTCCGCCAGCCGCGCCTCGACGACTGGCGGCCGGTGCTCGACCGCGTCGCCGGGGAACTGCGGATCTGGGCGGCGTGATCCTCCACGCATCTATCCCCTGACCTTCGCCAGCACCGGCAGCGCCACCTTGTGGACCAGCGGGATCAGCGCCGCGCCGACCACGAGGCCGAAAACGCCGGACGCGGCGGCGGCCACGAACCACTCGATGAAGCCGGCGACCGCCGGCACGGCGTGCCCCGCCGCCACCGACACGTCGTGGATGGCGTGGCCCAGCGCCGCCATGCCATAGCCTTCCATCCCGTGGATGATGATCCCGCCGCCGACCCACAGCATCGCCGCCGTGCCCACCAGCGCCAGCACCTTGAGGAAGACCGGCATGCCGACCACCAGCCCGCGCCCCAGTCCCTGGGTCACCGGGCGCAACGCCCGGTCGGCGCCGCCCGGCGGCGCATCGCCCGCCCGCCGCAGGCCGAGCAGGGTGGAGGCCGGGCGTTCGTTCGTCGCCAGCGCCACGCCCGCGTCGTCCGCCTTCACCACCAGCGCCACCACGCCGTAGACCATCAGCGTGATGCCGATGCCGACGATGGCGAGGATGAACGCCTGCGACCAGAAGGACGAGGTTTCGGCGGCCACGGTCGACAGGGTGATCGCCATGATCTCGGCCGACAGGATCAGGTCCGTCTTGATGGCGCCGGCGACCTTCTCGTCCTCGATCCGCTTGGCGTCCCGGCCGGCGTCCGTGCTGACGCCGGGGATCTCGCCGCCGTGGCCGCGGTGTTCGGCGTGCGGCCACAGCGCCTCGTAGACCTTCTCCGCCCCCTCGTAGCACAGGAAGGCGCCGCCGATCATGAGCAGCGGCGTGATCGCCCAGGGTGCGGCGAAGCTGAGCACCAGCGCCGCCGGCAGCAGGAACACCAGCTTGTTCTTCAACGAGCCCACGGCGATCTTGCCGATGATCGGCAGTTCGCGGTCCGCCGCGAAGCCGACCACGTAGCGCGGCGTGACCGCGGCGTCGTCCACCACGATGCCGGCCGCCTTGACGCTGGCGCGCGAGGCCTGCCCGGCGGCATCGTCCAGCGACGCGGCGGCTACCTTCGCCAAGCTGACGACGTCGTCGAGCAGTGCGATCAATCCGGTGCTCAAGGGAAAGGCTCCATCCCGCCGTGGTTGACATCCGCAAGCCGTACGCTCCGGGCCTGCATTCAACACCGTAATACGGGCATCGTGTTCCGGCCAGGGGCTGCCGTGGATCCTGGCCTGCACGCTTTGGCCGGGACGCGCCTCCGCCCCCCTCTCGTGTTCCGGCGTCAGGCCCGCGGGTGCTGACCCATGTGGACCGGCAGGATCCAGGCGGGAATGGTGCCGCTGGTCAGGTCGTGTGCCGCCGGATCGACGTGGGACAGGATGCAGGCCTCCGTGTAGGCCCGCATCAGCACGTCCAGCGTGGTGTCGGGATCGCGGGACCGGGCCGCGAACGCCTCCCCGGACATGTCGCCCGGCAGCACCCGCGCGCGGAAGGCGGGGTCGTCCAGCGGGCCGAGGTTCATGGCCCAGAAGGCGAAGTTGCGCCTGCCCTCGCAATCCTCGCGCAGGAGGATTTCGACGTGCCGGTGCCGCTGGTCCACGGCGATCGTGGCGAACAGCGTATCGACCGCGTCCGCCGGTCCTTCGAGGATCTGCAGGAAGATGCCGTCGAAGTGCACGAGGAACCCGGTGACGCCCAGCATCTGGTTCTTGCGCGCGCTGAGCAGGCAGAGTTCCGCAAGCTCGTTCGCCGACAGCGGCCGCGCCCTCTCGCTTCGGTAGGCGAGCGTCAGCATGGCGTGGGTTCCTTTCGGCGGTGCGCCCCAAGGGCTTGTCGACGTCCGTGTCGTGCCGGTCTTTCCGACGCGACCATGCGGCGGCCCCGCACACTATACACCGATAGGCATAAAACAAAAGGCATAGAAGCCCGCGCTGACGGCCCGCCGCCGGGATGAGGTCGAACGGCTGGCCCGCGAGGCGCCGGCACCCCACACCCTCCGAAGCCTGATTTCAACCCCGATTTCAACCCCGATTTCAACCAACGAGCGCACGCCCCGAACGGACACGCAGCAACCGAATGCGCAAGTCGGCCATTAACCATGCCTCCATTCACCGCACGAATGGCCGATTCGCGCGCTCGGTTGTTGCATGATGGGAGTGTGGACATTGGATTCTCCTGAGTGCGGCACCCATTGAGCGCCACCGAACCGCCATGGCCCCTGAACGAGCTTGCCAGGATCACCAAGCTCAAGGGCTACTGCATCCTCGACACGCCGCCGGACCCGGTGTTCGACCGCCTGACGCAGCTCGCCATCCGCCACTTCCGGATGCCGACGGTGCTGGTCAGCCTGGTCGACGAGAACCGGCAGTGGTTCAAGTCGCGCTACGGCTTCGAGGCGCCGCATGTTCCCCGGCGGCTGGCCTTCTGCGCCTACGCCATCCTGGTGGACGAGGTCATGGTGGTGCATGACGCCACGCGGGACGAGCGCTTCGCCGACAACGACCTCGTCACCGGCCCGCCCTTCATCCGTTTCTACGCCGGAGCGCCGCTGAGGACGCCGGAGGGGCTGCTGCTCGGCACCTTCTGCGTCATCGACCACCAGCCGCATCCGGAGTTCAGCGAAGAAGCCCGGCGCGACCTGGAGGAGTTCGCCCGCATCGTCATGCACGAGCTGGAGATCCAGGCGGCGCGGCGGGGCGCCGAAGCGGCCCGGCAGGCCGAGGCCGAGGCCCGCGCCGCCGCCGAGCAGGCCGAGGCGCGTTACCGCGCGGTCGTCGAGACCGCGGTGGACGCCATGGTCGTCATCGATGAACAGGGCGTGATGCAGTCCTTCAACACGGCGGCCGAACGGATCTTCGGCTACGCCGCCGCCGATGCGATCGGCCGGGATGTCTCCCTGCTGATGCCGGAGCCGGACGCGTCGCGGCACATGCAGTACATCGACCACTACCTGCGCACCGGCGAGCGCCGGATCATCGGCATCGGCCGCGAGGTCGAGGGGCGCCACCGCGACGGCCGGACGTTCCCGCTGGAGCTGTCCATCGCCGAGTGGCGGGTCGGCGGCCGGCGGTACTTCACCGGCATCATGCGCGACGTGTCGCGCCGCAAGGCGGCCGAGCGGGCCCTGCGCCAGGGCCACGCCCTGTTCGAGGGTGTGCTGGAAAGCACCACCGACCCGATCTTCGTGAAGAATCCCGATGGCCGGTACGTGGCGGTCAACTCCGCCACCGCGAAGGCCCTGGGGCGCACCCGCGAGGAGGTCGTGGGCCGCGCGGACGCCGAGCTGCTTCCCGCCGACGCCGCGGCCCGGATCAGGGCGACCGACCGGCGCATCATGACGACCGGCCGCAGCGAGACCATCGAGGAGTATATCCCGACGGCCGGTATCGACGGTCCGCGCGCCTTCTCCACGGCGAAGACCCCGCTGCGGGACGCCGACGGGACCATCATCGGGCTCGTCGGCGTGGCGCGCGACGTCACGGGTCGCAAGCGGACGGAGGAGGCGCTGCGGGCCAGCGAGGAGCGCTTCCGCGCGCTGGTGGAGAACGCGCCGCAGCTCATGTGGGTGAACCGCCCGAACGGCGTCGCGGAGTTCTTCAACCTGGCCTGGCGGACCTACACCGGGCAGGAGACGGTCGAGGGCACGCGCTGGGATCCCGTCCATCCCGATGACCGCGAGCGCGTCCAGGATCTCCGCGAACGCGCCATCGCCGCCGGCGAACCCTACGAGTACGAGTTGCGCCTGCGGCGCGCCGACGGCGTCCACCGCTGGCACATCTGCCGCGTCAGCCCGCTGCGCCAGGACGGGCGGATCGTCGCGTGGGTCGGCACCGCCATGGACGTGGACGACATCCGCCGCGCGCGCGAGCTGGCTGAGGAGGCGAACCGCTCCAAGAGCCGCTTCCTGGCCTCGGCCAGCCACGACCTGCGCCAGCCGATGCAGTCCATCCTGCTGTTCGCCGAGGTGCTGCGGGGGCACGTTCCGGACCCCGCGGGGCGCGATACGCTGGACCGGCTGCAGCAGGGTCTCGACGCGCTGAAGGGGTTGCTGGACGGGTTGCTGGACGTGTCGCGTCTCGATGCCGACATCGTGCAGCCGCAGTTCGAGGACGTTCCCGTCGGCGAGATCATCGGGCCGCTGGCCGCCGCCTACATGCCGATCGCCCAGG
The DNA here is from genome assembly GCA_035629155.1 of Azospirillum sp. GTDB lineage: Bacteria > Pseudomonadota > Alphaproteobacteria > Azospirillales > Azospirillaceae > Azospirillum. Next base: position 1,193 of record DASPIO010000029.1, on the reverse strand, counting down.
CCAAGGGGCTGGCGTGGCGGGTGGGGCCGTGCGACGCCCTGGTCCGCAGCGACCGGGTTCTGCTTGGCCGCATGCTCCGCAACCTGATCGAGAACGCCATCCGCTACACGCCGAAGGGGACGGTGGCGCTCGCCTGCACGGTCAAGGGGGAGTGGCTGCGGATCGAGGTGCGCGACACCGGCATCGGCATTCAGCCCGACCAGCTTGGGCGGATCTTCGAGGAGTTCTATCAGGTCGGCAACCCGGAACGGGACCGCGCGCTGGGGTTGGGCCTGGGGCTCGCCATCGTGCGCCGCCTGTCGGTGCTGCTCGATCACCCGGTGCGGGCCTGGTCACGGCCGGGGGGAGGCTCCGTCTTCACGGTCGAGGTCCCGCTGGCCGCCGGTCCGCCGCGCGCGGCCGTCCCGCCGCCCGCCGCTTCGGTGCCCCCCGATCCGGCGACCGGCAGCGAACGCTTCGCGGTTGCGGTCGACGACGACATCATCGTCCTGCTGGCGCTGAAGAGCATGCTTCAGGAATGGGGCTACGAGGTTCTGACCGCGGCCTCCACGGACGAGGCGGTGGAGCGGCTGCGGGCTGCCGGCCGGAGGCCGGACATCGTGCTGGCCGACTACCGCCTGCGCGAAGGGCGCGTCGGCACGGAGGCCGTGGTGCGCATCCGCGAGATGTGCGGCGCGGACGTTCCCGGCATCATCGTGACCGGCGAGATCGGGCCGGAGCCGCAGACCGACGCGGTGCGGCACGGCCTGGGGCTGCTGCACAAGCCGGTCACGCCGCGCCTTCTGGAGGCCGCCCTGGCCCGCTACCGCCAGGAGACGCTGCCCAGGTGATCGGCACGGGTGCGATCGGCGTTGGCGTGATCTGTGCGGGTTTGTGGCGCGGCTCACAGCGGCGGTTGCGGGGCGCGGGTAGGGTCTGGCCATCGACAACGCGCCGGGCCCGAGAGCCCCGCCCCACTCACCGGAAGGAACCACCCCATGATCCGCCACACCCTGCTCGCCGCCGCCGCCGTGCTGTGCCTGTCGGCTCCCGCCATGGCCCAGAATGTCGTGTCCGCCAACAACACCGCCGCCGGCATCGGCAACGTCGCCGTCCAGCAGGCGATGACCAAGCAGTTCGGCGGCGGCCTGTTCGGCGGCGCCAACACCGCCTCGATCAACAACACCGCGGCCGGCATCGGCAACGTCGCCAAG
>DASPIO010000028.1:0-100719 GCA_035629155.1 Azospirillum sp. | reverse complement strand
CTCCGTTGGGCCCGACGAGCCCGACTTTCTCACCCCTGTTCAGCGCCGCGGAAGCGTCCAGGAAAAGGATACGGTGGCTGTTCTGCTTGCTGATGTTGTCGAAGCGAATCATGTGCGGCTGGGTTCCCGTGGCGTTGCGGGCCCCTTATGCCACAGGACGCGCGGTAGGAAAGAGTCCTGAACGTGGGGGTGGGTAGTGGTGGGCGAGGACCCCGAGGCCATCAGGCGTCGTGCCTGCCTGAGCCACGAGTTCGTCGCCGCCCGTTGCTTCATGGACAGGCCGCGCGCGGGGCGGCGGAGTGAATGTTACCGGATGATACGGGATGATACGCTTTGCGGGGGGGCACATTCGGCCACCTCCCGCGTTTCTAGGGCGGATGCATCCGGTTGAAACGCCGAAACCGTAAGTTGCATAGGCCTCCTCGCGCAAATCTGATCAATCTACAAGCTTGTTGATGCCAAGTGTCCGCTCGATCTGTTTGCGCAAATTTGTGAGGCCCCGTGTATCACTTGGCGTCGTTGGTACAGTGATTGTATCTAGCCCTTCGAAACCCATTTGAGGCTCGAGCCGTACATGCTTGTTGCGCGCCTTCTCTTGATAGCCGTGACGGCTAAGCAGATCGGTCAATTGGCTGACGAGTCGGTTCGGGTCCTTGGTCGAACGCTTAAGATCTTCAAGTAGTTCGGAGAGACCGGCTGACGGCGGCAACGTAGAAAATTTCTGAAGAACAGCTTTCGAACGCTTGTCCAGTCCATCTTGATCGGCCCTTGCACACCTGGATTTCACCGCTTCTCGAAGTCGATCCATGAATTCGCCAGGGTATATCTCTGGACCTATCTGGTTTATAATAAAATCAGAAAGCAATGAATCGTCAGATTTAGTCGTATTGGCAAGGCTATACTGCTCAATCTGAGCCGCAAGTTCACTAATTTTGTCTTTAAGATTGGCAATTTCCTCATCGTATAGAGCTTGCGTCTCTCCAATACTTAGTCTATTGCGCTCACGTTCGCGATGCTGTCGTAACGCTTGCTCTTGCAGTTCTGTCCAATCCCAGCCTTCAGCTGGCATTTGGCTGCGAAACGCATAGGCGATCTCGCCCAAGCTAGCCAGCAGCTCTCGCGGCGCTGCTAGCCGGCCGGCCAAGAAAAAACGGCGAACTATGCCATGATCAGGGAGGGAAATACCGATCGCCCCACCATATACATTCCGTCCAGAGGTTGCATCACGCAAGCGGAAGGAAAAATTTCTGTCGGGTTCGGTGAGGACATGAGCGACGCCGCCTAAATCATAAGCTAATTTCTCAATTTGATTTTTCTCTATAGACCAGCGCGAAGGTCCAGCTGCTGACACATATATTACTGGAAGATACCGGCTAGCTTCGCCGGCGGTAACGGCCTGTGCCAGTGCAAGTGCTTCGTCATCATCGCTTAGCCAAGTCGGCTGATCCGAAACGGCCAGGGAACGATCAATTCCACCCCATCCGTCATGCAGTACTGACTTAATTAGATAAGGTTTGCGTGGAGTATCAAGCCGTGCACCTGCCTCTCGGGCAATGCATTGTGTACGTAAGCGGCTAATATCCTGACCGTTAACCGCAGTGCCTCTGCGTACGACCATCTCGGTTCGCCAAAGTCGGCCCTCTGTATCGGGAAAATCATGGCGGAAGCCTATTGCTTGTTCCCTGCCGTCTTGAGACAGTACTCTGAGGCGCAACTCTTCGCCGCTAGGCGCTCGAATTATCGGTGCCTCTCCATCCAAATCGGCCTCGCTCGCCCCATCAAGAACGGTGCTGTAATTTGTCCCGCGCAACCATGACACGACCTGAGCAACAAATGCCGCTGAGTTTGGCACGGCTTTTGCCGGAAATTCGGTGGCAAATGGCATCATTTGTTGTACTCCTCAGAGTAATTGCTTGCATGTATGCTATGCGAGGGTTCCAACTAAGCTTTTGCAGCGAAGCGCTGACCGGTAAGCCCGCTCACAACCGAAGAATTTTGCTGGGTTCCCAGTTGCGCGCTATAGCTAACTAAATATATAATATATCGAGAAAGTGGTCTGGGTCAACAATCCAAAGAAGGGGTTGTCGCTGCCAATTCTACGGTTTGTGGTCAGATGACCGACAGTGAGCGGCAAATTAATTTTTTGCCGGGCTACGCCAGGATCATATGTGCACATACAAATTTTAATCACAGGAAGTAAAATTATGTAAATATATTGGTAGCAGATCGCCTGTTGATAACTTATCTGAAGATAATAATGAAAATCTGAGCGGGGGCGGGTTGAGCAGTGCACAGTGGATGCAAAGGGCGCAAAATTTCATATAGGCGAGCGCCTTTTAGCATGTACGGCGGCTGATTTTGCCGCAAACGACTTTTGCTCTAAGATGGCGCGCCCCCCACAAACAACACCCCCCGCGGGGATGGCCGCAGGGGGTGTCTTGCCTGGAAGGGGCGGCCGCCGGGGATGGCCAGCGGCGCGCTCCGTGGCGGTCGGGCCGTGCCTACTGGCGCGGCGGGGCGGTGGTGGAGCCGGCGGGGGCCGGGGCGTCGCCGGCCTTGCGGTTCTTGTTCAGCGACGTCATCGTGTCGTTGTACTTGAACTCGGCCATGCTCTTGACGTCGTTCCGCGTCAGGGTGGACAGCTCAAGGCGATCCTCGCTGGCGTTCCACTTGGCCTGGTCGAAGTCCACGGCCACCTGCTTCTCGCCGATGCCCAGGAAGCCGCCGGACGAGATCACCAACTGCTTGGCCTTGCCGTCGGCGCCGTCGAGGATGATGTCCTCGACCTCGCCCAGCTTCTCGCCGTCCTTGCCGTAGACGTTCTTGCCCAGCATCTTGTCGGCGCTGGCCGTGGTGGTCGCGGCCGGGGCGGGCATGGTCGCGCCGGCCGTCGTGCCGGTGGTCGCGCCGCCGGTCGAGGTCACGGTGCTGTCCTGGTCGGACTTCTGCATGGTCGAGCCGCTCGTCGAACCGGCCGTCGAGCCGGCGGCACCGGGCGAGGTGCTGCTCTGCGCCAGCGCAGTCCCGGTCATCAGGGCGAGCACGGAAACCGCGGCGATCAATTCCTTCCGCATGGTCGACTCCTCTACGATGGTGTTGCGTTGCCGGTGGCAAACGTAACAACACCCGTCGGGGCCAATCATCCCAGGCGGGAATTCTCTCTTTCGAAGCACCCCTTCCCGCAGCGGCGGTAATTCACGCCGCGAACCACGGTGGTCGGGTCGCCGTGACAAGGCTGTGACCAGCGCGGAACACGGGTGAGTCAAGGTTCTGGTCTTGCGCGGCGCGCTCCACGTCTTCAATCCGCAAGAGGGCGAGGGCGCGAGTCCCGCGTCCGCCGCGCATCTCGCCGACCGCCTGTTCGCCCAGCCGCACCGGCGTGCCGGGCTCGGGCAGCGGACCCTCCACCCTCACCGGGAACAGGCGCTTTTTGATCAACGCGCGGTAGCGGGTGCGCGCCGTCAGCTCCTGCCCGATGTAGCAGCCCTTGTCCCAGGAGATGGCGTTCAGCGCGTCCAGGTTGTTTTCCAGGGCGATGGCCTTCTCCACCTCCATGTCGCGGCTGCCGTCGGGCACGCCGAGGTCAAGGCGCAGCGCGTCGTAGGCGACCTCGTCCAGGCGGGGGAAGCCGGCGGCCTCCAGCGCCGCCTCGCTCGCCGCGCGGGCGTCGCCGCCGGGCAGGAGGACGCGGGCGCCGAGCGCGGGCAGGCGCGGGTCGGTGTAGGCGACGCCGCCGGCGAAGGGCCGCGCCGCGCCGGGCTCCGCCGGCAGGCCCAGGCGGGACAGGGCGTCCGGGCCGATCAGGGCGGCCACGAGGTGGGCGCCGCCGCGGTCCTCGAACGTCACCTTGGTGCGCAGCTTGTACGGCTTCAGGCGGCGCAGCAGGTCGGCCGCGCGCGGTCCCTCGGCGTCCAGCAGAAGGGCGTCGGTTCCCAGGGGGGCGCCATCCACAAGGAAGAAGTCGTGCAGGAACTTGCCCTGTGGCGTCAGGAACAGGGAATAGGCGGCCCGGTCCGGCGCCACGGCGCGCACATCGTTCGACACCAGCCCCTGCAGGAAGGCCACCCGGTCGTCGCCGCCGATCGCCAGCACCCCGCGTCCGTCCAGAATCGCATAGCCGGTCGCCGCGTCCATACCCACCTCCTCAGCTCAGGTCCGGTGCAAAGTTGGCGGCGGTTTCCCCTTTCGACAAGGGCCGTCGCAACCGGGCGGTACGCCCAACGGGTGCGCGGTGCTTCCCTTTTCCGCTTGAAACCGGGCACTGTGCTGCGCCCATTTAGGGAAAAGGTCCATTGGGAGCGGTGCGAGGCATGAGCGAGACACGGACGGAACGCAAGATCACTCCGGTTCTGCTGTCGGGCGGGGCGGGGGTCCGGCTGTGGCCGATGTCGCGGGAGCTGTATCCCAAGCAGTTGCTGAACCTGTGCGCGCCGGATCGCTCGATGCTGCAGGAAACGGCGGCGCGCGTCACCGACTCGCAGCGATTCGCGCCGCCGCTGGTCATCTGCAACCAGGAACACCGATTCGTCATCGCCGAGCAGTTGCGCCAGAACGGCATCACCCCCGGCGCCATCGTGCTGGAGCCGGTGGGGCGCAACACCGCCGCCGCCTGCGCCGTCGCCGCGCTGAAGGCCGGCGACCCGGACGCGCTGATCCTGGTGCTGCCGGCCGACCATCTGATCCAGGACCTCGCCGCCTTCGCCGACGCGGTGGAGACCGCGGCACAGGCGGCGTCCGCCGGGCACCTCGTCACCTTCGGCATCACGCCGACGGCGCCGGAGACCGGGTACGGCTACATCCGGCGCGGCAGCCCGCTCAAGAGCCCGACGGGCGCCTACCGCGTCGCCGAGTTCGTCGAGAAGCCGCAGCGCCCGGTGGCCGAGCAGTACGTGGCGGGGGGCGAGCACGTGTGGAACAGCGGCATGTTCCTGTTCCCGGTCGGCAAGCTGCTGACGGAGATGGAGCGCTACGCCCCGGCGGTGCTGGACGCCGCGCGCCAGGCGCTCGAGGCGGGCTCCGAAGACCTCGACTTCCTGCGCCTGGACGCCGACGCCTTCGGGCAGGCGCCGGGCATCTCCATCGACTACGCCGTGATGGAGCACACCGACGCCGCCGTCGTGGTGCCCTGCGACCTGGGCTGGACGGACGTCGGCGCGTGGTCGGCGTTGTGGGAGATCGGCGCCAAGGACGGCGACGGCAACGTCGCCATCGGCGACGTGGTCACCGAGGACGCGCGCAACTGCTACGTCCGCAGCGAGGGGCATCTGGCGGCGGTGGTCGGCATCGACGACGCCGTGGTGGTGGTGACCGAGGACGCCGTGCTGGTGGCCGGGCGCGACCGCGCGCAGAACGTGAAGGCCGTGGTCGAGCGCCTGAAGAAGGCCGGCCGCAACGAACCGGTGAGCCACCGCAAGGTGCACCGCCCCTGGGGATCGTACCAGTCCGTGCACGCCGGCGAGCGCTTCCAGGTGAAGTGCCTGACCGTGGCGCCGGGGGCGCGGCTGAGCCTGCAGAAGCACCATCACCGGGCCGAGCACTGGGTGGTGGTGCAGGGCACCGCGCTGGTGACGAAGGGGGAGGAGCAGATCCTCGTCTACGAGAACCAGTCCGTGTACATCCCCATGGGCACGGTGCACCGGCTGGAGAACCCCGGCAAGGTGCCGCTGAACATCATCGAGGTTCAGTCCGGCTCGTACCTCGGCGAGGACGACATCGTGCGGCTGGAGGACACCTACGGGCGGGGGTGACGCTCCCGCCGTCCCCCTTTTCCCGTCGCGGGAGAAGGGGGACGGAGCGGGGCATCAGGCGGTCGCGATCTTTCGCAGGAACGCGCCGACCTCGGTCTGCAGCCGTTCGCCCTGCTCGGTGAGCCGGGTGGCGGCGTCGAGCACCTGGGCCGCGGTGGTGCCGGCTTCGGACGCGGCCTTGCTGACGCCCTCGATGTTGCTCGACACCTCGTTGGTGCCGGTGGCCGCCTCCTGGACGTTGCGGGCGATTTCCCGCGTTGCGGCGCTCTGCTCTTCCACCGCCGAGGCGATCGTGGTGGCGATCTCGTTGATGCGCCCGATCGTCGTGCCGATGCTGCCGATGGCGCCGACCGTCTCGTCGGTGGCCGACTGGATCGCGGTGATCTGCTGGGCGATCTCGTCGGTCGCGCGGGCCGTCTGGTTGGCGAGCGCCTTGACTTCGGAGGCGACCACGGCGAAGCCCTTGCCCGCCTCGCCGGCCCGCGCCGCCTCGATGGTGGCGTTCAGCGCCAGCAGGTTGGTCTGACCGGCGATGCTGGTGATGAGGTTGACCACCTCGCCGATCTTGCGCGCCGCCTCGGAAAGGCCCTGGACGGTCCTGTTGGTGCGTTCGGCGTCGGAAACCGCGACCTGGGAGATCGCCGCCGACTCGCCGACATGGCGGGCGATCTCCTGGATGGAGCTGGACAGCTCCTCGGACGCGGAGGCGACCGTCTGCACGTTGGCCGTCGCCTGGGCGGAGGCCGCCGCGACGGCGGACGCCTGGCGGGTCGTCTCCCTGGCTGTGCCCGACATCGATTCCGCGGTGCCGCGCAGGTCCGTGGCCGAGGATGCGACGGCGGAAATCAGACCCGTCACCGTGCGGTCGAAGTCCGCGATGTGCGCCTCGATCATGCGCTGGCGCGCTTCCCGGCCGGCGATCTCCGCCTTCTCGGCCTCGTCGAGACGCACCTTCTCGATGGCGTTGTCCTTGAAGACGTCCACGGCCCTGGCCATCTCGCCGAACTCGTTGGTGGCGTCGCGGTTGGGAACGGTGATCCGGTAGTTTCCGCCCACCAGTTCCAGCATGCATGCCTTCAGGCTGCCGAGCGGCCGGGTGATGCTGCGCGTGATGAACGTCGCGACGATCAGGCTGACCACCAGAAGGCCGGCCAGGGCGGCGGATACGAACGTCATGGCCGACTGGCGCGTCGCCTCGGCCGTGCTGTTGAAGCGCGCGGCGGTGTTGGCGGTAAACGCGATGAAGTCGTCGAGGTTCTTCTGGACCTCGTTCGCCTTGGCGGACCCCTGCGTGATCCTGATCTCCATGGCCTTCGCGCGGTTGCCGGCGAGCAGGTTCTCGAAGATGGCGTCGCGGATCGGCATCCAGTCCTTCAGCATCTGAAGGGTCTGCCGGGACTTCTCCTTGTCGCCCAGGAACCGCTCGTTGATGATGGCGAAGTTGTCGTAGGCGGATTTCTCCAGAGCCTTGCTCTCGTCATAGAGACGCCGGATCTCCTTTTCGCTGTCGGACAGCAGCGCATCGCCGATGCCGATTCGGATCGTCAGGAGATTGCTGCCCGCCCTGAGCGCCGCGCCCGCCACCGTGTGGGGATAGCGATAGAGTCTGGCGGTCAGGTCCGCCAGATTGTCCATCTGGAGGAGGGCGAACACCCCGAGCAAGCCGGAAAAGACAATGACGGCCGCGAAGCCGGCTGCCATCCGCCATGCGACTTTCCAGTTCTTCATAGCTTTTCCCCTCCGTTCCGCGACCGGCACCCCCTGGGGCGCTCGCGCTGGTAGACACCGCCCTGTGGTCGGCCGGTCGGCAGATCGATGAGCGTCACACGAGCTTCGAATACATAGTACGAAGTCTATACATATTTGTCACGTAACCGATTGCCGGTTGTTGGGTTTGCGCCTTGCCACCGGTGCGGCACTATCATGCGCAAAGCGATGTGGCGCCGCAGCGTATCGGAAGCATGATCGGTATGGGTTGGCGCGGCTCCTTACGGATCGACGGTGCCGGAAGCATGACATACCGAGGTAGGCGATGGCCGCCCACGGATTCGCGGCTCCCAGAGGTGTTGACGGCGGCGGAATGCACGGGCTTAGTGGTCATGCCTTTGCCTGATGCCAACCGCCCGTGAGCCACGCCCCCGTGACCGCCCCGCCGCCTCGCCTGGCACTTCGTGGAATCACCAAGCGGTTTCCCGGAACGCTGGCCAACGATTCCGTCGACCTGACGCTGCTGCCGGGCGAGGTGCACGCGCTGGTGGGCGAGAACGGCGCCGGCAAGTCCACGCTGGTCAAGATCATCTACGGCGTCCTGCACGCCGACGCCGGCACCATCGAATGGGACGGGCGGGAGGTCACCATTCCCTCGCCGCACGCCGCGCGCCGGCTGGGCATCGGCATGGTGTTCCAGCACTTCTCCCTGTTCGACACGCTGACGGTGGCGGAGAACATCGCCCTTGGCCTGGAAGCGCCGGGGCCGATGAAGGATCTGGCGGCCCGGATCCGCGCGGTGTCGGAGCGCTACGGGCTGGCGCTCGATCCCGGGCGGCACGTCTTCGACCTGTCGGTGGGCGAGCGGCAGCGGGTGGAGATCGTGCGCTGCCTGTTGCAGGACCCGCGCCTGCTGATCATGGACGAGCCCACCTCGGTGCTGACGCCGCAGGAAGTGACGCGCCTGTTCGAGACGCTGAAGCGGCTGGCGGCCGAGGGCTGCACCATCCTCTACATCTCGCACAAGCTGGAGGAGATCCGCGCCATCTGCGACCGCGCCACGGTGCTGCGCGGCGGCAAGGTGGTGGCGACCTGCAACCCGCGCCAGGAGACCGCGCGCAGCCTTGCCGAGATGATGATCGGCGCGGAGCTGACGACGCCGGACCGTGCCGGGGCGCCGGTGGCGGGCGCCCCGCGGCTGGAGGTGCGGCACCTCGCCACCACGTCCGATAACCCCTTCGCCACCAATCTGGTCGATGTGTCGCTGGAAGTGCGGGCGGGGGAGATCCTGGGCATCGCCGGCGTGGCCGGCAACGGGCAGGCGGAGCTGATGGCGGCGCTGAGCGGCGAAGTGCTGGTCGCCGACGAGGCCGCCATCCGCATCGACGGGCGCCCCGTCGGCCACCTGGGCCCACGTGCGCGGCGCGAGCTGGGCTTCGCCTTCGTGCCGGAGGAGCGGCTGGGCCGTGGTGCCGTGCCGGAGCTGAGCCTGTCGGAGAACGCGCTGCTGTCCGGTTACGCGCGCGAGCCGCTGGTGCGTGGCGGGCTGGTGCATTTCGGCCGGGCGCGCTCCTACGCCGAGCGCATCATCGGCGCCTTCAACGTGGTGTCGCGCGGGCACCGGGCGGAGGCGCGCTCGCTGTCCGGCGGCAATCTGCAGAAGTTCATCATCGGCCGCGAGATATTGCAGAAGCCGAAGCTGCTGGTGGTGGGCCAGCCGACGTGGGGTGTGGATGCGGGGGCCGCGGCGGCGATCCATCAGGCGCTGATCGACCTGGCGCGCGGCGGGGCGGCGGTGCTGGTGGTGAGCCAGGACCTGGACGAGCTGTTCGTGCTGAGCGACCGCATCGCCGTGCTGTTCCATGGCCGCCTGTCGGAGAGCCGGCCGACGCACCACACCACGGTGGAGGAGATCGGTTTGCTGATGGGCGGCCTGTTCGGCACCGCCGCCGACGACGAGGAGGTGGGCCGTGTGGCGTGATACCGTGTGGCGTGAGGATTGCGGAGTGCGGCAACCATGATCCGCCTCGAAGCACGCGGGCAGGCGTCGCGCGTCATGGTCTACGCGACACCCGTGCTGGCGGTGGCGTTGACGCTGGCCAGCGGGTTCCTGCTGTTCTGGGCGCTGGGCTTCGACCCGGTGAAGGCGCTGCACGCCTTCTTCATCCAGCCGCTGACCACCGCGCGCGGCCTGGGCGAGCTGGTGGTGAAGGCGACGCCGCTGGTGCTGTGCGCCGTCGGGCTGGCCATCGGGTTCCGCGCCAACGTGTGGAACATCGGCGCCGAGGGGCAATTGACGCTGGGCGCGCTGGCGGGTGGCGGGCTGGCGCTGGCGTTCTATGGCGAGGGGGGCTGGTGGCTCTTGCCCCTGATGGTGCTGGGCGGCATCGCCGGCGGCATGGCGTGGGCGGCGATCCCGGCCTTCCTCAAGGTGCGCTTCAACGCCAGCGAGATCCTGACCAGCCTGATGCTGACCTACGTGGCGCTGCTGCTGCTGACCTACATGGTCAACGGCCCGTACCGCGACCCCGACGGCTTCGCCTTTCCGGAATCGCGGATGTTCGAGCCGGAGGCGGTGCTGCCGGTGCTGGTCGAGGGCACGCGCGTGCACCTGGGCGCGCTGTTCGCCCTGCTGGCGGTGGCCGGCGGCTGGGTGCTGATGAGCCGCACCTTCATCGGCTTCCAGATCCGCGTCATCGGCCTGACGCCGGCCGCCGCAGGGTACGCCGGCTTCAACGAGAAGCGCATCGTCTGGCTGACGCTGCTGCTGTCGGGGGGGCTGGCCGGGTTGGCGGGGCTGGGCGAAGTGGCGGGGCCGATCGGGCAGATCACGCCGGGCATCTCGCCCGGCTACGGCTTCACGGCGATCATCGTCGCCTTTCTGGGGCGGCTGCACCCGGTGGGCATCCTGCTGGCGGGCCTCTTGATGGCGCTGTCCTTCATCGGCGGCGAGGCGGCGCAGATCGGCCTGGGCCTGCCCAAGGCGATCACCGGGGTGTTTCAGGGCATGCTGCTGTTCTTCCTGCTGGCGACCGACGTGCTGATCCGCTACCGCGTGCGCTTCGGGGCGAAGAGGGTGACGGCATGAACGGCGAAGGGTTGCTGATCCTCGGGCCGGTGCTGGCCGCCATGATCACGGCGGCGACGCCGCTCCTGTACGCAGCACTCGGCGAGCTGGTGGTGGAGAAGTCCGGCGTCCTGAACCTGGGCGTGGAAGGCATGATGCTGGCGGGGGCCGTGATCGGCTTCATCGTCATGGTGAACACCGGCAGCCACACGCTGGGCTTTGCCGGGGCGGCGCTGGCGGGGGCGGTGATGGCGGCGCTGTTCGGCGTGCTGACGCTGCTGCTGCTGGCCAATCAGGTGGCGACGGGGCTGGCGCTGACGCTGTTCGGCGTCGGGCTGGCGTCGCTGGTGGGGCAGGGCTACGTGGGGCGGCCGATCCCCGACGTGCCGGAACTGCGCGTCCCCGGCCTGTCGGACCTGCCGATCGTCGGGCCGGCGCTGTTCGGGCACGACCTGCCGGTCTATCTGGCGCTGGCGCTGGTGCCGGCGGTGTCCTGGTTCCTGTACCGCACGCGCGCCGGGCTGGTGCTGCGGGCGGTGGGCGAGAACCATTCGGCGGCGCACGCGCTGGGCTACAAGGTGCTGGGCATCCGCTTCCTGGCGGTGCTGTTCGGCGGCGCCATGAGCGGCATGGGCGGCGCTTACCTGTCGCTGGCCTACACGCCGATGTGGGCGGAGGGGATGACCGCCGGGCGCGGCTGGATCGCGCTGGCGCTGGTCGTTTTCGCCACCTGGAAGCCGGAGCGGGTGCTGCTGGGCGCCTGGCTGTTCGGCGGCGTCACCATCATGCAGTTGCACGCGCAGGGGATGGGGCTGGCGGTGTCGTCGCAACTCTTGTCGATGTTGCCATATCTGGCTACCGTCGTCGTCCTGGTGGCGATCTCGCGGGACGTGACCCGCATCCGCCTGAACGCGCCGGCCTGCCTGGGCAAGGTCTTCCATCCGGAAGCCTGAGGCCGGGACGGGCGGCCGCGCCGAACCATACGAATCAGGGAGCACTCACGTGAACAGACGGACGATGGGCAAGGCCCTGCTGGGGCTCGCGGGGGCGGCGGTGGCGCTGTCGGCCAGTGTTTATCTGGGGGGCGCGGGAGCCGCTGTGGCGCAGGACAAGCTGAAGGTCGGCTTCGTCTACGTCGGCCCGATCAGCGACCACGGCTACAGCTACCAGCACGACCAGGGCCGCCTGGCCGTGGAGAAGGAGTTGGGCTCCAAGGTCACCACCACCTACGTCGAGAACGTGCCGGAGGGTGCGGATGCCGAGCGCGTCATCGACCAGCTCGCCGCGTCCGGCCACAAGCTGATCTACACCACCTCCTTCGGCTTCATGAACCCGACGCTGAAGGTGGCGCAGCGCTATCCCGACGTGAAGTTCGAGCACGCCACCGGCTACAAGCGCGCGGCCAACGTCGCCACCTACTCGGCGCGCTTCTACGAGGGGCGCACGGTCGTCGGCCTGATCGCCGGCAAGATGACCAAATCGAACGTCATCGGCTACATCGCGTCGTATCCGATCCCCGAGGTGGTGAGCGGCATCAACGCCTTCACCCTGGCGCTGCGCGAGGTGAACCCGAAGGCCGAGGTGCGCGTGGTGTGGGTGAACTCCTGGTACGACCCGCCGAAGGAGGCCGAGGCCGCCAAGGCGCTGGCCGACCAGGGTGCGGACGTCATCGTCCAGCACACCGACAGCCCGGCCCCCGTGCAACTGGCGCAGGAGCGCGGGTTGTGGGCCGTCGGCCAATCGTCCGACATGACGCGCTTCGGGCCCAAGGCGCACCTGACCGCCATCGTCGACGACTGGTCGCCGTACTACCTGGAGCGCACCAAGGAGGTGCTGGACGGCACCTGGAAGTCCAAGGACACCTGGGGCGGCTTCAAGGCCGGCCTGCTGTACCTCGCCCCCTACAACCCGGCCATCCCGAAGGATGTGGTCGAACTGGCCGAGAAGGCGCGGACGGACATCATGGCTGGCACGCGCCATTCCTTCACCGGCCCGATCAAGGACCAGTCCGGCAAGGAGGTGATCGCCGCCGGCAAGACCGCCACCGATGAGCAGATCCTGAAGATGGACTGGTTCGTCGAGGGCGTCGTCGGCAAGCTGCCGAAGTAAGGCGCATTGGTCTGGAAGGAACGGAAGGGGGGGCCATGGGCCTCCCCTTCATGCTTTGGGCTACTCGACGGCGATGACGTTGGGCAGTGGCTTGATGGCGTCGAGGGTGCCGGCGAGTTCCTCTCGCGCCAGCTTTGCCTCATAGTAGCTCTGCAGGTTCATCCAATAGCGCTCCCCGGTGCCGAACGCGCGGCCGAGGCGGAGCGCCATGCCTGCCGTCACGCGGCGCTCGCCGTTCAGGATTTCCGTGACCGCGTTGGGCGGCACGCCGATGTGCGCGGCGAATTTTCGGGCGCTCATGCCCAGGGCTTCCAACTCGTCCCGCAGGATCTCACCAGGATGGATGGCCGGCAGGTTGTCGGTCGCGGTGTGGGGCACGGCTGGGCTCCTAATGGTAATCGGTGATTTCGACGTCCCAGGGTTCCCCGGGGATCAACAAATCGTCGGTGCTTTCGGGAGCGGATTCGGTGAAGGCTCAACGGAAGCAGATTCGCCATTGGTCGTTGATCCGGATGCTGTACTGTCCCTGGCGGTCACCTTCCAGCGCTTCGAACCGGTTCGATGGCGGGTTGCGCAGTTCGATCAAGCGCGTCACGCTCTGAAGCTTGGCAATCCCCTTCGCCGCCTGACGTGCGATGCTTTCAAATGCGCGCACGCGCTCCCCCGACACGAAGGAGGCGGTGCGTTTGTCCGCGTAGTTCCGTATCGCCAAACCCAGCCTCCGGAGGCTGTTATATGTTGCGTAACGCATAACATTCAAGCGCGCATTCCGGTGCGTGCCCCGCAACCATGAGCCAACTCGCCCGCAGCGGCCGTCTTACCCCGGCGGGGTGCGGCCGATGCTGCGCCAGCCCTCGGGCAGCAGGCGCAGGATGTCGGGGCCGGAGCCGGCCGGGTTGGGCTCCAGCGTCACCAGCTCGCGGTCCTCGAACCACGCCCAGCGCGGCACCTCGGCGGCGGTCGGCACCCAGCCGTCGGCCATGCGCTCCAGCACCGCGCGGTCGGCGCCGTCCACCTTGAACTTCGCCTTGGGCAGGCCGGCCTTGCCCGGCGCCGCGGCAGGCGGCGCATCGGCACCGGCGCGGGCGTGGATCCACTCGGTCTGATAGGCGCGCAGTCCCTGCTCCAGGTCGGTCAACACCGGCTGTACCGGGCAACGCAGGTACGTCTCCAGCAGCGCGCGCAACGCGTCCTTCGGATCGGCGGGGGAGGGCATCGTCGTCACTCGTCGAGGGTGATGGGGAATCCGGGTCAGTCGAATTCCTGGAGCACCTTCGGGCTCTTGTCGAGCAGGTTTTCGATCATCACCAGCACCTCCTCGATCTTGGTGCGGGTGGCGTCCAGCTCGTCGGCGGTCTTGTCGTCGATGCCCGCCTCGAAGAGCATCATGTCGAAGTACTCCAGCACCTCCTTGAACGCCTTCTGCTCCGACAACAGTACGTCGAAGGCGCCCAGCGAGGAAGTCAGCGCCAGCGGCGGGTTGCCGATGAAGGCGTGGCTGATGTCGGTGAAGATCGCCAGCGTGTTCAGCTTCTGGCGCACCAGCCATTGGGGGAAGTTGGGCGGCAGCAGCTCCCCGGCCTCGGCGATGCGCTCCTCGATCGAGAAGAACAGGCCCTGGATGTCCATGTTCATGTTCCGGATTTCGCGGAACTGCGGGAACGTCTTGGGTGGCCCGGCGTCGCGGCGACGCGCCAGCGCGGCGATGTCGTCCTGCAGCTTGCGGGCCATCTGTTTGACGACGTTCGCCACGCGCGGGTTCGCCACCGTCGCCTGCTTTGCCATGGGGCGTCCTCCCGTTACCGGATAGCACCGTTACATTGGTGCAATACTCTCCAACGTTCGGTTAAGGAATTGCAAAGCGTTTCTCCGCGCTCGCCAATCGGTCGCAGGAATCATGGGGCGAGCGCTGCCCGCACGCGCTCCAGCAGGCGTTCGCGGGTCCGGTCGTCGGGGGCGTTGCGCAGCGCCTCGCCCAGGTCCAGCAGCGTTTCGGCGTAGGTGTTGTGCCAGTCCGGCCCCAGTGCCGCCGGGGCGAGGCGCGGCTCCGCCTCCCGTACCGCGGCCCCTGTCGCGCCGGCGATGTCCACCGTCTCGTCCAAGTCCGGCAGGTGGATGCGCGCGGCGTCCCAGCCCCTGGCGACCAGCGCCTGGCGGATCGACTCGCGCGCCCCGCCCTCGCCGTGCACCAGGAACAGGCCGCGCTTCACGCCCTGGCGCTCGTCCAGCCAATCGAGCAGCCCACTGCGGTCGGCGTGGCCGGAGTAGACGTCCAGCGTGCGGATACGCGCGCGGACCTGGATCTCCTCGCCATGGATGCGCACCCGCTCCGCACCCTGCTGGAGGATGCGGCCCAGCGTGCCCGGCGCCTGATAGCCCACCAGCAGCACGGTGGCTTCCGGCCGCCACAGATGGCTCTTCAGGTGGTGGCGGATGCGGCCGGCGTCGCACATGCCGCTGGCGGCCATGATGATGCCGCCGCGCGCGAGGCTGTTCAGCCGCATGCTCTCCTGCACCGACTGGACGCGGTGGACGTTGGGCCGCTCGAACGGGTCGCGGCCGTGCAGTTCCGGTCCCAGTTCGTCCTTATGGCGGCGGAACACCTCGGTCACCGCGTCGGCCAGGGGGGAGTCGAGGAACACCTCGGCGGGCGGCAGCCGCCCGGTGTCGAACAGCCGGCCGAGGTCGTAGAGCAGTTCCTGCGTGCGCTCCACGGCGAAGACGGGGATCAGCAGCGTGCCGCCGGCCGACAGCGCCGCCGCCACCTCGTCGCGCAGCAGGGCCTGGCGCTGTTCGGTGGTCGCCTCCGCGCGCTCGCGGTCGCCGTAGGTGGTCTCCATCACCAGCCAGTCGGGGGTGACGGGGGCGTCGGCGTCCTGGTGGAAGACCTTGCCGCCCGGCCCGACGTCGCCGGAGAAGACGAGGCGCATCGGCCCGCCCTTCGCCTCCAGTTCGACCTCCAGCGAGGCGGAGCCCAGGATGTGCCCGGCCGGCCAGAACCGGGCGCGCACGCCGGCCACCACATCGAACCAGTCGCCGTAGTCGTGGCCGCGCAGGTGTTCCAGCGCCTGCCGGGCGTCGTCCTGCGTGTAGATCGGCTGCACCGGCGGCCGGCCGCGCTGGCGGTTGCGGCGGTTCAGGCGCTCGACCTCGGTCTCCTGGATGTAGCCGCTGTCGGGCAGCATGCAGCCCAGCAGGTCGGTGGTGGCGTCGGTGGCATGCACGCGCCCCTTGAAGCCCAGGCGCGTCAGCTTCGGCACCAGACCGGAATGGTCGATGTGCGCGTGGGTGAGCAGCACCGCCCGGATCGCCTTCGGGTCGAAGGGGAAGGGGCGGTAGTTCAGCTCCTTGATGGTCTTGGTGCCCTGGAACAGCCCGCAGTCGACCAGCACGTCGCCGCCCGGCGTGTGCAGCCTGAAACAGGACCCGGTCACCGTCCCGGCGGCTCCGTGGAAGGTCAGGGTGTGCGTCATCGGAGCCTCGGGAGGTGTGGGTGTCATCGCTTCAGCGCTTCCGCCAGAAGCGGGGCGAGCGGGATGGCGTTGGAGGCGTGCGGGACGCCGTCGCAGGATTCGAACGCTTCGATCCCGGCGGCGGCGAAGCGCGTGGCCACGTCGCCCGCGTGCAGGGCGTGCACGCCGATGACGCGCATGGGGCCACCGCCGCGCGCCACAACCGCCCGCGCGGAGGACAGGATCGTCTCGCCGGAACTCACCACGTCGTCCAGGATCACCACCGGGCGGCCGGCGAGGTCGGCCGTTTCGGGCAGGGTCACGGTCACGTCGCGGTCGCCGCGCCGTTCCTTGCCGGCCACCGTCCAGGACAGGCCGAGGCCGGCGGCCGTCGCCTCGATCAAGGGGGCGGACTCCTCGTCGGGGCCGACCAGAACCGTGTCGGGGGTGACACCCCAGGCGCCCAGCCGTTCGGCCAGGACCGGGGCGGCGGACAGCGCGTCGGCGGCGCGTCCGGGAAACACCTCGTCCAACTGGCCGGTGCGGTGCAGGTGCGGCTCGACGCAGACGATGCGGTCGAAGTGCTGGGCCAGCCACGCGCCGATCACCTTCTGGCTGACCGGCTCGCCGGGGCGGAACACCGCGTCCTGGCGCATGTAGGCCATGTACGGCGCCACGAGGCACAGCTCCTTGGCGCCCTCGCGCCGCAGGACGGAGGCGGCCAGCACGATCTCGATCAGCTTGTCGTTCGGGTTGTCGAGCGAGCGGTAGAGGATGGCGCGCTCCACCCGCTCCGGGCAGCGCACGAGGCTCTCGCCGTCGGGGAAGCGGTGCAACTCGGCGGTGAAACAGGGCAGGCCCAGGCGGTCGGCCAGCCGCTCCGCCGCGTCCGCCGATTCCGGGAAGGCGTAGACGCCGGTGTAGCGGGTCATGCGGCACCTCCCAGGCCGTTCACAAGGATGCCATTCACGTGGATGCCGGGGTCCTCCTCCGCCATCGTGCGGGCGAAGGCGAAGTCGGGGCGGGTGTTGGCGTGGATGCGGTACAGCGGTTCGCCTTTGCGCACGCGCGCCCCCACCTTGTGCAGCAGGTCGATGCCCGCCCCCTTGTCCACCGGCGCGCCGGCCAGCCGGGCGATGCGCGCGATGCGGTAGCAGTCGATGGCCTCCACCATGCCGTCCTTGGGCGCCACCACCTCGTGCACCAGGGTGCCGAGCGTCGCCCGGGCCGGCGGCGGCCCCTGGTGTTCCATGATGTGTTCCATGGTTCGCAGCGCCTCGCCCCCCTCCAACAGCTCGCGTGCGCGGCGATAGCCGCTGCCGCCGCGCACCGCCGGGTCGAACTCCAGGATGCGGCCGGCGAGATGCAGGGCGTTCTCGCGCAGGTCGGCCGGGGCGGCGGGGTCGCCGCGCAGCACGGCCATGACGTCGCGCGCCTCCAGCACCGGGCCGATGCCGAATCCCACCGGCTGGGAGCCGTCGGTGATCGCCACGTCCAGCGTCAGGCCGAGCTGGTCGCCCACGTATTCGAACAGCTTGCGCAGGCGCACCGCCTCGCCCTGCGTGCGCACCTTGGCGGTGGGGCCGACAGGGATGTCGACCAGCAGGTTGGTGGAACCGGCCGCCGCCTTCTTCGACAGGATGGAGGCGACGAGCTGTTCGCGCGTGTCCACCGCCAGCGGCCGCTCGACGGAGATCAGCACGTCGTCGGCCGGCGACAGATTGACGTGGCCGCCCCAGACGAGACAGCCCTTCACGGTGCGCACCAGCTCCTGCATGTGCTCGACGCCGACGTCGACGTTGGCCAGCACCTCCATGGTGTCGGCCGTGCCGGCGGGCGAGGTGATGGCGCGCGACGAGGTCTTGGGGATCGGCAGGCCGTGCGCGGCGACGATGGGCACGACGATCATGGAGGTGCGGTTGCCCGGCACGCCGCCGATGCAGTGCTTGTCAGCGATGGGGCCGACGTCCCACGTCAGCCGGCTGCCCACGTCGATCATGGCGCGGGTCAGGCCCAGCACCTCGTCCGTGGTCATGAAGGCGGCGCAAGCGATGAGGAAGGCGGCGATCTCGATCTTCGAATAGCGCTGCGCCGCCACGTCGCGGATCACCGCCGCCAGATCGCCGTGCGACAGCGTGGCGCCGCTGGCCTTGGCGCGGACGAGGTCGAAGCTGCGCGGCGGGGTGGGGTGCTCCACCTGCACCCTGGCGCCCTCGGGCAGGCCCAGGTGGCGGAAGGCGGCGGTGGACAGGCCGATCTCGTCGGGACCGAGGATGGCCGGGTCCTCGACGAGGTTGAGGACGGCGAGCATCGCCTTGCCGCCGCCCGTGACCTCCACCCGGCCGAGCCCGAGGAAGTCCTCCACACGGTAGACGGTGCAGCGGCGGTTGAGGAACGCGACGTTCTCGCGGAAGGTGTCGATCGCCAGGCGGCGCAGGGTCAGCATGGGTTGAGCTTGGCGCAGGCGGCGGGAAAGGGCAAGGCGTGTTCCCGTCCTATCCCGTGACGAACCAGTCGGCGGTGACGGCGCTGGCCTTGACGCCCGTCAGCGTCACCTGGGCGCCGTTGGACAATGAGACCACGGCGCCGCCGCTGCCGTCACTGGCGGTCCAAGTCATGCCGGAGGAGCGGACGATGCGGTCGCCTTCGCTGTAGCTGAAGTCGGTGACGGTGTCGGCGCCGCTGCCCACGCCGAAGCGGTCGGCGCCGCCGCCGCCGGTCATGGTGTCGGACCCCAGGTTGCCCCACAGCACGTCGGCGTCGTCCCCGCCGTAGAGCGCGTCGTTGCCCTGGCCGCCGAACAGCGAATCCGCCTCGGCGCCACCATACAGCACGTCGGCGGCGAGGTTGCCGTAGAGGGCGTCGGCACCGGCCTCGCCATACAGCAGGTCGTTGCCCTGGCCGCCGAACAGGACGTCGCCGGCCTCGCCGCCGTACAGCGTGTCGAGGCCCAGGTTGCCGTACAGCGCGTCCGCGTCGGCGCCGCCGTACAGCACGTCGGCGTTGTCGCCGCCCCACAGCGTGTCGGCGCCGGCCTCGCCGTACAGCACGTCGCGCCCGGCCAGACCGGACACCACGTCGGCCCCGCCGCCGGCCGACACGGTGTCGTTGCCGGTGCCGGCGGTGAGCGTTTGCGCCGCGTCGGTGCCGGGCACGCTTTGACCCGCCGTGGCCGAGGATCCTGCGTCGCGCACCACGCGGACGTAATTGTCGACGCGGATGACGTCGCCCTGCGGGCCGTGGCCGGTGGGGTAGTCCGACGCGTCGCCGGTCTTCGGGTCGCTGCGCTGGGAGCCGGCGCCGTGCACGTCGGTGAGCTGGGTGCCGCTGCCGAAGTTCATGAAGCCCCAGGCCTTGCCGACCGTCTGGTAGACGGCGTAGTCGCCGGTGCCGCCCTCCACGTGCGTCGTGCCGCTCCAGTAGTAGGGATAATCGGGAGAGGCGGCGCTGCCGATGTTGGTGATGGAGAACACCGGGTCGATCGCGGGGCCGAGCTGGGCGGGGTCGCTGGCGGCGGGGGAGCGGGAGTAGTCGACGATGCTCTCCAGCTCCTTGGCGTTGGGCAGGCGCCAGTCGGAATAGCCGCCGGTGGTGGCGCCCTCGGCGTAGGACAGGGCCTGCTTCCACTCCATACCGGTGCCGCTGTCGGCCTTGGCCCACATCAGCCCGGTGGCAAGGTCGGTCACGGTGCCGTCGCCGTTGTCGCGGAAGTCGTTGACGCCGTAGCTGGTGTTGCCGCGCACGTAAAGGGCGTAGAGCGTATGCTCCTTGCCGTTCACGGTGACCGGGTAACCCTTGATGCGCCCGTCGGCGAAGTTCACGCCGAACGCCGTCGGGTCGCCCTGCATGGTGGTGCCCAGGTACGGGGTGGCGGACCAGTACTGGCAGTCGATGAAGCGGGAGCCGGTGCTGGTGCTCTCGTACTGGAAGCCGAAGACGCTGTTGTCGATGTAGGGGGTGGAGGTGGCGGCGCTGGTGCCGGTGCTGCCGCTGAATTTGATCAGCGAGTACAGCTCCTTGATGGAGGGCAGTCGCCAGTCGTCGTGGCCGCCCAGCACCAGGGACTCGCCGTTCGACACGGCGGCGCTCCACGTCAGCTTGGACGTCGTCGGCGCCTGCGCCCAGGTCAGGCCGGTGTTGAGGTCGCTGACCGTGCCGTCGCTGTTGTTGCGGTAGGAGGGCTGGTTGCCGCTGTAGGTGGCGTCCTGGCCATGGAAGTCGGCACCCGTGGAGGGACGGGTAATGGTGTTGGTGTTGCCGTAGAAGCTGGTCTGGCCGGTGTCGACCACGGTGTAGGTGAAGGCCACGGTGCGTCCTCCCGCGCTGGCGTTGCGTGTGGGATAATTTCCCACGAATGAGCGTGGCGACGCATTCCTAATGGGGGGTTAATTTGGGGCGTAGCCCCTCGCCCCCCTCCGGCGGGGGAGGGGCTTTTTGCTCACCAGCCCACGCGCTTCCAGCTTTGCAGGATCTTCTGGTAGTTGCCGCGCTCGAAGGCGCTGGGGTCGGGGCAACGCAGGAGGTTCATGCTGCCCTGCGCCTGCGCCAGGCTGTCGTACTCGTGCTCCTCCAGCCAGCGTTCCAGGTCCTTGACCAGCACGCCCAGGCGCTCCGGCCCGTGCTGGAGCAGGGCGGAGACCACCTGCACGGCGTGCGCGCCGGCCATCACCGCCTTCAGCGCGTCGGTGGCGCTGTGCACGCCGCCGCTGGCCGCCAGCGACGGGCGGATGCGGCCGGACAGGTTGGCCAGCCAGCGCAGCCGCAACCGCAGCTCCGAGGGCGTGGAGAGTTCCAGGCGCGGCGCGGCTTCCAGCGCCTCCACGTCGATGTCCGGCTGGTAGAAGCGGTTGAACAGCACCAGCCCGTCCACCCCCTCGCGGTCCAGCCAGTGCGCGAGGTTGGCGAGCGAGGAGTAGAACGGCGACAGCTTCACCGCAACCGGGATGCCCACCACGCGGCGCACCATCCGCACCACCTCGACCGCGCGCTCCTCCACCTCGGCGCCGTCCAGCTCGGGGTCGGTGGCGAGGCTGTAGACGTTGAGTTCCAGCGCGTCGGCCCCGGCCTGCTCGATGAGGCGGGCATGGCGCGTCCAGCCCGACGCGGTGACGCCGTTCAGCGAGGCGATCACCGGCACCGCCACGGCCGCCTTGATGCGGTGGACCTGCTCCAGGTACGCCTCCGGCCCCAGCGCGTAGCCGTCGAGCGCGGGGAAGAAGCCGCGCGCCTCGGGGGAGATGAAGGCGGCGGCCTCGCGCGTTTCCAGCATGCCCATCTGCTCGTGGGTGATCTGCTCCTCGAACAGGGAGTGCATGACGATGGCGGACGCGCCGGCGTCCTCCAGCCGGCGCACCACGTCGAGGTCATCCACGAGCGGCGAGGCGCCGGGCATCAGCGGGTGCTTGAGGCGCAGGCCGAGGTAGTCGGTGGAAAGATCCATGGCGTGGCGCTCCCCTCAATCGTCCTCGCCCAGCGGCGGCTCGGCGAAATGGGCCATGTGCTGGTACATGTCGTAGCGCAGGCGGATGTTAGCCTCGGCCGCCTTCAGCAACTGGCGGAAGCGTTCGGGGTCGTCGCGCTCCACCACCTTGAAGCGCGCCTCGCCCTGCATGAAGTCGTGCAGCGGCACCTTCGGCTCGGAACTGTCCAGCTCCAGCGGCGCCTCGCCGAGGTCGAGCCGCCGCGGGTCGTGGCGGTACAGCGGCCAGTGCCCGCTGTCCACCGCCAGCTTCTGCTGGATCAGTCCGTGCGCCATGTCGTAGCCGTGCGCGATGCAGTGGCTGTAGGCGATGATCAGCGACGGGCCCTTGTGGCTCTCGGCCTCCAGGAAGGCGTGCAGCGTCTGCGAATCCCGCGCGCCGAAGGCGACCTGGGCCACGTAGACGTGCTCGTACGCCATGGCGATCATGCCGAGGTCCTTCTTGGCGACCGCGCGGCCGGCCATGGCGAACTTGGCCGAGGCGCCGATGGGCGTCGCCTTCGACTGCTGCCCGCCGGTGTTGGAATAGACCTCCGTGTCCATGACCAGGATGTTGACGTCGCGGTCGGACGCCAGCACGTGGTCCAGCCCGCCGTAGCCGATGTCGTAGGCCCAGCCGTCGCCGCCGACGATCCACACGCACTTGCGCACCAGATGGTCGGCCAGTTCCTCCAGCCGGCGGGCCAGCGGGTCGGCGATGGCGGGCAGGCGCCGCTTCAACTCGGCCACGCGGGCGCGCTGGGCGGCTATCGCCGCCTCGCCCACCTGGGGGGCTTCAAGGAGTTCGGTGACGAGGGCCGGTTCGAGGTGCGATGCGAGGGCGGCCAGCAGGTCGCGCGCCTGTTCGGCCATCTGGTCCAGCGCCACGCGCATACCGAAGCCGAACTCGGCGTTGTCCTCGAACAGCGAGTTGGCCCAGGCCGGGCCGCGCCCGTCGGCGTTCTTCGTGTAGGGCGTGGTCGGCAGGTTGCCGCCGTAGATGGACGAGCAGCCGGTGGCGTTGGCGATCACAGCGCGGTCGCCGAACAGGCGGGTGAGCAGCGTCAGGTACGGCGTCTCGCCGCAGCCGGCGCAGGCGCCGGAGAACTCCATCAGCGGTTCGAAGATCTGCGTGTGCTTGACCGACAGCGGCACCTTCTCCCGCGCTGCCTCGGGCAGCGTCAGGAAGTGGGCGAAAGCTACCGCCTCCCGCGCGCGCAGCTCGTCCACCGGGCGCATCTCCAGCGCCTTGCGGCGCGGGTTGGCCTTGTCCTTGGCCGGGCAGACCTCGACGCACAGCGTGCAGCCTGTGCAGTCGTCTGGCGCCAACTGCAGACGGTAGCGCTCGCCGGGGAATTCCTGGCCCTTGTAGGCCAGGGTGGTGAAGCCCTCGGGCGCGCCGGCCAGCGCGGATTCCGGCACCACCTTCACCCGCATGGCGGCGTGCGGGCAGACCAGCGCGCACTTGTTGCACTGGATGCACAGCTCCGCGTGCCACGCCGGCACCTCCGTGGCGATGGCGCGCTTCTCGTACTTCGACGTGCCGGTCGGCCACGTGCCGTCGACCGGGAAGGCGCTGACCGGCAGGCGGTCGCCGTGGCCGGCGATCATGGCGGCGGTGACGCGCCGCACGAAGTCCGGTGCATCGGCCGGCACCACCGGCGGGCGGGCGTGGCCGGCGGTGGGGGCGGCCGGCAGCGCGATCCGCCTGAGGTGCGCCAAAGCCTGATCGACGGCGGCGAAGTTGCGGCGCACCGCCTCTTCGCTGCGGCGGCCGTAGGTCTTCTCGATGGCGCCCTTGATGTCGGCGATGGCCTCGTCCAGCGGCATGACCTTGGCGAGCGCGAAGAAGCAGGTCTGCATGATGGTGTTGATGCGCCGGCCGAGCCCCGCCTCGCGCGCCACCGCCGTGGCGTCGACGGTGTGAAGGTCGACGTGTCTGTCGATGCAGGCCTGCTGCACCTCGCGCGGCAGGCGGTCCCACACCTCTTCCGGCGTGCCGGGGGCGTTGAGGAGGACAGTGGCGCCGGGGGCGGCCAGCTCCAGCACCTCCATGCGCTCCAGCAGCGGGTGGTGGTGGCAGGCGACGAAGCGTGCCTGCTTCACCAGCCAGGGCGCGCGGATCGGCCGGGGCGAGAAGCGCAGGTGCGACACGGTGGTCGCCCCCGACTTGCGGCTGTCGTAGACGAAATAGCCCTGGCCGTGCTGCCCGGTGTGCCCGGCGATGATCTTCAGCGAGTTCTTGTTGGCGCCCACCGTGCCGTCCGCGCCCAGGCCGAAGAACACGGCGCGGGTGACGTCGTCCGGCTCGATGTCGAAACCGTCGTCCCAGGGCAGGGACAGGCCGGTCACGTCGTCGACGATGCCGACGGTGAAGCGGCGCTTGGGGTGGTTTTTGGCGAGTTCGTCGAACACCGCCTTGACCATGGCCGGCGTGAACTCCTTGGACGACAGGCCGTAGCGCCCGCCGATCACAATGGGCTCGGCGGCGCAGGACCCGGCAGCGCGCGCCTCGGCCAGCGCGCCGACGACGTCCAGGTACAGCGGCTCGCCCACCGCGCCCGGCTCCTTGGTGCGGTCCAGCACGGCGATGCGGCGCACCGTGTCGGGCAGGGCCGTGACGAAGTCGGCGATGGAGAAGGGGCGGTAGAGGCGCACGGTCAAGGCACCCACCCGCTCGCCGCGCTCGGCCAGGAAGCGGGCGGTCTCGGCGCAGGTCTCGGCACCCGATCCCATGGCGATCACCACGCGCTCGGCCTGGGGATGGCCGGCGTAGTCGAACAGGTGGTAGGCGCGGCCGGTGCGTGCGGCGAAGCGGTCCATCGCCTCCTGCACCGCCGCCGGGCACGCCTCGTAGAAGCGGTTGCAGCCCTCGCGCGCCTGGAAGAACACGTCGGGGTTCTGCGCCGTGCCGCGCAGCACCGGGTGGTCGGGGCTCAGCCCGTGCGCGCGATGGGCGTGCACGGCGTCCTCGTCGAGCAGCGCGCGCAGGTCGTCGTCCGACAGCGTCTCCACCCGGTTCGCCTCGTGCGAGGTGCGGAAGCCGTCGAAGAAGTGCAGGAACGGGACCCGTGCCTTGAGGGTGGCCGCGTGCGCGACCAGCGCCAGGTCGTGCGCCTCCTGCACGCCGGCCGACGCCAGCATGGCGAAGCCCGTCTGCCGGCAGGCCATCACGTCGGAATGGTCGCCGAAGATCGACAGCGCGTGCGTCGCCAGGGTGCGCGCCGCGACGTGCATGCAGAACGGCGTCAGCTCGCCGGCGATCTTGTACATGTTGGGGATCATCAGCAGCAGGCCCTGCGACGCCGTGAAGGTCGTCGCCAGCGCGCCGGCCTGCAGCGCCCCATGCACGGCGCCGGCGGCACCGCCCTCCGATTGCATCTCGATGACCTGCGGCACGGCGCCCCAGACGTTGGCGCGGCGCTGCGCCGACCACTCGTCCGCCAGTTCGCCCATGGGCGAACTGGGCGTGATGGGGTATATCGCAATGACCTCGCTGGCGCGGTAGGCGACGGAGGCCGCGGCCTCGTTGCCGTCGATGATGGCGGCGTTTGCGTTCGTCATGGCGCTTCCCTTTCTGGCGCGCGTGCTGTTCGGGAAGCGTCCACCGAAACGGTACAGGGCGTCCATGATGCTTTCCGTCGCACATGGATTGGCCGTCGCACATCGATTGGCCACCGATGCGCGTTCGGCCGAGCGCCGCCGGCCGCCTGAAGACGGGCGGCCGGAACCGGGTGGAGCGGGGGGAGCAGCCGGTGCGACGGGCCTGGGTTCCCTCACGCCCCCCGCCGCCGTTCGCCGGTCGCGGCGAGGTACTGGGCGGCGGCGCGCAGCAGGAACTCGGCCACCGCCATGTCGCCGACGTCGCGGTCGGGGCCGCCCAGGCGCTGCTCGCTCTCGGCGTGCACAAGGGCGGCGGCGATGACGTCGGCGGTCAGCCAGGCGCGGCGGTCGTCCTCCGGCACCGGCTCGATGCGGGCCAGCAGTTCGCCGCAGGCGGCGTCGATGTCGACCAGGGCGGGGCGGTCGGCGGCGACGTAGGACACCTCGCTCTCCGGCGTGGCGGCCCCATGGTAGGCGCGCGCCAGCAGCGCCGTTTCCACCGCCTGGCGGAAGATGGTGCTGCGCGGCCGCGTCTTGCGGCGCAGGCGCATGGCCATCATGGTGAATAACTGGGCGACCGCCTCCGCCTGATCGGGGGGAACCTCGTCGATGATGTCGACGATCTCGGCGCTGACGGCGTTGCGTGGCGGCTTCTGGCCGGGCCGCACGACCGAGGTGGCGAACACCGCGATCAGCGTGCGCAGGGCGTCGGCCTGCTCGTCGGGCGTGATGCGGCCGATGTCGCCGGAGTCGAACATGTGCGCCCTCCACAATCGTGCATAGGACACATCTGGGGGCTGCGGGAGGGGCCGGAAACCACCCCTGTACCACCGCGCATGACGGCGCCCCGCCGCGCCCCGCCGCGCCGCGGGGGCGTACTCCCTCTGTATAGGGCAGGGTTTCCCGCCCGGCGGCAAAGGCCACGCCGGATGGGCGATTGCGGCGGGGCCGGCCGAGGCTCACCTGACGGCGGCACGCAACGACGCGGGAGAGGGGTGCCGCCATGACGCCGACCACCATGACGCCGATGGAGCGCGCGCAGGCCCTGCGCCGGGCGCTGCAGGACAGCTTCCGCATCGACCTGTATTCGATCGTCGCCGAGCGGGACTTCGAACGCCTGCTGGCCGAGGCTATCGCGGCGGCCGAGCAGGACGCCTATCACCGCGGCCGGGAGTTGGGGCGGTCGGGAAATGGGGCGGCGGGGCGGGAACCACAGGCCCGCTCCGCGCGTTGAACCGTCTGCACACAGGGGATATTGGCCTCTTGTCTCGGCTCCGCCGCCTACGCCCAGGGACGGAGCCGAATTTTTTCGGCGCCCCGTCAGGTGCCGGGTTCGCCCAGCGGAGCGCCGCGGCCCGAACCGGACAGCGTGCCGGGCTCCATGCCTCGGCGGTACATGGGCGTCGGCTCGATGGACACGCCGCCGCCACTGCTTTCCACGCCGCTGCGGCTGGAATCGTCGGCCGCCGACACGCCCGAAGAGGCGTTCCCGGAAGGCCCCGAATAGCCGGCGCTGCCGCTGTAGCGGTCGGTCTGCGAGCAGCCGCCCGCCAGCAACGCGGCGAGCGCCGCCGCGGCCAGGAGTGTTGGTTGCATGGTCGTCCTTTCCCCTCTTGCTGCGGCCGGCGCCTCCGGCGCGCCATCCTTCAACAGGGGCGGGCGCGGGATGATCCCTAACGCTGCTGGGCGGTGGTGCGGGCCTGCCGCTCGCGCACGTCGGCCGGCCACGTGCTCTTGATGTAGGCGAGCACGGCGGCGATCTCGCGTTCGCTCAAGACGTCCTTGAAGGCGGGCATGTCGCTGCGGTAGCCGGGCGGGGCGAAGGGGGCGAGGCCGTCGCGCACCATGGCCAGCAACTGCGCGTCCCCATGGTGCCACGTGTGGCCGGATGCGTCGTGCGGCGGAGCGGGCAGCAACCCGTCCGGCTTGCGCTCGCGCCAGTTCGGCTGCCCTTCCAGCGTGGCGCCGTGGCAACTGGCGCAGTGCGCGGCGTAGACCTCGCGCCCCAGGGACACCAGCGCGGCGTCGCCCGGATCGGGGGCCGGCGGGCCGAACGGCCGCACCACCGCCACGACGGCGGTCGCCGCCGCCAGCGCCACGCCCGCGGCGATCAGAGCGCGCTTGTACCGCATCGCCATGTCCTGTCTCCGTTCGAGGACGATCCTAGCGCAACGGCGCGGCCGTGCGCAGGCTTCCGCTGCGCCCGCCGCGTCGCTACAGTCCGCCACCGGACGAACACGGGAGATCCGGCGGATGGGAAACGTCATCGCCTCGCGGGCCTACGTCGACGGACGGCACGTCGCCGACGTGCCGGTCGAGGAGGCGGGCGCCTGGGCCGGGCGCGACGGGCATTTCGTGTGGATCGGCCTGCACGAGCCGGACGAGGCGCTGCTGCGCCAAGTCCAGCGGCAGTTCGGCCTGCACGAACTGGCCGTCGAGGACGCGCTGCACGCCCACCAGCGCCCGAAGATCGAGGTGTACGGCGACAGCGTCTTCCTCGTCCTGCGCACCGCGCGGCTGGACGGCGACCGCATCGCCTTCGGCGAGACGCACGTGTTCGCCGGCAAGGACTATGTGGTGTCGGTGCGGCACGGCGCGTCCTCGACCTATTCGCCGGTCCGGGCGCGCGCCGAAAGCTCGCCCAAGATGCTGCGCCACGGCGTGGACTTCGTGCTCTACGCCATCATGGACTTCGTCGTGGACTGCTATTTCCCGGTGCTGGATTCGCTGGAGACCTGCACCGAGGATCTGGCGCAGGAGCTGCTGATGCGCCCGCCCGAGCAGCGCGACGTGCAGCGCATCCACGACCTGCGCCACGACCTGGAGGAGCTGCGCCGCACCGCCTCGCCGCTCCTGGACGTGTGCTCGCGGCTGGAGCGCTTCGACCTGCCGATGATCGACCCGGAGATCCTGCCGTACTTCCGCGACGTGCAGGACCACGTGATCCGCGTGAACGAGGCGATAAACGCGCTGCGCGAGGAGCTGTCCTTCGCCTTCGAGGCCAGCATGATGCTGGCCTCGGCGCGGCAGAACGACGTGACGCGCAAGCTGGCCGCCTGGGCCGCCATCCTGGCCGTGCCGACGGCCGTCGCCGGCATCTACGGCATGAACTTCGAACACATGCCGGAGTTGAAGTGGGCCTTCGGCTACCCCCTGGTTCTGGCGTTGATCGTCGCGGTGTGCGTGACGCTCTACGTGCGCTTCCGGCGCACGGGGTGGCTGTAGGTCAGGCGTCTGTGCCCGCGTCGGCGTCCGCATGGCCGGCCATGGCCCGGGCCGACGCCACGAGGCAGACGTCCAGGCTTTCGTCGAGGAAACGCAGCATCAGGTCGCGGTAGGGGCCGCGGTCGCCCACCGTGCGGGCGCGCTCCACCAGGTCGAAATAGAGATCGCGGTCGTCGGTGCGGACAACGATGGGCGGGTAGCCGGCGCGGTTCAGGATCAGGTTGGTGGTGAGCAGCGCCACCGCCGCGTTGCCCTCGTAGAAGGGGCGGACGGACATGAAGCGGTGGTGCGTCTCCAGCGCCGTTTCCACGCCCGGCTCGGTGCGGCGCAGCCAGCCGCTGAGCGCCGACATGGACACGCGCACCTTGGCCGGATCGGGCGAGCCGGCCGCCACCCCTTCCTTGAGCGGCCCCTCGCGGTACTTGCCGGCCGTGTGGTCGATGCCCTGGTAGAGCACGTTGTGGAAGGCGGCCATGGTGCGTTCGGTGACCACGCCGTTCGGCTGGAACGACAACCGCGCCATCAGGTGCAGCGCGTTCACGTGGTTGGCGACCAGCCGCTGGGCGACGGGCGGGCGGTTGCGCAGCACCGGCCCCTTGTCGAGCACCCGGACGATCTCGTCGCGTGTCAACTCGCCGTTCTCGACGGCGTTGCAGGCGACGGTCAGCTCCAGCTCGAACCAGTCGGCGAGGCCGTGCACCACTTCCGGCGGCAGGGGCCGCGCCGCGTCCAGCGCGCGCTTCTTGGCAGAGATCTCGTCGAGCAGCGCCATATCCGGGTCCCACCTCAGGTTTTCGCAATTTTATCGAATTCCGCCCCCCGACCGGAAGCGTTCTGGTAACGATGCGCGGCTACCCTGCGGGAATTTGCCGCTCAGCGCCGCCTTGCCCGCGCGGGAGGGAAGGTTTTTACTGTTCGCCCGGCAAACACTGCATCCGAAGAAGCGCCCGTGGGGAGCACCATGACCATGGAACTCGTCGCCTGGGATGACAAGATGAGCGTGGGCGTCGACGTCCTGGACGAGGACCACAGGCGCCTGTTGGACATGTTCAACGGCCTGCTGGAATACGGCGTGGCGAAGCGCAACCGTGAGGCGCTGAGCGCGCTGCTGGCCGACCTGCGCGACTACACCGACGTGCACTTCGCCCGCGAGGAAGAGTATCTGGAGCGCAACGCCTACCCCGAGCTGGAGGCGCACAGGGCGGCCCACCGGTTCTTCGTGGACGAGGTGGAGAAGCTGTGCCGCGACTTCGACGACGGCAACGAGACGATGCTGCGCATCGACCTGATCCTGCTGCTGAAGGACTGGCTCATCGAACACATCCAGTTCACCGACATGCAGTACAAGCCGTATGTGGCGGCGGGGTAGGCAAGCAAGTCGTAGGTTGGGTTGAGCGCCAGCGAAAACCCAACGCCTTCGCGATGCCGGCCGCGTTGGGTTTTCGGCTTTGCCTCAACCCAACCTACACTCCGATCCCCTTTGTTCTTCACTCCGCCGGATGCGCGGCGCTGTGCGGGACGTGATCGTGCGCGTCGGACTCGGCGGGGAAAGGGGCCTTCTTCGCGATGTAGCTGTAAACGGTCGGCACCACGAACAGCGTCAAGAGCGTGCCCAGCATCATGCCGCCGACGATCACCGCGCCGATTGCCTGCCGGCTCTCCGCACCCGCACCGTGCGCCATGGCGAGCGGCACGGCGCCCAGCACCATGGCGCCCGTCGTCATCAGGATCGGGCGCAGGCGCAAGACCGCCGCGTCCTCCACCGCCTTGCGGATGTCGACGCCCTTGCGCTGGAGCTGGTTGGCGAACTCCACGATCAGGATGCCGTGCTTGGTGATCAGGCCCACCAGCGTGACGAGGCCGATCTGGCTGTACACGTTCATGGTGGCGCCGGTGTAGAGCAGGGCGGCGAGCGCTCCCGTCATCGACAACGGCACCGTCAGCATGATGACGAACGGGTCGATGAAGCTCTCGAACTGTGCCGCCAGCACCAGATAGATGAAGGCCAGCGCCAGCACGAAGACGAAGTACAGCCCGGTCGCCGATTCGCGGAACTCGCGGCTCTGGCCGGCGTAGTCGGTCTGCGCGGCGGCGGGCAGCACGCGGTTGGCGGCGTCCTGCAGGTAAGCCAGCGCCTCGCCCAGCGCGTAGCCCGGCGCCAGCGTGGCGGTGATGGTGGCCGAGCGCAGCTTGTTGAAGTGGTTCAGCTCCTTGGGCGCCACCCGCTCCTCGATCTTCACGAGATTGGCGAGCGACACCATCGGCCCCATGGTCTGCCCGGCGGCCAGCGCCGCGGCGCTGGGGGCGCCGCGCACGTAGATGGAGGCGATGTCGTCCGGGTTGCGGCGGTCGACGCCGGCGACCTGCACCATCACGTCGTACTGCTTGCCTTCCTTCTTGAAGCGGGTGACCTGCCGGCCGCCCAGGAAGGTTTCCAGCGTGCGGCCCACCGCGTCCACGTCGATGCCCAGGTCGGCCGCCTTGTCGCGGTCGATGGAGATGCGCAGCTCCGGCTTGTTCAGCTTCAGGTCGGTGTCGAGGTTGGTGATGCCGGGGTTCTTGCGCGCCTCGGCCATCATGGCGTCGACCAGCTTCTGCAGCTCGGAATGCGGCAGCGAGGTCTGGATGACGAAGTTGACCGGCTTGTCGATGGGGCTCTGGCCCAGCGACGGCGGGTTGGTGACGAAGGCGAGGATGCCGGGGATGCCGAACATCTTCGGGAAGAGCTGGCCGACGATGGTCTGCTGCTTCACGTCGCGCTCGTCCCAGTCGGTGAGGCGCACGAAGCCTATGCCCTGGTTCACCACGGGGAAGCCGACCACCACGAAGAACTTCTCGACCACCGGGACCTGCCGGAAAATCCCCTCCATCATGGTCGCGTAGCGCTGCGTGTAGTCGAGCGTCGAGCCCTCGGGCGCGATGGCGATGCCGACAATGGTGCCGCGGTCCTCGATGGGGGCCAGTTCGGAGCGCAGGCTGGTGAACAGCGTCCAGCTCGCCCCGGCGACCAGCACGCCGATCAGCAGAACCAGCGGCCGCGCCTTCAGCGACAGGCGCAGCAGCCAGCGGTAGCCGTTGGTCATCCCCTCCAGGAAGCGCTCGATGACGTTGTAGAACCAGTTGTGCTTGGTCTCGTGCCGCAGCAACTTGGAGCACATCATCGGCGACAGCGTCAGCGCCACGAAGCCGGACACGATCACAGCACCCGCCAGCGTCAGCGCGAATTCGGTGAACAGGCGCCCGGTGCGGCCGGTCATGAAGCCGATGGGCGCGTACACCGCGGCCAGCGTGATGGTCATGGCGACCACCGCGAAGCCGATCTCCTTCGAGCCCTTCAGCGCCGCCTGGAAGGGGGGCATCCCTTCCTCGACGTGGCGGAAGATGTTCTCCAGCATGACGATGGCGTCGTCCACGACGAGGCCGATGGCCAGCACCATGGAGAGCAGCGTCAGCGTGTTGATGGAGAAGCCGAACAGGTACATCAGCGCGAAGCCGCCGACCAGCGACACCGGGATGGTCACCAGCGGCACCAGCGTGGCGCGGAACGAGCGCAGGAAGAAGAAGATGACCAGCACCACCAGGACGATGGCCTCGAAGATGGTGCTGAACACCGCGTCGATGGACTTGGCGATGAAGACCGAGCTGTCGTAGCCGACGTCCACCGCCATGCCGTCGGGCAGGGCGGCGCGGATGGCCGGGAAGGCGCCCTGCACGGCCTTCGACACGTCCAGCGGGTTGGCGGTGGACTGCTTGACCACGCCGATGGCGACGGCGGGGCGGCCGTTGAAGCGGGCGGAGACGCGTTCGTCCAGGGGGCCCAGCTCGGCGCGGCCGACGTCCTTCAGGCGCACCAGATAGCCGTCGACGTCACGCAGGATCAGGTTCTCGAACTGCGCGGGCGTGCGCAGGTCGGTCTCCGACACCACGGTGAACTCGCGCGCCTTGCTCTCCACGCGGCCGGCGGGGATCTCGACGTTCTGCTTGCGCAGCGCCCCTTCCACGTCCTGCGGCGTGATCCTGTAGGCGGCCATGCGCTGCGGGTCGAGCCAGATGCGCATGGAGAAGCGCCGCTCGCCGAAGATGCGCACCTGCGCCACGCCGGGCAGGTTCTGCAGCCGGTCCTTGACGTAGCGGTCGGCGAAGTCGGTGACATCCAGCGGCGAATGCCGCTCGTCGGAGGAGAAGGCGAGGTAGATGATCGGCTGGGCGTCGGCCTCGACCTTGGCGATGACCGGCTCGTCGATCTCGCCCGGCAGCATGGCGCGCACGCGGCCCACCCGGTCGCGCACGTCGCTGGCCGCCACGTCGACGTTGCGGTCCAGGCGGAAGCGCACGGTGATCTGGCTCTTCTCCTGGCGGCTGATGGAGGACATCACGTCGATGCCCTCGATGCCGGCCAGCGAATCCTCCAGCGGCTGCGTCACCTGGCTTTCGATGATCTCGGCCGAGGCCCCCTTGTAGGTGGTCTCGACGGTGACCACCGGCTCGTCGATCTTGGGGTACTCGCGCACCGACAGGCGCTGGTAGGAGACCACGCCGATCAGCATGAGGGCCAAGCTCATCACCGTCGCCAGGACGGGACGGCGGATGGAGATGTCGGAGAGGACCATGGCGTCAGCCCCCGGCCGGCTTGGCGCCGCCCGCCTGCGGGCCGGGCGGCTTGCTGAGGTCGATCACCATCACCGGGGCGCCGTCGCGGATCTTCAATTGGCCGGCGGTGACCACCACGTCGCCGGGCTTCAGCCCGTCGACGATCTCCACCTCGGCGTTGCGGCGCTCGCCCAGGCGCACCTTGGACTGCTTGGCCTTGCCGTCGACGACCTTAAAGACGAACTGGTCGTTGCCGAAGGCGACGATCGACTGTTCCGGCACGATGATGGCGTCGTTCTGCACCGTCAGCGTCAGCGTCACCCGCGCGAACAGGCCGGGGCGCAGCGCGTGGTCGGGGTTGGGCACGCGGGCGCGCACGGCCAGCGCGCGGCCGTTCACGTCGATCAGCGGGTCGATGGCGTAGACCTCGCCCGCGAACGTGCGCCCGCCGAAGGCGTCCACGGACAGGGCCAGCGTCTGCCCGACCTTGACCGCCGGCAGGTAGGCCTCCGGCACCCGGAAGTCGAGCTTCAGCGTATCGACCTCTTCCAGGTTCACGATGTCCTTGCCCGGCTGCACGACGTCGCCGACCGAGACCTTGCGCAGGCCTAGAACGCCGTCGAACGGCGCGGTGATCGTAAGCTTCTCAAGCTGCGCCTGCGCCAGTTGCACGGCGGCCTGATCGGCCAGCAGCTTGGCGTGCGCCTGGTCGCGGGTGCGGGCGGTGCCGACGTTGCGGCTCAACAG
This sequence comes from Azospirillum sp., assembly GCA_035629155.1. Classification (GTDB taxonomy): domain Bacteria; phylum Pseudomonadota; class Alphaproteobacteria; order Azospirillales; family Azospirillaceae; genus Azospirillum. Next base: position 67,014 of record DASPIO010000028.1, on the reverse strand, counting down.
CTCCTCCGCGCGGGCGAGATCGGCGCGGTCGAAGGCGATGCTGGCTTGCGCCTGAGCCAGGGTGGCGCGCGCCACCGAGTCGTCCAGGCGGACCAGCACCGTGCCCTTCCTGACGCTCTGCCCCTCCTGGAAGGCGATCTCGGCGATGCGGCCGGCGACCTCCGGCCGGATCACCACCGATTCGTTGGACAGCAGCGAACCCACCGACGTGACCGTGCGGGCGATCGCGCCGACGCGGACCGGCACCGCCTCCACCGGCATCGGCGGCATGCCGCCGGGCGGCCCGGCGGGGGCGGCGGCCGGTTTGGCGCCACCGATCGAGAGACCGGCTTTCAGGCCATTGAGGGTGCCCCCCTGGACGACGAAGTACCAGTAGGCGCCGCCGGCCAGGACCAGCAGGATCAGGATGGCGACGAAGCGGAGCGTGTGGCGCATGGTTCGGCGTCTCTGGGCGGAAGCACGGAGGCTGAACTATATCGTTCAGTCCAGTGAGCTTGTCGAGACGCTTGCGTACGTATATTGCGGCAGGTGCGAAGAAACATTGCCGCCGATGGCGCCGTCAGCCGCCGGGCGGCGTGCAGACGCAGGCAATGCCCAGGCTGCACCCGCGGTCGTCCGGGGCGCCGCCGCGCAGCACGACGCGCCCGCCCGGCCCGCAGTCGACCACGAGGTCGGCGGGCTCGCCGGGAGCCAGCCGGTTCGCCGCCAACGGGCGCACGGCGCCGCCGGCAAGGTCGACGCCGCGGGCGCAGCACGGCGCCTCGCCGGCCGGCAGCACGGCGCGGATGCGGCCGTCCTCGATTCGCACGTCGGCCAGCGCCGTGCCGTCGGCATCGGCGGCCAAGCCGTCGGCGTCCACAGCGTGCAGGGGCACGCGGGCGCGCTTGAGCCAGTATTTTTCAGCGGAGAAGGGGCGGGCGTCGGTCATCGCTGCAACGCGTTCGCAATCGATGCGTCACCCTAGCGTCATATTGGTAAACGAAGGCTTGCCGGGGCGGCCGCTTTCGCCGGATGCTGGGTGCGGAACCCTTTCGACGGTGTCCTTCATATGCTGATCGCCCAGATCACCGACCTGCACGTCACCGCCCGCGGCACGCGCGTCTTCGGCACGGTGGACACCAACGCACACCTCACCGCCGCGGTGGCGCACCTGAACGCGCTCGACCCGCGGCCGGACCTCGTGCTCGCCACCGGTGACCTCGTCAACGGGCCGAAGCCGGGCGAGTACGAGATGCTGATGGAACTGCTGGCGCCGCTGGAGATGCCGCTGCGCGTCATCCCCGGCAACCACGACGACCGCGAGTCGCTGCGCGCCCTGTTCCCCGCGCTGCCGCGCGCGGGCGAGTTCCTGCACCACACGGTGGAGGAGGGGGCCGTGCGCGTGATCCTGCTGGACACGCAGGTGCCGGGCGCGGTGCACGGCGAGCTGTGCGCCGAGCGTCTGGACTGGCTGGCGGCACGGCTGGCCGAGGCGCCGGAGCGGCCGACGCTGATCGCCATGCACCACCACCCCTTCACCAGCGGCATGGCCGGGCTGGACCGCATCGGCTGCCGCGGGGCGGATGGGCTGGCGGAACTGCTGGCGGGGCACGGCAACGTGCTGGCCGTGGTGTGCGGGCACGTGCACCGGCCGATCACCACGCGCTGGGCCGGCACGGTGGCCTCCTCGGCCCCGTCGACGGCGCACCAGTTCGCGCTGACCCTGGCCCCCGACGCGCCGTTCCGCTGGACGCCAGAGCCGCCGGCGGTGGCCCTGCACGCGTGGCAGCCGGGCGGGACGCTGGCGTCGCACCTGAGCTATGTGGGCGCGGGCTATGCGCCGCGGGAATACGGGTGAGGCGTGCGTGACGTTGGGTTTTCGGCTTTGGCCTCAACCCAACCTACGGCGCACCTTCCGTCGCGATGAACTCCTGGAAATTGGCGACGCGGCCGGCGCGGAAGGCGTCCTCGTAGGCGGCGTTCAGCGCCCGCTTGGTGGAGATCGCGGCGGCGAAGCGGGCGCGCAGCGCCCGGTCGGCGATGCCCAGCCCGTCGCCCTCCAGCCGGGCCAGAACGTGGCGATAGCAGCGCTCCGCCCGTTCGCCGGCGTCGGCGGCGAAGGTGATGGAGCCCTCGCGCTGGCGGTATTCGTAGAGCGGCCGGGCAGCCAGCGGCAGGCGTGGCACGCGGTCGAGCACCTGCACGTTGAAGACCACATCGTCGCAGAAGGTCACGTCCTCCGCCCAGCCGGGCGTGAGATCGCGGCGGACCACGAAGAACATCGGCACGGAGGTGGCGAGGAAGCCGTCGGCGTCCAGCGCGGCGGGGGCGGATTCGGGCGCGAAGAGGGTGGAGAGGGGGGCGCCGTCCTCGTCGCGCACCACCGCCACGTTGTCGGCCGCCGCCCCGTGCGCGCTGGCGAGCGGGGCCAGGGTGGCGAGGCGGTCCGGCTCGTACCGGTCGTCGGCGTCGAGGGGGGCGATCAGGGGCAGGGTGGAGGCCCGCAGGCCGGCGTTGCGCGCGGCGGGCGCGCCGCCGCCGACGCGGCCGGTGGAGACGAAGCGCAGGCGCGGGTCGCGGATGCCCTCCGCTGCCAGCACGGCGGCGTAGTCGGCGCCGTCGTCGCTGACGATCACCGCTTCCCACGCGGCGTGCGTCTGCGCCAGCAGGCTGTGCACGGCGCGGCCGATGGTGGGCTGCGCCCGGTAGGCGGGAATGATGACCGAAACCCCCTGCATGCGACGGCCTCTCTCTGCCCATGGCGTTGGCATTAGCCGCCGGGGCGGTGCGCTTTGTCAACGCGGCGGCATCGCGGCGCGCCGGCCTATGTCGGATTGGACGCGATTCTGAACGCGCGGGGCGTTGAACCTCGGCCGGTTACGGGCTATGTGGAGGTACGACGTGTGCTTCGCCGCACGATGCCGTTACCAGGGAGACCCACACCGATGGCGCACGCCGGATACACCCGGTTCGACGACGAAGAACCCAAAGAGCCGGACGAGAAGAAGGAAAACGGTCAGCCTCCCTTCGCCGCGGTCCAGCAGGCCCTGTTCAAGGCGCGCACGGTCCTGATCTTCGGCCAGATCGACATGAAGCTGGCGCAGGTCGTCACCGCCCAGTTGCTGGCGCTCGCGCACGAGAGCGACGACCCGATCACCGTGGTGGTCAACTCGCCGGGCGGCCATGTGGAGGCCGGCGACACGATCCACGACATGATCCGCTTCGTGAAGGCGCCCGTGAAGATGCTGGGCACCGGCTGGGTGGCCTCGGCGGGCTGCCACATCTTCCTGGCGGCGAAGAAGGAAAACCGCTTCTGCCTGCCGAACACCCGCTTCCTGATCCACCAGCCGCTGGGCGGCACCGGTGGCCGGGCGACCGACATCGCCATCGAGGCGAAGGAGATCATCCGGATGCGCGAGCGCCTGAACAAGATCATCGCCCGCGAGACCGGCCAGTCGGTGGAACGGGTGTCGAAGGACACCGACCGGAACTACTGGATGATGGCGGACGAGGCCAAGGAATACGGCATCGTCACCCACATCATCGAGGGCATGGACCAGCTCGCCTGATCCGGCCCGGCACGGGACACGGTGAAAAGCCCCTCTCCCCCGTGGCGAGGGGCTTTTTCCGTTTTTCGGCAGGAACGCCTCGGTAGGAACGCTATGGCCCGCATCGCGCGCTTCCCGGTTTCCGACCATTGCGACGGACGGCGGTTCTTCAACCCGCCGCATTTCCAGTCGACCGACAAGGGCCCGGGCGACCTGCTGCGTTTCTGGTCGCACCGCGGCTGGGCGCCTTGGCCGGAGCGCGTCTGTGGAGAGACCAATGGTTTGACAGGATAGGGGGCCGGGATACCGTGGGATTTTCGGGGATCAGATGGGATGAACGGCGCATTGGATCATAGGGTTAGGGGCACAACCGGAATTTTCCGCCAAACCATGCGGCGCAACGCGCGAAAGTGTCCGGGAGACGTATGGATTGACTGAACGGAGGCGGCACTAAAACGCAGCTAAAGCCAAGATTTGCAAGGGATGTGGCGCGTAGGCCGGGTCCCGGTTCGGCTACGGAAGTGGGACGGAAGTGGAAGCTAGCGTTTCCAGTCAAACTGGGAAGGCTACAGTTCAAAAAAGCTTGTTATTGCAGTGGCTTGCGTTTCCGTCACAACCATCGCGCGATGAAAGATCCGTCCGGAAGTGGGAAGGGGTTCCGGTTCCGGCCCGCCGTCTCGGGATCGCGCGCCGGTTGTAGATGGAGCCTGCCGCCGGCTCCCACCAAGCGGAACTCGTTCCGAGGCATCGGGCGGGCGCTGGTGTGGCAACGTGGTGGGGCGTGGCGTCCGTTGACGCCAGTCTCCCAACCCTCCGCATGGGTGCCAGACACTACGAGGCGGGGCCGCTGGCGCGGTCCCGCCTCGCTTGCTTTGGGGAGCGACTAGCGCTTCCGCGACGGTGCGCGGCCAGGATCGCGGGGACTGGCCTTGGCGGCATCCAATCCAAGTTGGATCAGACGCCGAAGCGCGTCCGCTTCCGTGCCCAATCTGTTATCAAAGCGATAGTCGCTCACCTCTTCCCACAACTCTTTGGGAAGCGAGACGACCTTGCGTACGGTGGTATCCGGGTTCACAGCCATGTGCGCACCTTACCACAGTGATGCCGGTGGTTAAGGTGCATCACTTTGGCGTTGACACCCTCGCATTGGTGATCGGTAGCACGTCTTACGCGCCGTTCTGCGGTGACCTACGCACCCACCCGCCGTCCCGGAACTCAATCCCACCCGCCTCTAATGCCTTCTGCACCTTGTCCAGGTTGGCGGCAAGACCTGATGGCACCGCCGCTCCGGCGCTTTCCATGCGCTGCACCGTGTTCGGCCCCACGCCTGCCCGCTCAGACAAGACGCGGGCAGACCAGTTGAGCAGTTCCCGGCCGGCCCGGATTTGGTCACCCGTAATCATGGTGCGATTTACCCCAACGTTGGCGCATTTTGCCATTGCAACGGCGCCCAATCTGGGGCAAATTACCCCATGCATGGGGCCAACGCAACCGCAGTTTGGAGCAGTAGATGGACGATCCCCGCACACCAGCGGCCCCCGCCGAAGGACGGCCCGAGGTGCCAGCCGACAACGCCCGCCTGCCGCCTGTCTGCACCCTCTACTGTGGTGCGGCCCCCGTCCGCGTCTTCTCGGTGGACGGCACAACCTACGTCCTCGGCAACGACCTGATGCGGGCGGCCGGCGCCAGTTGGGCAAGGCAGTCGGTGGACCATGCCGCGTCAACCTTCCCGGAACTGCGAGAGCCGGGCGCCGTCCTACTGCGCCAGATCGACGACGGGAGAGGCGCCGCAACCCGCCTTCTTTCCATCCCTGCCGCGAAGGTGATGGTGGCCCGTAGTCGCTCCGCCCACGCCGTTGGGGTGCTGCGGTGGCTCTACACGACCTTCGGGCCGGAGGGTGAGGCCCCGCCGATCCCGCCGGGCCTGGACATGGGCGAGGCGGGGGCTGGCATCCCCACAACCAACCTCGTGCGCATGGAACTGACGGTCACCATCGAGAAGGCGCGTCGCATCCTCGACATCGCCGGATCGTGATTCCCTACCACCCCACCGCCCGCGACGGGTGGTGGCGGGGCGCTTGGCCTGGAAAACCGTGCCCCGCCACCGTGCCACCGGGCGAACCCATAGGAGGCTCTTCGAATATGGCCCACGACAACACCGGAAACAACGTGATCTTCCTCAAGAACAGCGCGGAGCGGGGGAGCGCGGTCAGAGAAGCGGTGATCGAAGAACTCACGTCCATCATGGGGAAGGCGCGTAGGAGGGGCATGGCCGGCTACGTCGCTGGCGAGGCAGAACACAGCCTGGGCGACGACCTGATGCAGGTGAAGGCCGGACTGCGCGCCATTGAAGCGATGATCATGGGCACCACCGAGCGGGGCCAGTGGATCGCCATGCTGGAGCTAGTCACGGAGAAGGTCGATACGATCATGGAGCGCGCGGTTGGCGCTGGCGGGCACGCCCGCGAGGCGTAGACGCCTCGCCGCGCTGCCGACACCAACGCCCCGCCGGGTCTACCGGCGGGGCGTTTCGCATTGGAGGTGGCTGCCGGGTGCCCCGCCCTGGAAGCCCACAGGAAGCCCGCTGGTGCGTTCTGGCGTTTTCCGGTAGCGTGGGTGCGCCCTACGCCCCAGAGGCGTTCAAAGCCCCGTTCAAACGGGCGGCAATCGGCCGGGCGTATCGGCCGCTCCTCTTCATCAAAGCTGGATATCTCTCAGCTCCCCCGACAAAGGGGAACTAGTTCCGCGTCGATAGACGCTTCTCCGTCCCCCTAGTGTCGGAACCAATTCCGATGCCGGGGGGCTACGTCAAGGCTATGGCGATCACTGATGACAGGATCAAGAGGCTTCCTCCCTTCTTGGCGGGTATTGCGCGGGCGACATCATACGAAACGGCAATAAAACTTGGCCTTTCTTGGGGCGGCACTAAGAGGAAATTTGCCGCGAGCCCTTCGGAACGATCCAAGATCGCAAAGATTGTCGGACTGGAGCACGCCAAAATAATAGGAAATATGTATCCTGGAGAACAGATTGACATCCCGGTGTTGCCGCCGCCGGCTGGTTCCAAGAAGGAACTGATATTGGCGATGGAAGGCGCGAAAACGCGTGTCGTCGCACAGGCCGTGGGATGTACTGAACGCCACGTAAGGAAAGTGCGCCGCGAGATCTATGGGGATATTAGCAATGACTGATCCCCTGATCGCTCTCGCCTCCTTCTCTTCCGAACTCCCCGCCGCACCGCCGGATTGGGTGCAGCTTCTGCCCTACGGCACCATCAAGGGCCGCGACGGTCGCGGCCCCTGGTCCCTTCCCGGCATGGCCGCCGCGCAACAGGTGATCGCCGCGTCCCTGACGATGGCCGGTCCGGTCAAGCCGGTGATCGACTACGACCACGCCGTTGACCTCGCCGCCCCGCACGGTGGACAGGCGCCCGCCGCAGGCTGGATCGCGGCCTTTGAGGCCCGCCCTGATGGCATCTGGGGCCGCGTGGAGTGGACGCAGCGCGCCGCTGCCAAGATCGCGGCCAGGGAGTACCGCTACGTGTCCCCCGTCTTCCGGCACACCAAGGAAGGCGCGGTCACCTGCATTCTTCGGGCCGCCCTGGTCAACAACCCGGCCTTCGAACTCAAGGCCCTTGCCAGTATGGGAGCGCCCATGTCGCCCGAAACCATCAAGCGCTTGTGCGCGCTGTTGAACCTGCCCGACACCAGCGACGAAGCGGCCGTGATCGAGGCCGTCACGAAGCTGGTCAAGGACGCCAGCGAGAAGGCGACGGCCGCCGCCGTGCCCGACCCGTCCCTCTACGTGCCGCGCCATCTCTATGATGAAGCCGCGACGCAGCTCGCCAGCATGCGCACCAACCTTTCGGAGGAGCAGGCGACGGCCAAGGTCGACGCCGCGATCCGCGCCGGCAAGATGACACCGGCCCAGCGGGAGTGGGGGCTCGTCCTCTGCCGATCCAACCCGGCCAGCTTCGACCAGTTCGCCGCCAGCGCTCCGCCCGTGTTCGGCAACCTCGCCCGTGAGGTGGTGCCGGGGGGCCGGCCGCCCGATCCGAACTCGGGCGCCGATGGGCGCCTTACCGCCGAACAGAAGGCCATCTGCGCGGCCCTCGGACACGATCCGGCCGAATACGCCAAGAACCTGTAAGGGACAGCCATGCTCATCACCGCCCCCAACCTCGCCGGCATGTTCGCCGGGTTCAAGACCTCCTTCAACAAGGGCTTCAAGGGCGTCGAAAGCACGTACCTGAAAATCGCCATGAAGACAAACAGCGCGACGGGCGAAGAAGCTTATGGTTGGTTGAAGGAACTTCCGCAGCTTCGGGAATGGATCGGCTCGCGTATCATCCATAACCTTGAAGTCGCGGGCTACACCATCAAGAACCGCACGTTTGAGGTGACCATTGGCGTTCCCCGTACGGCCATCGAAGATGACCAGTACGGCGTCTTCGGCCCGCTGTACGAGAAGATGGGCGCCGACGCGGCGAAGCACCCCGACCAGTTGGTGTACGAGCTTCTGGCAGCCGGGTTTACCGAGCTGTGCTACGACGGCAAGCCGTTCTTCTCCACTGATCATGTCGTGGATATCGACTGTCAGCCTACGTCCTACAGCAACTATCAGGATGGGGCCGGGCCGGCGTGGTTCCTGATGGACGCCGGCCAGCCGGTCAAACCCCTCGTGTTTCAGGAGCGGCTGCCGTACGAGTTCCAGAGGCAGGACGCCGCCACGGACGACAACGTCTTCTGGAAAGACGAGTATTTCTACGGCGTCCGCGCGCGCGCCAACGCCGGCTTCGGGCTCTGGCAGCTCGCCTATGCGAGCAAGGCGCCGCTGACGCACGACAACTACGAGGCGGCCCGCGTGGCGATCAAGAGCATCCGGGGCGAGAACGGCAAGAAGCTGGGCCTTACCCCCAACATCCTCGTGGTGCCGGACGAGTTGGAAGGCGACGGGCTGCGTCTCATCAAGAACAACATGAAGCTGGTCACGGTGGGCACGGCGCCGAACGAACAGACGGTCGCGGCGCCCAACGAGTGGGCCGGCACCGCCGAACTGGTGGTGTCCCCGTACCTGTAACCGGGCATCCCAGCGGCATCCGGTGCGGGGGCCGGCTCTCCTTACCGCATCGGAGTGCGGCCGGCGCTGGGCTGGTCTAGCAGTCCAGCGCCGGCCCAATCGCGAGCGAGTATCGTCATGACCAAGGTTGCAGAACACGTCGTCCTCAAGCTGACTGCGGAAGCCGAAGACTTCGTAGTGGAGCTTCGCAAGGCAACGGGCGAGGTGTCCAAGCTTGGTGATACTGGCCGGGAAGCTGGCCAGCAACTTTCACAGGCGCTTGGCCGCCTGGACACACTGGCGGACGAGGCGAAGCAATCGCTGGGCGCTGCGGCCGGCGCCGCCGACAGGGCCGGTGCGGCGTTCGGCGGTGCGGCCAGCGCCAACGACAACTTGGCGACCAAGACGAGGTTCAGCACGCAGCAGATCCAGGCGCTGAGCTACACGGCCAGCGACGTTGCGGCATCGCTGTCGTCCGGCGCCAGCCCGTTCACCGTCCTGATGCAACAGGGCGGGCAGTTGCTCCAAGCGTTCCCCGGCATCACGGGCCGCATCCTGGGCATCGGCGCCGCCGCCGCCGTGATCGCCGCGCCGATCGGCATCGTCGCCGCGCGCATGGCGAGCATCGGTGCCGAGGGGCGGGAACTCGCGTCCATCCTGAAGGCGATGGGCAATGAGGCCGGCATCACGGCCGGCCAGCTCCGCGACATGGCGAACGTCGCGATCCATGCAGGGGCGTCCCGCAGCGAAGCATACCAGTCCACCTTGGAGCTGGTGCGCAACCCCGACCTCCGTGACCCGGAGCTGTTCCGCAGCATCCTGGAACTCGCGCCGGATGTTGCGGCGGTGCTGGGCTACACGATCCCGGCCGCCGCCGCCAAGATGGGGGACGCTCTCGGCAAGGGGGGCGAGGGCGTCAAGCGACTCGATGCGGAATTGAACTTCCTGTCGGTCGAGCAAGAGCGCCAGGTGCGCATGCTGGCTGACCACGGCAACAAGGCCGGCGCGCTGAACGTCGCCATCGAGGCGTTGCGCCAGCGGTACGGTGGCGCGGCCCAGACCATGCGCAGCGAGTGGGGCGCCGCGCTGCATGACGCTGGCGTGGCCTGGGACGCCTACGTTGACCGCCTCGCCCGGAGCGACATTGCCAAGCTGGTTGCGGGCAAGGTCAGTGACGCGGCCAAGGCGCTTCGCGCCGGCATCGAGTCGGACAGGGCGTCGCTGTTGCGGGCGGAGATCGAGCGGATAGACCGGGAGTACGGGCGCCTTCCCGAGAAAACGAGCGGCGTTCCCGCCATGCATGAGGCGCTGGTCAAGCGCCGGATCGAGCTGCAACGCGAACTCAACGACCTGACGAAGCAGGACAACGCCCCGCCCGCCAACGGCAGTGGCGGTGTCGTGACCCAGACGGACAATCTGAAGGATCTGTCCAACGAGCTTGAGAAGGTTATGGCCGAGTGTGAGTTCTCGGACGAATTCTTGACCTGCCCCGAAGTCGTCTCCGCGTTCGAAGAGGCAATTAAATGAGCGTCAGCAACGTATTCGTGGGAAGCGACCGCATTTTGTGCCTGACGGACACGATGATATACCGGGGCAACATGCCGGTTGGCCTTTGCGAACGAAAGTGTTTCGTCTCTGAGAGCGGCCGATTTGCATTCTCCATGCGCGGAACACATGCGCTTCTTCAAGTCCTTGGGCCTGTACTGGCGCGCGTCGAAAGCATAGAGCATGTGGATATCGTTATTCGCGGCGTCCCCGAGCGTATCGGTGATGAATTCTTCGAAGCGTCCGGTGGTGAAATCACGTTGATGTGCTGGTCCGCCAACAAGCAGGCGCCGCAGAGCACGAGGTACAAGCTTCGCGCCGGTGGTGTGCCTGTCCAGGCGACCACGATGGAGCCGGGCATTCATCTTGCGCCCAGAATGGCGCCGGGTGTGCGCCTTCCCGCGCATGCCGATGAGGCCATGATGGTAAAGATGGCGCTTGGGCAGCACAAGGTACAGGAGAAATTTAGTCAACCAATGTGCATTGGTGGCGTCATGCATCTTACCGAAGTAAATGAGCATGGCGCCGATCAAAAAATAGCAGGATTTTACCCTGATTATAGCGAGTATTACGACCGCTTTGGGTGCCCGCACGCGGCCGAATACCGATCCAGAACCGCAACAGCGTCGAGTTTCGGATAATGCGCCCCGCTATGCCGACAAACGGAGCTGACGCAATCCGCAGCGTGCTGGAACGCTGGGATATCAGCAATCGCAATGCGTTTTCTGAACTGGTTGGATCATCAGAACATTTTGATGCCAGACATCCTCTGTTTTCCGATCTGCGAGCAAGCATTGAGAGAATACTGGTGGCGCACATTGACGACACCGAACGCCTTCTCGGGTCCATGTTAACAAAGCGCTGGCAGAGGCGCCGACTGAGCGCGCTGTACCAAAACAAAAGAAAGAATGTCAGGTTCGAAGTTGAGGTGTACATCAATGACCTGATCGCATCAGCAAAGCAGTCTTTGACAGGCGAATGGAGAGACATTGCAGAATACTTCAATTCGTTGATGGATTAACTAAAGAACGAGTGAGAGCGGAAATGGAACAGGTTAAGATTACTCTTGCAGCCCCCACCGAAATGACGTTTGTGTGGCCGGTCATGTTCAACTGGCCGGAAACGGCCAAGCGTGCCAGCGGCGGCTGGGTGGGTGGGAAACAGGTCAAAAAGACCTGTTATCTGTCGTTCATGCTGCTGCCGGACAGCGAGCACGATCAGCTCATCGCCGAGCTGGGCCAGCGCGTCAGCGAGATCGCGGAGGCCAAGCAGGAGGCCGCGAAACTCGCCCTGGAAGCGTCGGACGGCAACGCCGCCAAGGCGAAAAAGGATCTGAAGGAACTCAACGCCAAAGTCGAGAAGCTGGAAAGCCAGCACAAGGGCTTTCGCACGGAGCTGCTGCGGAAGGTGGTGGTGGGGCTGCCCGACAACCACGGCTGGAATGCCTTCTTCTCGACGCTGCCGGACTTCTCGCCCGACCTCGTGGAAGCCATGGCCGGCTATCGCGTGATCGGCAAGGCGATGGAGGACGCCTATTGGCAGCTCGTCAACGGCGAGCAGCCGAAGTGATTCCGGCGCGCTCGGCCGGCCAGATCCGGCCGAGCGGCCCTCTTGTCGAGCGGGAGGGCATAACGAACCAATCAGGAGTGGACGTTGATGCAGCACGCGTATGACGGCACAGGGGAGCGCCCACAGAAGGTAACCGCGCGCCTGCTGTCAGGGGAAGTGGCGGCCGACCTTTCATCGCGTTTGAATAATGTATTTGCCAAGTGGGAAAGCGATCTGTGCGGCAACCCGCCATGCCCAACGGCATTGGAACAGCTCCGCAAAGATATTCAGGAAGAATACAGGATCTATATGCGTGAATGCTTTCGCTTTTTGAAAAAGTACAATCGGCAAGCCCTGTCCCGTCTTTCCAATCCCGCCAGATGTGCGCGCACAGTCCTGATTATCCATTATCATACGAAAGACGGCGTTGTTATCATCGAGCCTCCAGGGGGGAAGCCGCCGGGAAGGAATGTTCAAATTGCGCACCTGGGCGACGATGCGACACTGCCGGCGCTAGCCTAGAAGCGCCAAGGCTTCTTCAATTCCCGGTAAGCCTGAAACGGGGTGTCAGCGCTGTCAAACCATCCAGCGCGCCAATTCAAACCATTCGGCGCGCTACAGCGTCGAGGACCCGCCGCAGCCGGTCCCGGCACCCCCGGCACCGGGCGCGCTGGCGGTCACCCATGTCGGCCACGCCACCTTCCTGGTGCAGGCGGCGGGCCTTCGCCTGCTCACCGACCCGGTGTTCTCCGAACGGGCCGGTCCGTTCGGCCGGCTGGGGCCGAAGCGGGCCCGCCCGCCGGGCGTGCCGCTGGAACGGCTGCCGGACCCGAACCTCGTGCTGGTCAGCCACGGGCACTTCGACCACCTGGACCGGCCGTCGCTGGCGGCGCTGGCCCGGCGCTTCGGGCCGCGGGCGGTGGTGGGGCTGGGCAACGGGCCGCTGCTGAACGGCGACGGCTTCGCGCACGTCGAGGAACTGGACTGGTGGCAGAGCACGCGGGGACCGGCCGGCTGCCGCGTCACCTTCGTGCCGGCGCAGCACTGGTCGGCGCGCGCGCCCTTCCGGCGCAACACGACGCTGTGGGGCGGCTTCGTGGTGGAGACGGATGCCGGCACGCTGTACTTCGCGGGCGACACCGGCTACGGCCCGCATTTCAAGGAGATCGGCGCCCGCTTCCCGCGCATCGACGTGGCGCTGCTGCCCATCGGCGCCTACGAGCCGCGCTGGTTCATGGCGCCGCAGCACATGAACCCGGAGGAGGCGGTGGCGGCGCACGAGGACCTGGGTGCCCGCACCAGCGTAGCCATGCATTTCGGCACCTTCCGCCTGACGCCCGAGGCGATCGACGCACCGGTGTAGAGAGACCAATGGTTTGACGGGATAGGGGGCCGGGATACGGTGGGATTTTGGGGGATCGAGTGGGACGTGCAGGCGTTGTGATGCCTAGGTTTTCGAGACGCGTCCACTCCGTTCTGTCAAACCATACGGACATCGCCGCATTGTACGCTGACGGACGGATGGTTTGACGGTGGCCGGTCAGAAGGCGCTGACGGGAACGAGCGGCGTGTACATGATGGAGGTGTCGCGCAGGCCGCCCGTTCTGCCCGGCGGATCGACGCGGATTTTCGCGAATATCCGGTTGTTGCGGGTCACGTCGCGCCACATCGCGAGGTCAAACCCGTCTTGCTGATTCACAGCAAAAGGAGAGCCGAACGCCTGAAGCAAATCCATACGCAGGGCGTCGAGCTTCTGCCTGTCAAAATCGCCGCGCTGACTCACCGTCATCAGCACCATGACAAGCCTATTATCCGGCGACTCGAACACCAGAGATATATCAAAAAATATACTGCCCACCTTGTAGTATGGAATGGGGAGCTTCGTAAGCTTGCCGTCGCCGGAAGGCACAGTGCCGCCCGCATCCACATTCACCCCTGCGGCCCCAGCTGCACGAACAGCTTCCTCGACCGTCATTCCCCATCGGGTGAACTGCCAATCGGCCGCGCAAGGCCCGGCTGATCCGAGAAGGAAGAAAGCAGACAGGGCGAGGTGACCGGCTTTCATGGCACCCTCTCTGCGGCGGCGCGGATGAGGCGCAACTCGTGGATCACCTCGGCCAAGCGCGTGTTGATGCCGGCCAAGCCGATCAGGGCTAGCCCGATCCCCACCGCGCCGATCGAGCCGATGAAGTTCGGCGGAGTGCCGGTTAGCATCATCCCGCCTCCGGCAAGAAATAGCACGCCAACTATTGTTAGCGGAAAAGAAACCATGGATGTCGGACGGTCTTCCGGCTTCATTGCTGCGTTCCTCCGATGTGTCTCTTTGCGTTGTCGCTTTACCGTCTACAATCGTCTACACACGCACGGAAAATTCAGCGCTCACCGACCACATTGATCATGATGAGGAGCAAGGCTGCCCCTCTGTTCTGGCCGAGTTGAAATATCGTCTTTTTGACACGCTCTCAACTCTCCATTCCACAAGGGGCATGCGACCACACGCCGTGGGCGAGCGTGGATGAGTATCGCCTCAAATTCGGCGAGGATCACGGTTTTTGAAGGGAAGCACGCTTCGACATCTAAGCTTTTCATGCACACTCCCGGCCTTACACTTCCCCTTGCCGCGTGGCGGCTGGGGGGCGAGACGCGACTAGCGCGTGTCGTTGCGTTCTCTCGTTCCGGGGTGTGTGCGCACCCTGGGCGACCGGGGTTGGTAGCCCTGGCCCCCACCGCGGCCTGCATACTCACGTACTCAGGGTTGCGGCGAGCCATGAAGCTACACCTGATAGTCCTACCTACGCAACCGCCCGAGTGCGAGGCGTACGGTTTCCGCCAGGATTTTATCGTTTGCGATGTCCACGGGGTGCCCCTCCACCCACAGATCCGGCCGATCCTCCGGGGTGGTGTCGCGGCGCTCGCGCTCCATCAGCATGTAAAGCAGGGTCACCGCCCGACCAATGTATTCCGGATCTAGATCCAGGCTCTCCCTTTGCAGGAATGCCATCAGGCCGGACACGAGATTGCCCATCAACGCAAGGTCGAATGACTCGACCGCCGCTGGCGGCGAGTCGTGCACGCGATCACGCAGAAGCATTGGTCCTTCTCCGCTCCACAGCCAGTCAAGACTGACACCTTTGGCTGAAGCCAGCCGAGCGGCGTTGGTGAAGGGTATTTTGTGCTGTCCGCGCACGTACCGGTTCAACATCTCGGGCGTAACATCCGCGACCCGTGCCGCGTCGGCCTTAAGATCGTACAGGTCGATGACGAGGGAAATCCGTGTTCCCAGTTCCGCCTCGTAAGTGGGAAGAGCCCTTCCCACTTCGTCCGGCCCTTCCCGGTTGTCGTAAGTCATTGTTATCCCGTCGCCTTTGCACATGCGCGCGCCCTTCAAGCGTGGGCCGAACCGGGAAGGATTCCCACATCGAAAATGCTCGTTGCATGCGAAGCATGCTCGTGATACGACGGTAGACATATCGATAGTCGTAGGGATGACGATGCGTAGATCCGGAGTACCCTCGGACCCACAGGACCGCAGAGATTGGGTGGTCGCCTCCCTGAAGCGGAAGGGCTCCAGCCTGCGCCAGATCGCGGCCGAGCTGGAAGTGTGCGCCCAGGCCGTGTCGCAGGCCCTGTTCCTACCGTCAGAAAGGATCGAGCGGGCGCTGGCCGACCGGCTGGAAGTCGCCGTGCACGACCTGTTTCCGGAGCGTTACCGGCCAGACGGTGTCCGGCTTTGCCGCACCCGCGGCGGCGCCGAGGAAAGAGCTGCGGCATGACCCTCGCCGTCCCGCGCCGGGTACAGACCCCGCACCTTCCACACTGCCGCGGCATAGCCGAACCGGCGGCCCGCCTCATCAACCAGCGCCACCCGCGCCGATCCTCCGGAGGACATCGCCGCGCCCAGCGCGGCGAGTCCCACCAGTAGGTGCTTGACCGCCTCCCGCCCGAAGTTTGCTCGATCAAGCCGCATTTAATCCTCCATTTCCTCGCGCCTTGACCGTCGCATCGCAACCGCTACTCGCACAACGGGTAAAACCATGGCCCAATACCCAGGCGCGTATAAGCCCCGGCAACCCGGCACCCTCAAAGCGTCCTACGCCGAACTGGTCGAGAGGTGCCGGGGCCAGGATCGCGCGGCCGAACTAACTGGCCTGTCGCAATCCACGATCCAGCGCATCACGGATCCGGACTCCGCGAACCGCAATGCGCATTTCAAGGTCCCGGACGTGCGGGCCCTACAGGCGGCCTCCGGCTGCATGGTGGTGACCGAGTTCCTGGCCGCCGAGCAGGGCTACCTGCTGTTCCGCCCCCTCACCGACGCCGACGCTGGCAACCTGCCCCAGGATCTGGCCGCCGTTGGTGAGCAGGTAGGTCGGCTTTTCGCGGAGTTCGCCGCCGCCATGGGCAATGACGGCCGCGTCGACGCCAGGGAAGCCGCCCGCATGCTCGACGCCGGCGATGGGATGGTCGCCCGCTACATGGCCGCCCGGAGCCAGCTGAAGGCCCGCATCCGGGAGGCCGATCATGGATGAAAGCTGGTACACGGCTTCTGAACTGGCCTTTTTCGCGCTCCCCGGCCTGCCGTCCACCAAGCGCGGCATCAACATGCGGGCCCAGCAGGAACGCTGGTCGCCCGCTCGCCCCCGCCAGGGCCGCGGCGGCGGCACCGAGTACCACGTCACAGCCCTTCCGCCGGAAGCCCGCATCGAACTGGGCCGCCGCGCCGCCGAGCAGGCCACCCCGCCGGCGCCGCCCAAGCTCGCGGCCACGCTGAAAGGCACCGCCGCCGCCCCGGTGGTGCTGACCAAGGCCGGCAAGGCCCGGCTGGACGCCAAGGCCACCATCGCCAACGCCTTCCTCGCCTTCGAGCGGCAGGCCGGCGGCCTGTCCCGCGACCGGCTGGTGCACAAGTTCACCGGCTTCTACAACGCCCGCGAGGTGGACGTGCCGGATTGGGCCCGTGCCGCCAAGCCCACGGTGTCCCCATCGTCCCTTCGCCGCTGGGTCGAGGCCGTGGAGTCCGGCGAGGCCGCCCGGCTGGCCGGCGCCTACGGCAACCGCAAGGGTGCCGGGTCGCTGGATCAGGCGCGCGAGGACATCATGGGCTATCTGGTCGCCGTGGCGCTGGCCAAGCCCGACTGGAACGCCGACGCCTACCGGGCGGCCCTGGTCAAGCGCTTCGGCGAGGGGTTCGAGCTGCTGCGCGGCGGTCAGGCGAAGATGCCCACCGCCGGCTGGATCCGCCGCCGCCTCAACCAATGGCGCGAGGAGTACAAGCAGCTCCACTTGCGGCTGACCAACCCCGACGCCTGGAAGAACCGCAGCCTCGTTGCCGTCGGCTCCTATTCGGAGGCGATCACCAAGCCCAACGAGCTGTGGGAGATCGACGCCAGCCCGACCGACCTGATGCTGACCGATGGGCGGCACACGATTTACGTCGTGGTCGACGTCTTCACGCGCCGCATGCTGATCCTGGTCACCAAGGTGCCGCGCGCCTCGGCCGTGCTGCTGCTGATCCGCCGGGCCATCCTCGCCTGGGGCATGCCCGAGGCGATCAAGACGGACAACGGCTCCGACTTCCTGGCCCGCGAGACGCAACGCTTCTTCGCGCTGGTTGGCGACGCCATACGGCACCCCGTCTGCACACCGTACTCGCCCGAGCAGAAGCCGCACGTCGAGCGCGCGATCGGCACGGTTCAGCACGGGCTGATGCCGCTGCTGCCCGGCTACACCGGCCACAACGTGGCCAAGCGTCAGGAGATCCGCTCGCGCCAGACCTTCGCCGCCCGCCTGGGCCAGAAGGACGAAGAGGTGTTCGAGGCGGCCTTGCCGGCGGCCGAGCTGCAGATGCTGGCCGATGCGTGGGTCGAGAACCGCTATCACACCAGCCCGCACGCCGGCCTGGGCGACCGCACCCCGGCCGCCGTGGCGGAGGAGCACGCAGGATCCGAGTGGCGCGTCGTCGACGAACGCCAACTCGACCTGCTGCTGATGCCCTGCGCGGACGGCGACGGCACCCGCACCGTGGGCAAAAAGGGAATCCGGGTCGAGAACGCCGACTTCTGGGCGCCGGAGCTGATCCCCTACGTCGGCACCGGCGACCGCCTGGAGGTCCGACTGGATCCGGAGCGGATGGACCGGGTCTTCGTGTACCGCCCCGATCCGTTCCAATTCCTCTGCATCGCCCAGAACCCGGAACGCGCCGGCCTGTCGCGGGCCGAGCTGTCGGCCCAGGCCAAGGCGCTGCAACAGCAGTTGATCGCCGATCAGAAGGCGGCCATCCGCGCCGCCGGCAAGGGGTTCAAGCCGCACCAGCTCGCCGACGCGCTGATCGGCAGGCCCGCGGCCACGGTTTCCGCGCTGCCGCGCTCGTCCCTGCCGCCGCCCTCCGCCGGCCTGGAGGCCGCCCAGCGCGCGATCACCGCGTCGAAGCCCGCCGTCGCGGCGCCGCGCACCGAGGCGGACACGGTCCGGCAGGCCGACGTCGCCCGCCGCCTCGCCGCCCCGGCCCAGGCCGCCGAGAAGCCGGAGGACCGCTGGTGGCGCCGCGCCCAGGCGATCGAGGCGCGCATCGAGGCCGGCGAGGAGGTGTCGGAGGACGATCTGGACTGGCTGGCGTCGAACCGCACGTCGGCCTGGTACCAGGCCCGCCGCCGCGACCAGGAGCGCAAGGCCCGCTTCGCCCGTCCCGTCGAATGAGATCCGGCCAGCGGCGCCCATGGCCAGATGGGACGCCGCGGACCGCACGGAAAACAGCACTGATCGAAGGACCCCCACCATGCAGAAATCGGCCGCCCCCCGCAAGACCGCCAGCCGTTGGGCCCCGCTGCGCAACCTGACCCTGCTGGAAGAGCTGGTCATCGGGCTCAAGACGCGCTCCTCCGACGTCTCCGGCTTCGGTGTCTTCCATGGCCGCAGCGGCGACGGCAAGAGCCGCGCCGCCGCCTGGATCGCCGCCAGCGAGCACATGGCCTACTACGTCGAGGCCAACGACTACTGGACCCCGCGCGCCATGCTGCGCGCCATCGTCGACGCCATGGGTCTGGCGCTCCCCACGCACGCCACGAACAACGAGATGGCGGAGAAGATCGCCGAGGAACTGGAGACCTCGCGCCGCCCCCTGGTCATCGACGAGGGCGACTTCCTGGCCAAGAAGGAGATGATCGACAAGGTCCGCGCCTTCCACGACATGGCCGCGCCCGGCACCGCCTCCATCATCCTGATCGGCGAGGAGGGGCTGCCGCAGAAGCTCCAGCGGTACGAGCGCTTCCACAGCCGCGTGTTCGACTTCGTCGCCGCCCAGCCCTGCGACGGCGACGACGCGCGCGAGCTGGCCAAGCTGTACTGCCCGGACATCACCGTCGCCGACGATCTGCTGGAACATCTCATCGGCCAGACCTACGGGTCGACGCGCCGCGTATCGATGAACCTGGTCAACGTCGCCACCTTCGCCAAGGGCGAGGGGCTGCGCAGCGTGTCGCTGGCCGACTACGCCGGCCAGCGGATCAACACCGGCGCGGCTCCTGCGGTGAGGCGCTTCGCATGATCCGCCCCGACGAGCGTCAACGGCGGATGCGCTTCGTCGATCACGCCCTGCTGTGGCGCGAGGCGCGGCGGCTGCGCACCTTCGGCTTCGACGAGCTGCGCGCCGGCGCCGCCGTGCCGGAGCGGCAGGTCAAGGCGTTCCTCAAGCTGTTGATGGGCAACGGCATCATCACATCCGAGCGGCCACGCCATCGGGGAAAACTGCTGCCGTCGGTGTACACGCTGGCGCGTGATCTCGGCCGCCGCGCCCCTCGCTTCCGTGGCGGCAAGCTCGATCCACACCCGACGACCACCGAACGGCTGTGGTCGGCCATGCGCCCGTTGCGCGGAGGCTTCACGTCGGAGGAGCTGGCCGGCCTGGCGCGAGTCAACATCAACACGACCAAGACCTACATCGCCGCCCTGGCGCGCGCCGGCTATCTGGAAGCGGCCGACCCCGGCGCCCGCCTCTACCGCTACCGCATCGCGCGGGGCAAGAACACCGGGCCGGAACCGCCGATGCCGCTGCGCGACGGGGCCCTGTACGACCCCAACCTGTGGGACGTGGTCTGGCGCCCGAGCGACGCGGTTGCCGCCGCGATGGAGGCCGCATGACGCCCTTCGTCGCCAAGGCCGCCGCCGCCTGGGGCGATCCGCCGCCCTGGGTCCTGCGCCTCGCCGCCGAGGCCGACGCCACGTCGCTGGCCCAGGCCGCCGCCCGGATCGGCTACGGCAAGCCCGCCGTGTCGGCGGTGCTGTCGGCCAGCTACGCCGCCGGCACCGCCAAGATCGAGGCCGCCGTCATCCAGACCCTCGGCGCGCCGCTGTCCTGCCCGGTGCTGGGCGAGATCGACGCCAACCGCTGCCGCGCCGAACAGGATCAACCGTTCCGCCCCCACGCGCCGCTGGCCCGCCTGCTGCGCTCGTCCTGCCCGTCCTGTCCCCACCGCACCGCCCCTCCCGCCGAACGAGGTGCCCCGTGAACATCGCAACCCCCATCGCCGACGCCATCACGGTGGTGGCGCAGCTGATCAACGGCCTGACCGTCCGCCCCGCGCAGCAGGCGCCCGACCAGACGCGCACCCTGGCCGACCGGCTGGACACCGTCGCCGCCCAGGCCGAAGCCGCCGACCTGACCTATGCCGTCCGGATCGAAGCCAAGGCCCGCATGCTGCGCAGCCGCGCCGACGCCGACCCCTACCGCCCCCTGTACGTGAGCGAGCTGATGATCCTGGCCGAGGATCTGGTCCGCATCGCCGGCGAGGTGGCGCAGGTGGAGCACATGCAGGCCGCCATGGCCATCCGCTTCCCGGCGGAGCCCCAGGTGCCCCAGGTGCCGCGGGCACTGCCGCCCGGCGTGTCCGACTTCGCCGCCTACCACGCGCGTCGGAAGGAGATGCGCCGGCAGGACGCCAAGGGGCGCGTCTCCCGCCTGCTCGATCGGCTGGGCTGGTGGCCGCGCCAGGACGGCGACGGGGGAGACGCGGCATGAGCGTTCCCGCCGCAGCCGTCCGCCCGGAGATCCGCCCCGGCTCGCGCGTCGAGGTGCCGCTGGGCGACGGCCTGAGCCTGCGCGGCGAGGTGCAGACGCTGGTCAACGCCAGCGACGGCATCGTCCTGACCCTGATCGACGACACCGGCCATCGCCACCGGCTGAAGGTGCTGCCCGACACCGCGCTTGGCCTGTGCATCGTCACGCCGCCGGTGTCGCTGTCCGACGCCATCAGCCTCGCCGGCCAGATCGTCGGCGGCGCGCAGCCGCGCATCCCGGTCACCCTGCAACTGTCCATGCTCGCCGGCGCCGTCCTGTCGCTGGCGTCCAGACGCGCCCCGTAATCCATCCCCCAGGAGGTAAGCACCCCATGGAAACCGACACCCAAACGGCCGAGCAGGATTGGACGGACGCCAAGGGCGCCCGCTGGCCCTCCAGCTTGGTCAAACCCATCGACAAGCTGCGCACCGACCTGGTCAACCGCGCCATCCAGCGCGCCAAGGGCCTGCGCGAGACCATGGCGACGTTCAAGGCCGATACCATGGCGGAGATCGCCGCCTTCGTGGAGCTGTCGGCGGCCGAGTACGACACCGCCATGGGCGGCAAGAAGGGCAACCTGACCCTGCGCAGCTTCGACGGCCTCCGCGAAGTCCGGGTGCAAGTCGCCGACCGTCTGGCCTTCGACGAGCGCCTCCAGGTCGCCGAGAAGCTGGTGGGCGAGTGCGTCGCCGACTGGTCGGCCGAGGCCCGCCCGGAGCTGAAGCTTCTCGTTCAAAGCGCCTTCAAGACGGACAAGGAGGGCAACGTCAGCACCGGCGCCGTCCTGGCGTTGCGCCGCATCGCCATCGACGACGAACGCTGGCACCGGGCCATGAAGGCCATCGCCGACGGCATCGTCTCCACCGGCTCCAAGAGCTACGTCCGCTTCTACGAGCGCGACACCCCGGAGGGCCAGGAACGGGCCATCTCCCTCGACCTCGCGAAGCTGTGAGGTACGAGATGGCTGACACCACCGTCAACGACGTCCAGGGCATCGCCGGCGCCCAGCTCCGCAGCATCATCGAGCGCGTGGAGCGCCTGGAGGAGGAGAAGAAGGGCCTCGCCGACGACATCCGGGACATCATGGCCGAGGCCAAGGGCCAGGGCTTCGACGTCAAGATCATCCGGCAGATCATCAAGCTGCGGAAGATGGACCAGAGCGACCGGCAGGAGCAGGAGTCGCTGCTCGACCTGTACAAGGTCGCCCTCGGGATGGAGGGCTGAGCGATGGACGTCTCCGCTCTCCCGGTGATCGCCGAGCTGGTCCACTACCCGGACGCCTACGACGGGCCGCACGGCGACGCGCTGGCCGACGTCCTGTCGGAGGTCGGCAGCGAACGCTGGCGCCAGGACCTCCAGTGGGGGGGCACCTCCCACGACGACGCCCACATCCCGGCGGACTGGTACAGCTTCCTCTACGCCCAGGTCGATCGGCTCGTCGACTGCACCGCCAACGCCCAGCCCGATTTCCGCCACCGCCTGATCAACATCGCCGCGCTCGCCGTCGCCGCCGCACAGGCGTGGGACCGGCGGCATGCGCCCACCGCCCATCCCGAGGAGGCGGCCCATGGCTGACCTCTTGCCCATCATCGAAGCGCATATCCGCCGCGCCGTCGCCCAGCGCCTGCACCGCCAGTTCGGCGGCCGGTCCATCCCGGTCACCGCCACCTTGCATGCCCTGGAGTTGGAGAAGGCGGACCTCGACGCGCTGGAGGACGCGCTGCACGCCGTGTGGGACGTCGACCTGATCGTCTTCCGGGATGACAGCGCGTTCTCGCTGGCCGAACGGGTCGCCCGGCGGATCCCGCCGGGAACCCCGGTTCCCGCCGCCCGGCTCGGCTGGCCCTACGTGGAGACGGACGCGGCCGACGTGCCGATCGACGCCGACTACGCGCTGGACGGCGCCGGCCGGCTGGACATCGACCACCCCGGCCTCTGGCGGCCCGGCGTCTGGCTCCACTGGAAGGGCGAGCCAGCCACCAACGCCGCCCTGCACGCCGAATGGCTTGCCCGGCACCACGCCACCCCCAGCCAGGAAAGGTCCGCCGCATGACCCTGGGCGAGATCCTGCACGGCCTGCGCCCGCTGATCGCCGACGCCTTCCAGGTCGAGGAGGCGCGCGTCGTCTCCACCGCCACCCTGCGCGGCGACCTGGGCGGCAAGGCGATCGAGTTCGCGCAGCTGCTCACCGACATCGAGGACGCCTTCGGCGTTCGCGCCGCCCTGCTGCTCACCAACGGCAGTGCCCAATACGCCGACGTGACGGTCGCGGACCTCGCCGCCGCCATCCTCGCCCTCGTCCCCCGCCAGCAGATGGAGATCGCGTGATGGCCGAAGACTTCGGAATACTCAAGCGCTACGCCGAAATGTCGCGCGAGCTGGACCTCGGTCCGGCCATCACCTTCTTCGTGAACGCCCTGGGCGAGGCCGAGACGAAGGTCGGCAGCGCCGACGCCCTGGGCGCCATCCTGGCGGCCTTTGTGGGCGCGGCCACCACGGCGGCGGCCAACCGCTCCATGGCGTTCGACAACATCGAGGCGATGCTGGCGAAGGCCCAGCAACTGGTGGCGTCGACGCGCCTCGCGGTCGAGAACGGCACGCCGCTGCCCAAGGGCATGGCCGGTGGCCGGACGAGCATGGTCACCCGCCGCACGGTGGGCAACGCATGACCGCCGCCGCGCCGACCCTCACCGTCGAGCCGATCGGCGGTTCCGGCATTCTCGTCATCCTGGTGGCCGGCCTGCCCGGCCACCAGGAGGCGGAGGTCGCCTTCCTCATCGACGCCGGCCGCGTGCGGACGCTGAATGCGGCGCGCGGCCTGTCCGTGCCCCGCCTTGAGCGCCCGCTCGCCCCCGGCCTTCCCAGCATCGCCGCCATCTTGCGCGGCGCCGTCCAGCCCCAGGAGGACGCATCGTGAGCGACCGCCAGATCGACGCCCGCATCCGCCAGCTCGCGGCACGGTCGCTGCCGCCCGAGGAGATCTGCGTCCGCCTCTGCCTGTCGTGGCAGCGCGTCGCCCGCGTGCTGGGCCCGGCGGTGCAGCCCGCGCCCGCCGCGCCGGAAGAGCCGCCGGTCCAGGCGGATTCGCCGCCCGCCAAGGTCGCTACCGCCGCTCCCGTCACCATCATTCCCCAGGCCGAGCCGGAAGCGGCCGAACCTTCGGCCGCGCCTGCGCCATACACCCTCGATCCGATAGAGGGCCGGGTGCTGGAACTGCTGACGGCGGCGGCACAGGCCGGTCTGCGGTGCCCCGCCAACAGCGCCATGGCCGGCATCCTCGCGCTCGGCCAGTCGAGCGTCTGTCGGGCGGTGCAAGTGCTGGCCGAGCACGGCTTGATCCGGATCGCCCGGAAGGGGCCGCAGCGGCGCATCTCGATCGTCAACGCCGGATGCACGACCGACTGGTCGCCGCATCCACGCTCGCGCGGAGGCGGCATGGCCATCACGCCGCCCGGCTTCGACCACTCGGTCGTTGACCAGGCCCGCCGGCTGCTGATGAGCCGCGATTACGAAGTGCTCTCCGCCGGACCCGCCCTCTTCAAGGTCGACGGCCGGATCCGGACCGCCGACGAGCTGGTGAGCATGGCGAACCGCACGCTGCAGCTCATGAACCGTCCGCCGTTGTCAAGGGCTGCCGCATGACGACGCCGCACCTCGAACTTGCGTTGCGCCTGGCCCACGCCGCGGTGGAGCTGCGGCGCCCCATCGGCGAGCGCGGCCGGCGCCGGCTGCGCGCCATGCTGTGCGAAGCGAGCGGCGAGCTGATGGCAACCAACGCCGCCCCGCCCGTGCCGACCCCGGCGCCGACGCCGACCAACCCGCTGGTGATGGTCGAGGCGGCGATCGCCGCCGCCCGCGCCGCGGGGGAGTCGAACATCGACATCGTCGCCACCGTCAACGACGCGCTGGAAAGCGCGGTCGCTCCGCAGTGAGGTCTCCATGGTCGCCTACTCGTTTCAGAAGCGTTTCATCGACCCCGTTGTCGCCGGCCTGGAGCCGGGGCCGCTGGTGCCGGGGATGAAGCGCCAAACCATCCGCGCCCCGCGCAAGCGCCATGCCCGGCCGGGCGAGGTCATCCAGCTCTACGCGGCCATGCGGACCAAGCACTGCCGCCGGATCGGCTCGCCCACCTGCACGGCCGTGCAGCGCGTCCGGCTGTTGCTGCCGTCGCCATCACAAGCGGCCCGCCTGATCCTGTACAGCGCCACCGCCCCCACTTGGATCGAAATGGCCGATGCGACCGAGCTGGACATCTTCGCCCGCTGGGATGGCTTCCACGACTTCGACGACATGGCCGCCTTCTGGCGCGACAACCACCCCGGCGTGACGGAGTTCGCCGGGGTGCTCGTCCGCTGGCAGCCTGCACAGGAACCCCTCCGATGAAGCGCCGCACCGCTACCTCCATCCTCGACTTGGCGCGAACGCCGGACGGCGTGCGCAACGTTGTCGACCACGGCATTGCCGATTACTGGCTCAACCGCTTGCTGGCGCTGGGCGAAGAAGTGAAGGGAGGCATGAACGCCCACCTCGCCCTGTTCGACGCCACCAGCAACGACGCCACCCGCACCGGCGGACACGCGGTGTTGCAGGCCACCGCCCAGGAGCTGACGAAGCGCTACAGCAAGGACGCACTGGCGCTGGTGCTGGTCCATGAGGTGTTCCTCACCTTCGGGCTGGCCCCCGTCACTGCCGAAGTTCGTGACCGCTTCACAAAGGACTACGAGCGGCTGCACGCAGAGCTATCCACTTGGGAGGGGCTGGTGCAGCTCCGCCGCCAAGGTACGCGCCTGGCTGACTGGCAGGCCGCCAAGCCGAAGCGACGGGGCGGCAAGGCGGGAGCCAGGGCGACCAAGCGGACCGTCTTCCGCCTGACGGAAGCACAGGAACTCTGCGTCCTGGAGTGGATGGACGAGCACTCCCACAGCGGGATGCGGGGCTTCCAGGTTGAGCAGGACAGCCTTCCCGGCATTCCCGATCTGGGCCGCGCCATCATCCATCTGGCCGAAAAGGGCCTGTGCGCCACCGAAGATCCCGACTTCTGCCAACTCTTGCACGCTGGTTCCGAGCGTCTTTTCAAGCTCCGCATGGGTGGCCGCAAGCCCGGCAAACCCACCGTTTGAACGCGCGTCAAAACGCGTGCAGCGCAGCAATGGGACTGTGGTCCCCAATCCCAAAGAGAGGCCGTCATGAGCACCACCAGCACCTTTCCCGTCCTGACAGGACTTGGCAACAAGCCGCTGCCCGGCCAGCCGAAGACGGTCCCGTTGTCTCTCGTCCAACCGCACGAAGCCCAGGCGCAGCGCAATCACGGCCAGTCGCTTCGCCGCCTCGCCGAGCGTGGCGGCTTGTCGCCCACCGAATTGGTGGCGGTGCTGGAAGACCGGCCATGGCGCCGCATGGATCCAGCCGCTGCCGTCGCGCGGCTGAATGAGTTGGTGCAGCAGTTCCAGGCCCGGCCGGTGTCGGCGGCGCATCCCTGCCCGGAGTGCGGATGGGACGGCAATCTGCTGGACATACCGCTCTGCCCGGTCGGGCACGGCGAGCCTTCTTCGCGATCAACCGAACCCGCGCCGGGCGGTTTCCCGGCACCACATGGAGAGCACACTATGAACATCCGAGCCAAGTTCTGCTGCAACAACCTCGCCGAGCGAAACGATACCGCCGGGACCAAGGTCGCCGAAGAAGTTTATTTCGCCCCGGTGTACTCCGCCGACCCCAACAGCGAGAATGCGAAGTGGTCGGCGGCAACGCCGGGCGGCCAGCTTCACATGTACATCAGCAACCCCGATGCTTGGGGCGCGTTCGAGCAGGGCAAGGAATACTTCCTCGACTTCACGCCGGCCGGCTGATCGTGCGGTGGCGGCCTTCGGGCCGCCACTACCGCACCCGCGAGATAGCGCCAAGGCTCCGTAGGAGCGCCGGCCTATCCGCGCTGCACCGCAACTGCGGTACGCCACCAAACGAGGGTATTGAAATGCGAACTCCCGTCAAACCATCCGGCGCGGATCGTGACCAGCAGCGCAAGAGGGAGCTGGCGGCCATCCACGCCATGAAGAAGGAACTGGCGCTCGCCGATGATTGCTACCGGGCGCGCGTCCTTCAGGCTTCGAACGGGCGGACGGACAGCTCCGCCGAACTGACCACGGCGGAGCGCCGGGCGCTGCTCGACGGCTTCCGCGCCCTCGGCGCCGGCCAACCGAAGGGCAAGGCCGCCGGCCGGCCGACGTCGCGCTACGCCGATACGCCGCAGCTCGGGAAGATCCGCGCGCTGTGGATCGACCTGCACCAGGCCGGTACCGTCAAGAGCCGGGGCGTTCCGGCCATGGACGCCTTCATCGCGAAGGTGACCGGTCAGCAGATGGGCCGCCTGCCGATCGCCCAGGCGGCCAAGGTGATCGAGGCGCTGAAGGCCATGCACGCCCGCGCCCAGAAGGCCGAGGCCAAAGGATGACGGAGGAGCGCGTCCACTTGCCCGGCATCCTGGGCGACCTCGCCCGCGCCGGCCACGTCGACGCGGCGTGGAAGCTCGTGCAGGCGTGGGGCGGCACAAAGCGGAAGGTTCCGGCCAACCCGCGCCTCGGCCAGCCGCTGGTGGAATTGATCGGGCTTGAGGCGGCGCAGGTGCTCGCCGCCATCTACCCTGGCGAACAGGTGGACGTGCCGAACGCCAAGTCCACCAAAGCCCTGAAGCAACACATCTTGCGCGCCACTGGCACAACGCGTCAGATTGCCATGGAACTCGGCTGCACCGAGCGGCACGTCCGCAAGGTCAATGCTGAGGTCCGCGCCGTCGACCCCAAGGCACCCAGCCTGTTCGACTGACGCGGAACCGGTTCCGGCGGTCGCATCCTCCCCATTACGGACTACCCTGACCCGCGACGCGGGGGCGGAACCAGTTCCGTGCCCGCCTGAAGACGCATGCGCGCGAAACTCGCGGCATCCCACCACCCACGGGAGTGCCGCCTTTGTCCCCCGCCGACGACCTGTTCGAGCGCGCGCTCGTCTTCGTGTTGAAGCACGAGGGCGGCCTGTCCAACGATCCCGCCGATCCCGGCGGCATCACCAACTTCGGCATCAGCCTGCGCTTCCTGCGCGCCGAAGGGCTGCTCGACCTCGACCACGACGGCTTGGCCGATGGCGACGTGGACGGCGACGGCGACGTCGATGCCGACGATATCCGCACGATGCCGCGTGAGCGCGCCGCCCAGCTCTACCGCTCGCGCTGGTGGGACCGCCACGGCTACGCGCGCATCATCGACCCGGCCATCGCCATCAAGACCTTCGACCTCGCGGTCAACATGGGCCCCGGCCCCGCCCACCGCTGCCTCCAGCGCGCGGTGCGTGCCTGCTGGTTCCCCGTCTCCGACGACGGCGTCCTGGGTCCCAAGTCCATCTCTGCCGTCAACGCCGCCGACGCGCGGTCGCTGATCGCCGCGCTGAAGAGCGAGGCGGCCGGCTTCTACCGCGGCCTCGTCCTCGCCCGTCCGCCCCTCGGCACGTTCGAGAAGGGCTGGCTCAACCGCGCCTACGCCCAGCCCACCTGATCCTGGAGGTTCCCCGTGCCCGTCTCCGCCGCGCCCTTCCTGCTGATCGCCGCCCTGACGGTGGCCATGATCGGCTTCGTCGCCGTCGTCATCCACCTCTGCTTCACCCGCGACGATCGCGCGGCCATGGCGGCGGCCTTCGCCGTGGGCTTCGTCCTGATGCCCTTCACCGCCCTGGCCGGCGACGGCACCACCGTTGATCTCTCGCCCCTCCTGGTCACCGTCGTCGGCACGGTGGGCACCGCCATCACGGCGATCGTCGGCATCCTGGCGCGGGCGCTGGTCCGCTCCATCGAACGCCGCACCGGCCTGGAGGTCGATGCGCACACCCGCGACTACCTGGAAAAGGCGCTGGACCGTGCCATCAGCTACGGCACCGCCAAGGCCGAAGCCTTCGTCGCGAAGCAGGCCGAGCCGATCGACCTGCACAACACCACCGTGGCGCTGGCCGCGCAATACGCCCTGGATCGCGTGCCCGGCGCGCTGAAGCATTTCGGTATCGACGACATCAGCCTGCACAACATGGTCGAGGCCCGCCTGCTGATGCTGGTGGACAAGAACGTCATGCCGCCGGCGGAGTCCGCAGTTCTGGACGCGACCGCCCCCGCCCAGGGGGTGTGACGTGGACACGCCGTTACGACTGACCGCCGGCCGGGAGATGCGCTGATGGACGAGCTGGTCAAATGGGGCTGGGCCATCGTCCTGCTCATCAACCTGTTCCTCGGCTGGCTCCTGTGGTCGATGCGCGCCGCCTTCGTGCCGCGCGCCGACTTCGACAAGCTGGCCACGCGCGTCGCGCTGATCGAGCAGGAGCTGCGCCACCTGCCGACGCACAAGGACTTCGCCGTCCTGCGCGACGACGTCGCCCAGCTGGAGGGCAAGGTCGACGCGCAGCAGCAGCTGCTCGCCGGCATCAGCGCCAGCGTCCGGCGGATCGAGGACTACCTCCTCAACACGAAGGCCAAGGCATGAGCTTCCAGGATCATCTGATCGAGGATCTGCGCCTGGTGCTCCTGCGCCTCCTTGCCGAGGCGCCGGGGGCGAGGGCCAACGCCTCCATCCTCCAGGATCTGGCCAACCGGCTGGGCCACCACGTGACGCGCGAACAGGTCGTGCAGCAGCTTGGATACCTCGGCACGCTCCAGGCCGTGGCCACCGAGCAGGTGGGAACCGTCCTGGTCGCCGAGCTGCGCGCCGCCGGCGACAACCACCTCAAGCGCCTGGGCGCTCCGTTGCCGGGCGTCAAGCTGCCCAGCCTGGGCTGACGCCATGGCCGCCCGCTCCAGCATCGACCGTCTGCCCAAGGAAATCCGCGAGGCCATCGGCCAGTTGCGGCAGGACGGCGCGACGATCGACGAGATCCTCGCCCACCTGCGCGGCATGCAGGTCGACGTCTCGCGCAGTGCGGTTGGCCGCCACGTCCAGAAGATCGAGAAGATCGGCGCGCAGCTGCGCGAGACGCGCGAGGCCGCTGAAGCGCTGGTGAGGGAGCTGGGCGACGAACCCGACAGCAAGGTGGCGCGGCTGAACATCGAGCTTGGTCACGCCATGCTGATGCGCCTGCTGGCCGGCAAGGACGGCGAGCCGGTCCAACTCGACGCCCAGGAAGCCAATTTCGCGGCCGGCGCCATCCAGAAGCTGACATCGGCCCGGAAGACGGACGCCGACCTGGTGCTGAAGCTCCAGGCCGAGGCCGACAAGAAGGCACTCGCCACGCTTGAGGCGGTGGGCAAGAAGAAGGGCCTGTCGGCCGACATGGTCAAGGCCATCAAGGAAGACTTCCTCGGTATCCGCAAGGCCGCCGCATGAGCGCCCCCTGGCCCGATAAGAGCAGGCCGGCCGACCTGCCGGCCGCGCTGCTGGGCGACGCCGGAGACGGCCTTGACCTGCTGCTCGGCTATCAGCAGAAGTTCCTCGCCACGACGGGAATGCACACCGTCATCGTGTGCGAGAAGTCCCGCCGCATCGGCTTCACCTGGGCCGTCGCCGCCGACGCCGTCCTCACCGCCGCCGCCGAGAAGAAGGCCGGCGGCATGGACGTGCTGTACATCGGCTACAACCTCGACATGGCCAGAGAATTTGTGGACACCGCCGGTTCCTGGTCCCGGCTGTTCGACAAGGCGTGCTCGGCCAGCGACGAGATCCTGTTCGACGACGGCAGCGACGACGGCATCAAGGCGTTCCGCATCACCTTCGCCAGCGGGTTCGAGATCCTGGCGTTGGCCAGCCGCCCGCGCTCCCTGCGCGGCCGGCAGGGGTACGTCATCGTCGACGAGGCGGCCTTCCACGATGATCTGGACGAGCTGATCAAGGCGGCCATGGCGCTGCTGATCTGGGGCGGCAAGGTCGCGATCATCTCCACCCACGACGGCACCGACAACCCGTTCAACCAGCTGATCGAGTCCATCCGCGCCGGCAAGAAGCCCTATGCCGTGCTGCGCGTCACCTTCGACGAGGCCATCGCGGATGGGCTGTACCGACGTATCTGCATGGTCAAGGGCGAGGAGTGGACGGCCGAGAAGGAGGCGGCGTGGCGCGCGGAGATCGTGGCCAGCTACGGCGACGCGGCCGACGAGGAACTGCACGTCATCCCCAAGCACAAGGGCGGCACATGGCTCCCGCGCCCTCTGGTGCTGGCCCGCATGTCGGACGAGATCCCCGTGCTGCGCTGGCAGGTCGAGCCCGGCTTCGTCGACCTGCCGGACTACGCCCGCCAAGCGGTGGCCCTGGCATGGTGCGAGGAGAACCTGCGCCCCGTTCTGGATCGCTGCGACCGCGAGCGGCAGTCCTTCTACGGCCATGATTATGCCCGCCTGCGCGATGCCTCGATCGGCATGCCGGCCCAGCTCCTGTCCGACCTGACGTTGCGCGCGGCGTGCGCGTTGGAGATGCGGCAGGTCCCCGACGAAGAGCAGAAGTTCGTCGTCAAGTACGTGCTCGACCGTCTGCCGCGCCTGACGCGCGCGGCGATCGACGCGGGCGGCAACGGCGCCAGCTTGGCCGAACGCATGCGCCAGCACTTCGGGCCCCAGACGGTGATCGAGGTGAAGTTCAGCACCGAGTGGTATCGCGTGAACATGCCGCCGTTCAAGGCGGCGTTCGAGGGCGCCTCGATCCTGCTGCCCAGGGACGCCGACTGGCTGGTCGACTTCGGCCAGTTCGAGGTGCGCGACGGCGTCGCCCAGCTGAAGCGCACCCAGGCACGCACCATGGGCGCGGACGGCAACATGCGCCACGGCGACGCCGGCATCGCCGCCGCCCTGTGCCACTTCGCCAGCCGCCAGGACCCGGCGGAGTACGCCTACACGCCTGCGCTCCAGCGGGATCCGGTGCTCGACTACGAACCGAGGCCCGGTGACGAGCCCGTCTGGGATGATGACCAGCAGGTCTGGCTATTTCGCAATGGAGCTTGGTGATGCCGACCGTCCTATCCCCGATCCTGGGCCCCGAGGGCCAGCCCATTCGGCGCGAGGTGCTGACGGAAGAGATTGCCGGCCCAAGCGTGACCGGCGTGCGGCAGGTGCTGGCCGATCATCCCTCCTACGGCCTGACGCCGGCGCGCCTGGGCACCATTCTGCGCGCGGCCGAGGGCGGCGACACCGCCGCCTATCTGGCGCTGTGCGAGGACATCGAGGAGAAGTTCATCCACTTCCGCTCCGTCCTCGCCACCCGCCGCTTGGCCGTCTCCGGGCTGGAGGTCACCGTCGAGGCGGCGTCCGACAAGCTGGAGGACGTGGCCGCCGCCGACCTGGTGCGCGAGATCGTCGCCGATCCGGAGTTCCCGGACGCGCTGTACGACCTGCTGGACGGCCTCGCCAAGGGCTACGCCGTCTCTGAGATCGTCTGGGAAACCTCCGAGCGGCAGTGGATGCCGCGCAAGCTGATCTGGCGCGAGCCGAGCTGGTTCCAGTTCGACCGCGTCGACCATACCACCTTGCGCATGCGCGAGTCCGGCTACCCGGATGGCCGGGACCTCGATCTCTTCAAGTTCATCGTGCACCGCCCGCGCACCAAGTCCGGCATCCCCATCCGTGGCGGCTTGGCCCGGCCGGCCTGCTGGGCATGGCTGTTCACATCGTTCGGCACGAAGGACTGGCTTTCCTTCGTCGAGACCTACGGCCAGCCCATCCGCGTCGGCCGGTACGGCCCCGGCGCCAGCAAGTCGGATATGGACGCCCTCCTGCGCGCCGTGCGGAACATCGCCGCCGACGCCGCCGCCATCATTCCCCAGTCGATGATGCTGGAGTTCATCCGCGCCGAGGGCGCCTCGGCCAACGCGGACATCTTCAAGGGGCTGGTCGAGTTCTTCGAGCGCCAGACCAGCAAGCTGGTGCTGGGCCAGACGACGACCACCGACGCCATCTCCGGCGGGCATGCCGTGTCGCAGGAGCACCGCCAGGTGCAGGAGGACATCGAGCGCGCCGACGCCCGCCAGCTCGCCGCCACGCTGATGCGCGACCTCGCGGCGCCCGCCGTCGCCCTCAACATCCCGAAGGCCAAGCCCCCGCTGCTGCGCATCGGCCGGCCGGACCAGCAGGACTTGAAGCTGCAGCTGGAAGCGCTGAAGACGCTGGTGCCCATGGGCATGAAGGTGTCCATGTCGGAGGTCCGCGACCGCTACAACTTCAGCGACCCGGACGAGGGGGACGAGCTGCTGGCCGCCCCGTCGGCGTCGGCGCCGGACCCGGCGGCCGATCCCGCTGGGAGCCCCGCCGCGCCACCCCCGCCGGCGAGGGGCCCCGCCGACAAGGCGCTGGCCGCCGCCCAGATCCCTGGCGCCGACGACGGCGACGCCGTCGATCGGCTGGTCGACGAGATGCTGGGCGACTGGGAACCGCTGGCCGCCCCGCTGGTGGAGGCGGTGATCCAGGCCGCCCGCGAGGCGGCGGGACCGGAGGAGTTCCTGCGCCGCCTCGCCGACCTCGCCGGCGCCGCCGACCTGGCGCCGCTCCAGGACATGCTGGCCCGCGGCCAGTTCGTGGCCCGCGTCGCCGCGCGGGCCGGCGTGATGGGGGGTGGCAATGTCTGACCAATTGGCGAAGCTGCGGGCCAGCACCACCGGCGCTGCCATTGTCGCACAGGTCGCGCCTTCTCCCAGGCTAAAGGTCATTACGAGCCGCTACGGCACCGTGCACATTGTCATGAAGCCGGACGAGGACAACCGGGCCCGGATCGATATGACGCCGCGCGAGGCGTTCCTCATGGGCCTCTTACTCGTCCTTCATGCGTTCCGTGCCCGTCGCGCCGCTTGGCGCCATCGGAAATGGCGCGCGTGATGGCCGGGCAGAACCGCTCTACCGCCGTCATGGCCCGCCGGGTCGAGCCGCCGGACTCGCTCGACTACTTCCCCACTCCGCCCTGGGGGACGCGCGCCTTGTGCGAGTTGGTGCTGGGCGGGCGCGAGGCGCTGGCGCCGCTGTCAGTTTGGGAGCCGGCCTGCGGCGGAGGGCACATGGCCACGCCGCTGGCCGAATATTTCGGCCAAGTCTACGCCAGCGACGTTTTCCGCTACGGCTTCGGCGAGGTGGGCGATTTCCTCGACACGACGCTGGGCGCCCACTGGATGCCGCCGGGCCCGGTCGACTGGGTCATCACCAATCCACCCTTCAATGCGGCGGAAGACTTCGCTTGGCGAGCGCTGTCCGTCGCGCGCATGGGCGTTGCGCTGTTCTGCCGCGTGCAGTGGCTGGAGACCGACACGCGCGACGCGCTGTTCACCCGGCACCCGGTGACCTACTGCCCCTTCATCGAGCGCATCTCGCTCCTGAAAGGCCGCCTGGACCGTCGCGCGCGTTCCGCCTCGGCCTATGCTTGGTTCGTGTTCCGGCTCGGTGCCACCGCCGAAGGGCTGGTCCGCCTGCGCCCTGGCACCCGCGCCCGGTTCGAGCGCGACGAGGATTACATCGACCACCAGCCGGTGGACGGGCTGGCGCTGTTCGAGACTGCCCATGGCTGATCCCACCCCCACGCTCACGCCGCTGCCGCCGGAGGAGGCGATCGGCTTCTTGAAGGCCAAGGGCTATCGCGTCTCCTTCGCTTGGCAGGACATGTGGCAGGCCGAGCACGCGCACGCCTTCACGGTGGCCAAGATGATGAAGGCCGACCTGCTGGCCGAGGTGCACGGCTCGCTGGTCAAAGCCATCGCCGACGGGCAGAGCTACGAGCAGTGGGCTGCGGACATCGAGCCGCGCCTCCAGGCCGCGGGCTGGTGGGGGCGCAAGCCCATGGTCGATCCGGCCGATGGGCGGGCCAAGGTGGTGCAGCTTGGCAGTCCCCGCCGGCTGCGCATCATCTTCGACACCAACGTCCGCATGGCGCAGGCGGCCGGGCAGTGGGAACGCATCGAGCGCGTCAAGGCGGCCCGGCCGTACCTGCGCTACGTCGCGGTGAAGGACACCAAGACGCGGCCGGATCACGCGGCGTGGCACGGCACCATCCTGCCGGTCGACCATGCCTGGTGGGACGAGCGTTCACCGCCTTGCGGGTGGCGCTGCCGCTGCACGCTCCAGCAGCTCTCGGCGCGCGACCTGGAGCGGCAGGGCTGGACGGTCACCGAGAACCCGCCGCCGTCCGACCCGCGCCCCTGGACCAACAAGCGCACCGGCGAAGAGGTCATGGTGCCCGCCGGCGTCGATCCCGGCTTCGCCTACCACAAGGGCAAGGCGGCCCGCGACGCGCAGGCGGCGCGCCTGCTGGCGCAGAAGCGCGACGCCCTACCGCCGGCGCTGCGCGGCGCGGTGGACGGCCCCGGCGGAGAGCCGTCCGTCCCGCCCGCCGCCCGTGCCGTGGCGCAAGCGGAATCGCAGGTGCTGGAGCGCGGCCGGGACACCGGCCATGAGCACCTGGTCATCGTCGACGCCACCTCCGGCACCGTCATCGAGGCGCGCACCGACGGCCGGACCAACACCGTCAACCCATCGACGGAGGCCGCCGCGCAGCTGGCGGACCCGGCCCGCCGGCTCGTCGTCGTGCACAACCACCCCGGCGGCTCGTCGCTCAGCCCGGCCGACCTGTCGGCCACGGCCCACTATCCGGGCATCGCCGAGATCCGCGCCATCGGCCACGACGGCACGCGGTACGCGGCCAGCGTGGACCGCACGCTTCCCGCGGAATCCCTCGCCACCATGGCCCGTGCTGCCCGGCGCGCGGCCGAGCAGGCGTTGTTGGACGCCGTCGTCACGGGCGCGCTGCCGGCGGTCGAGGCCAACCGCGTGGTCGCGCACGCCGCCGTGCAGGCACTGGCCGATGCCGGGCATCTGGTCTACACTGTCCAAGCATCGCCGTCCTTCGACCAGTTGCTGGCCGATCGCGCGGCGTTCCTGAAGGCCGCGATGGACGCGGCGCGACTGGCGATCGGGAGGACGGCATGACGCATCCCGGCTTCATCGACCCGCCCGCCCTGTGGGACGGCATCGACGCTTGGCGTGCCCATCTCGCCTTTGTGGAGGCACTGCCGGTTGACGATCCGGTGCGTGCCGGGTTGCTCGACGAGGCCCGCGCGACCATCGCCGAACTGGAACGCGATAGGATCGCCGCTGGTGGCCCTGTCCGTGCCGCCGGGTAGTCCGGGACCCTCCGCCACCCGCAGGCGTTCAAAACCCCGTTCAAACGCCCCGCAATCGGTATCGCGCGCGCAAGGGTGATACCCCGTCTGGCACCAACCGCCCGGACGGGGGAGACGCGGAACCCGTTCCGCGTCGGTTCCGCGCGCCCATCCCCCTAATCTCGGCTCCATCGCATCCCGCCTTTTCGAGCCGAGGCCACCCGTGCCCACCCGCGTTCCCACCACCGGAACCGCTGCGTCCGACGTTGCGCTCGCCAGCGCCGTCCTGACCGGCGCCCTGGACGTCTCCTCCGGCAAGCCGCCGGAGTGGGTCCAGCTGATGCCGGCCGGCGCCTTCAAGCCGGCGGACGGCCGGCCGGGCTGGACCCTGCCGGACGCCCAGGCGGTCATCGGCGCGTCGCTCGCCGCCGCTGCCGGCGGGATGCTCCCGATGGACTACGACCACGCGCTCGACCTCGCCGCTCCCCAGGGTGGGCGCGCTCCCGCCGCCGGATGGATGACCGCGCTGGAAGCCCGCGCGGACGGCATCTGGGCGAAGGTCGAGTGGACCGACGCCGGTGCGCGAGCCGTCGCCTCCAGGGAGTACCGCTTCCTTTCACCCGCCTTCCTGCACGCCAAGGACGGCACGGTCACACGGATCCTCGGCGCCGCGCTCGTGAACCGGCCGGCGCTACCCCAGCTGCCAGCTCTGGCGGCCCATCACGGAGAGCCCATGAACGAGCTTCTGCGAAAGCTCCTGGAGGCACTCGGCCTGCCCGAGACCGCCGACCAGACGACGGCGCTTGCTGCCGTCTCCACCCTGAAGGCCGGCACCGGCCAGCTCACCGCCCTGTGTTCGGCGGCCGGGCTGGAGGCGTCGGCCACCATCGACCAGCTGGCCGCCACCATCACGGGTCTGAAGACGGCGGCCGGTCAGGTCAAGGCCATCGCCGCCGCCGCCGGCCTGCCGGAGGCCACGCCGGCCGAACAGGTCATCACCGCCGTCAAGGGCCTGAAGGGTGGCGCCTCGCTGCTGGAGCAGCAGGTCGCCACGCTGGCCGCCCAGGTCAACTCGCTGGTGGGCGACAAGCACACGGCCAAGGTCGACGACGCCATCAAGGCCGGCAAGTTCACCCCCGCCCAGCGCGGCGACCTGCTGGCGCTGGCTTCGGCCAACCCCGACCTGCTCGACCGCATGATCGCGTCGGCGCCGGTCATCCTCTCGCCCGGCTCCACCGACCTCGGCACCCGCCAAGCGGCCGAAGGCGAGCTGACGGCGGAGCAGAAGGCGGTGTGCGCCGCGATGGGCCTGTCCGAGGACGCCTTCAAGAAGTCGCTCGCCGCGCAGAAGACGGGGGCGTAACCGATGGCCGCCCTCACGACCGACCGCAACACCCTGGCCCGCAACGGCGGCTTCACACACATGGAGCGTGACCTCGCCGCCAACACCTCCGTCTTCGCCGGCTCCATGGTGGCGCAGAACGCCGCCGGCGCCGCCGTCCCGGCCTCGGCCACCAACACGCTGACCGTGCTCGGCCGCGCCCAGCACCGCGCCTCCACCGTGGCGGGCTCGACGCTGCCGTCGAAGGTGGTGATCGAGCGTGGCGTCTTCCGCTTCGCCAACTCTGCCGCCGGCGACGCCATCACCATCGCCGACTACGGCAAGCCCTGCTACGCGGTCGACGACCAGACGGTCGCCAAGACCGACGACACCGGGGCGCGTCCGCAGGCCGGCATCATCCGCGACGTGGACGCCCAGGGCGTCTGGGTCGAGATCTGAAGGAGCCGCCCGCATGCTCATCACCGCGTCCAGCCTGCTCGCGCTGTACACCGGCTTCCAGACGTCCTTCCAGAACGGCTTCGGCAGCGTCAAGTCCCAGTGGGACATGGTCGCCATGGAGACGCCGTCGACCACCTCGGAAGAGAACTACGGCTGGATGAAGGACATCCCCGGCTTCCGGGAGTGGATCGGCCCGCGCGTCGTCCACAACCTGGAAACCGCGTCCTACCTGATCCGCAACAAGGATTGGGAACTCACCATCGGCGTCGACCGCAACAACATCGAGGACGACAAGTTCGGCCTCTACGCGCCGATGTTCACCGAGATGGGGCGCCAGACGGCGAACTTCCCCAACACGCTGGTGTTCCCGCTGCTG
Source organism: Azospirillum sp. (assembly GCA_035629155.1). GTDB lineage: Bacteria > Pseudomonadota > Alphaproteobacteria > Azospirillales > Azospirillaceae > Azospirillum. The sequence continues at coordinate 29,041 of DASPIO010000028.1, read as the reverse complement.
AAGTCCGGCTTTGCCAAGCCCTGCTACGACGGCCAGTACTTCTTCGACACCGATCACCCGGTGATCGCGGAGGACGGCAGCACGGTCTCCGTCTCCAACTATCAGGCCGGTGCCGGCACGCCGTGGTTCCTGATGGACCTCAGCCGGGCCATCAAGCCGATCGTCTACCAGAAGCGCCGCAGCTTCGATTTCGTGCGCATGGACGCTCCGACCGGCGAGATCGTGTTCGATCGCAAGCAGTACCGCTACGGCGTCGATGGCCGCGCCAATGTCGGCTTCGGCTTCTGGCAGCTCGCCCACGGGTCCAAGGCCGACCTGACGCACGCGAACTACGAGGCCGCCCGCACCGCCATGCAGAACCTCAAGCGCGACCATGGCGAGCCGCTGGGCGTCAACCCCACGCACCTGGTGGTGCCGCCGTCGCTGGAGGGCAAGGGCCGCCAGATCCTGGAGAACCAGCGCAAGGCCAACGGCGAGGACAACGAGTGGAAGGGCACCGCCCAGCTCGTCGTCGTTCCCTGGCTCGCCTGATCGGAGGACCGCGCATGGACAAGTTCAACATGTTTCAGCCGGACCTCGTCATCGCCGCCCGCCCGGCCGGCGGCTTCCGCCGCTGCGGCGTGCACCATACGCCTGAGCAGAAGCGCCATCCGGCTGGCACCTTCACCCCGGAGCAGATCGAGCAGCTCATGGCCGAGCCCAACCTGCTGGTCGTGGCGGTCGACCCGCAGCCGGCCGAAGGCGGCGAGGAGAAGCCCGGCGGCAAGGCCAAAGGCCCGGCGGCGAAGGCGCCGGCCGACTGACGGGATACCAGCGGGGATGATCCGGGGAGCGGCGACCGCGCGCGGCTCCCCTGGGAACCCACGAAGCGCGGAGGGGGCGCGGCCTTCCCCCTCCTGCGACCTCCAGCAGCAGCGGTTCCATGAACACCGACCAGCTCCGTCAAACCATCCGGCGCATCGGCGCCCGCGGCTGCACCAAGGGGCAGCACGCGGCGGCCCTCACCCGCATCGAGCGCATCGTCGGCGCCGCCGGCGAGGTGGCGGCGCTGATCCGCGAGACCGGCGCGACCTCGCCCCACCTGACGGCCGAGGAGCGCGCGCTGGTCGCCGCCGTGGAGGGCCGCGCCTGATGCCCGCCTACACCGACAAGGCCGCGCTGGTCGCCCGTTACGGCACGAAGAAGCTGGTCGACCTGACCGACCGCGAGCAGCCCTACACGGAAACCATCGTCGACGCCGTCCTTGACCAAGCCATCGCGTCGGCCGCCGCGGTGATCGACGCCCATCTGGCGGGCCGCTACGCCCTGCCGCTCGCCTCCGTTCCGGCGGTGGTGGCGCAGATCGCCGGCACGCTCTCCATCGCCGGCCTGTACATCGACGACGCACCGGCCAAGGTCACCGCCGACTACCAGCAGGCCATGAAGATGCTGCGCGACATCCGCGACGGCTCCCTGGCGCTCGACGTCGCCGGGGTGGAGCCGGCCGCAGCGCAGGCCGGCTCCATCGAGGTCGTAGCCGGCGAGCGCCTGTTCGGCCGCGACAACATGGCGGGGTTCTGATGACCGGCGCCTCCATCAAGATCGAGGACGCGGCCCTCCTGGCGATGCTGGACAACGCCGCAGCCGCCGGCCGCGATCTGACCGGGCTGCTGGACGAGCTGGGCGCGCAAGTGGAGCTAGCCACCCAGCGAAGCTTCGAAACCGAGCAGGACCCGGACGGTAACCCCTGGCCGAAGTCGCTCCGCGCCCTGGCCAAGGGCGGCCAGACACTCACATTGACGGCGCGCCTGCGCCAGTCGATCACCCGCCGCGTCTCAGCGCATGCGGTTGAGGTGGGCACCCCCGTCGTCTATGCCGCCATCCACCAGTTCGGCGGTGAGGTGAAGCACGAGGCTGGCACCGTCACGCTGTACCGCCACTACGACGCGAAGAGCGACACGTTCGACCCGCGCTTCCGCCGCAAGTCCAAGTCCAACTTCGCGACTGAACACGTCCGCGGGGCCTACACAGTCACGATGCCCAAGCGTCCCTTCCTGGGCGTGGGGCCGCGCCTCAGCAGCATACTGCGCGAGGTCACCCGCGACTGGTTGCGCCGGAACACCGGCGGGGTGGCACGCGCATGAGCGGCTTCACCCCCATCGACTTGGCCGCCGCCGTCCAGACCCGCATCAGCGGCAGCGTCGCGGACCTGAAGCACACCACCGCCGGCGCGGTCGAGTTCGCCGAGCTGGTGTCCAAGAAGCTGTTGCCGGCCCGTCTGCCGGCCGCGTTCGTCGTTGCCGGCGCCTTGGTTGGCGACGGCGTCCGCCGCGTCGGCGCCGTGTCCATCGAGGTCGCCCAGGCGGTCACCGTGATCCTGGTGCAGGGCAGCGCCAAGGACGCCACCGGCGAGGCGGCCCGCGCCGCCTGCTGGCCGCTGGAATGGGCCGTCATCGACTGCCTCACCGGCTGGGCCCCGGCCGAAGGTTACGCCGAGCTGCTCTTCGAAGAGGACGCCCTGCGCGGCCTGGGCGGCGAGGGCCGCACCGGCGCCGTCGCCGCCACCCTGACCTTCACCACCGAGTGGAAACTCCACAAGCGCACGACAGGAGGAGCCTGATGCGGCCCTGCATCGACACCGTCATCAAGGAGCACGGCGCCGAGCCGGAGCCCGACGAGCACGAGAAGCCCCCGGCGCCGGCCGAGAAGGCCGAGGACGCCGACAAGGCCGAGGACGCCGCCCCGCGCCGTCGCGGCAAGCTCAAGGAGTAACGCCCCATGCCGCAGATCCCCTCGCATCCGGTCCATTGGGATCATAAGACGATCCTGTTGGCGCTGGAGGCCACTTACGGCAGCGACGCCGGACTGACCCTGGACGGCGCCACCGCCATTCGCCTGTACGACGTGACCTTCACTCCGATGGAGGTGGAGGAGAAGGAGCTGCCGTACCTGAAGCCCTACATGGGCGCCAACAGCTCCATCTTCGTGGCCAAGCGCAACAAGCTGTCGGGCAAACTGCCGCTGGTCGGCGCCGGCGCCTCCGGCACGCCGTGCTGGGACACGGTGATGCGCATCTGTGGCACCGCTCGCACCCAGGTGGCGAAGACGGCCAGCGCGACGATCGCCGCCGCCGCCGTGAAGACGAGCGGCGACGGCGCCTTCACCTACACCCGCACAACCGCCTGCGCCGGGACGCTGGACCGCACGGCGACGCTCACCTGCACCACCGGCGGCGGCTCCGGCGTGGCGCAGTTCACCGTCGCCGCGCCGGGGACCGAGTACCTGCCGGCCTACAACCAAACCGCCGTCACGATGACCACCGGCAGTCCCTTCGCGCTGCCGGGCGGGGCGGTCATCACCATTGACGCTATCGGCACACCCTTCACCGCCGGCGACGTCTTCACCATCACCCTGTCGGCCGCGCGCAGCGACTACGCTCCCAGCTCCGACCGCAACAACCACAAGTCCGGCGCCATCCACTTCCTGATGAACGATCCCGGTGGCCAGCAGCAGAAGTTCGCCATGCTCGGAACGCGTGGGGCCATCAAGGGGATGGGCGAGATCAACGGCTTCCCGTACCTGGAGGTGGAACTCACCTCGCTGTGGACGGCGCCGGCGCTGGCCGCGAGTGTGGCCCCGGACTTCACCGTGTGGCCCGACCCGATCGAGGTGTCGACAACCAACACGCCGATCTTCCGGATGCATGGCAACGACTTGGTTGTCGAGACGTTCGGCTGGGACGCGGGCAACCAAGTCGAACTGGTCGAGCGCGTCGGCCGGACGGCGGTGCGCATCAACGACCGCAAGAGCACGGCCAACATCAAGTTCGAATACCCCAGCCTGGGCGAGTGGAACATCTGGGCCACGGCTGAAGCCCGCACCGGGGGCGCGCTGCTGTTCCAGCACGGCAGGAACGCCGGCGAGGTGGTGCGCATCTCCGCTCCCGCCGCCCAGCTGAAGGCCCCCAAGCTGGTGGAGTCGAAGAAAGACACGCTCGTCGAGGTCCAGGCCGCGCTGCTGCCGGTGACCGGCGACGACGAGTGGCTCATCTCCGCCCGCTGATCATCCCATCCCCTTTTCGAGAGCCCGCTACCATGAGCAAGCCGCAACTTCAGTTCGTCCAGGGCGACCGCCTCACTTTCGACTGGCCGGTCGAGATCAAGTGGCCGGAGTCCGCCAAGCCCGGCCGCACGACCACCGGCCGCCATACCACCAAGACCTGCTTCGTCACCTTCGAGCTGGTCCCGGACAGCGAACTGGACGACCTCCAGAAGGAGCTGCAGGAGTACATCGACCGCATCAACACGGCCGCCAAGAAGGTCCGCGACGCCACCGACGACGAGGCCAAGGCCGAGGCGAAGCGCGAGGCCGAGCAAGCGGAGGCCGATTACAAGGGCTGGCGGCTCTCGCTGCTGCGCCGCGTCGTCGTCGGCCTGCCGGACAACCACAACTGGGGCAGCATCTTCCAGGATCTGCCGGAGTTCTCGTCCGACCTGGTGGAGGCCATGGCCGATTTCCGCCCCATCGGCGTCGGTCTGGAGCAGGCGTTCTGGAAGCTGGTCAACGGTGGCAAGACGGGAAACTCGTAGCGGCGGCGCGGCGGTGGGCCGGCGGTGACGCCTCCACCGCGCGCCGCCGCTTCTCGGCCAAGCCCGACGCCGACGAGCTGGCGGCCCTGACAGGACAGGACCCGCCAGCCGCCGACCCGGAGGATGAGCCGGAGCCGCCCGTCTTCGTCGTGCACGCCGCCGTCTGGCCGATCTTCGCCCTGTTCGACGCCGCCCGGCGCATGTGGCGCAAGCCGCCGATGGGGGGCGTTCCGCTCGGCCTCGATCTCCTCCAGGTCCGCCAGCTCGCCGACGCCCACGGGGTTCCCTGGGACGCGGAGACGGTGACCAGCCTGCAAGCGATGGAAGAGGCGGCGCTGGCGGTGTGGGAGGCGGAGTACGAGCGCCGCCGCCCGAAGACGTGACGAATGGTTTGACGGAAGGCGGAACGTGGCGGACCAAAAGCTAGCCCTTCTCTTGACGGCGGACGCCTCGGGCCTTGTGGGCGAGGTCGGCCGCACGCGCGAGACGCTGGAACGGCTGAAGGAGACCGCCAACGACGCCGGCCGCTCGCTGTCCGGCGTAACCGAAAACGTCACCACCCTTGCTGCCAAGCGCGGCGCCGCGCGAGGGCTGGGGGAGGACATGGGCTTCGCCTCGTCGCGCGCCCAGGTGTTGCACGATGCGGTCCTCGCCGGCGCGGCGGCCCACCGCAACGCCGCCGCCGACCTGGGCCAGCACGCCGGGGCCATGCTCGGCTGGAACCGCGCGGCCGGCGCAGTCAACGACAACGCCGCCAGCCTGTTCGAGCGCGTCGACGCACTGACGGTCGGCTTCCGCGGCCTGATGGCGGTGGTCGCCGCCGATCGCCTCATCGCGTTCGGCAAGGCCGCGGTTACCGCCGCTGCCGAGGCCGAGCAATTCGACCGGCGCCTCAAGGGGCTGGTCGGCTCCGGCACGGCTTTCGGCGAAACACAGCTCTGGTTGAGCAACACGGCCAACGCGCTGGGCACCAGCGTGCGCGAGATGGGCGACGGCTACGCCCGGTTCCTCACGCTGGCCAAGGGCGGCCTGCTCACCGTCCAGCAGGCCCGCGACCTGACGGTCGGTCTCAAGGACGCGCAGGCGCACTTCGCGGCCGACGCCGGCCGCATGGGCGACGTGATGTACGGCCTGGGACAGGCTCTCGCCTCGCCCATCGTGCACATGGAGGAGCTGAACCAGGTTGTGGAGCCGCTGCCCGGCCTTCTCCTCGACCTGGACAAGGCGGCGGGCCTGCCGGCCGGCGGCTTCCGCCGGCTGATCAACGAGGGCAAGGTCACCTCCGAGGTCTTCCGCGACACCCTGGTCAAGGCCCTGAAGGGTTATAGCGGCGAGGCGGCGGCGGCGGCCCAGGGTGTCGAGGGCGCGTGGGCGCGGTTGGAGAACGCCCGCAAGAAGTTCCTGGCCGAGGTCGGTAAGCCTGCGCTGCCCGGCACGACGTCGGCCGCCGACTATGGCGCCGGTGCACTGAACCTCGGCACCCGCTTCCTCCAGTGGAGCAACAACGGGCAGGCCGGCGCCGCGCGACTGTTCGAGAGCCAGCGCTTCGACGAGCTGCTGGCGGAGCGGGACGCCAAGGAGAAGGAACTCGCCCGCTACCGCGCCGGGGCCGGCGGCGTCTACGCCAGCCGCAACGCCAAGGCCGCGGAGGCGGACCTCGCGCGGATCAATCGCGAGTTGGACGAGGTCACCCGACGCTGGAACGCCCTGGATCAGGTGGTCGTCACCAGCAGCGACGGCTGGGCGGAAATGTGGGGCGTGACCGGCGACGGGCTGGGCACCGTCGCCAGCGCCGCGGCCAAGCTGGCCATCCCCTTCGCCGAACTGGCCAAGGAACTGGACCTGCTGCCGGGCAAGACCGGGTTGCTCACCGCGTCGCAGGCCGCGTTGGCCCAGGGCATGGGGCTTCTGACCAAGGTCGCCGCGCTCCCGCCGGAGGAGCTGAAGAAGCTGGGCGTCACGGCGGCCGACATCGCCATGATGATGGACCGGCTGCGCGAGAAGATCGACCCGGTCACCGCCGCCATCAAGGCGCTGAACGACACGACAGCCGCCCTGTCCGTGCCGGACGGCTGGCGGCGCGAACTCTACCAGACGCTCGAAAAGGCAGCGGAGGAGAAGGGCCGCCCCCTCACCGACGACGAGGCGGCCGACCTCACCGCCGCCACCCGCCGCAACCAGTCCGCCCGTGGCGCCGACCGGGTGGCGCAGCTCGACCTGGAAGCCAAGGCGACGGAGCGCCTCGCCCAGGCACGCGCCAGCGGCAGTCAAGCCGCCGTGGTCGCCGCGCAGGCCGAGAATGCCTACGACCAGGAGCTGGCCAAGTCCGGCGACAAGGAACAGGCCAAGGCGGCCCGCGCCGCCGTCCTGAAGTCCGGCATGGCCGAGCTGTCCGGCGAGATCGGCGCGCAGGCCAACGTCACGTCGCGGTCGGCCCGCCAGATGCTGGCGCTGGCTGACGCCTACGCCCAGGGCGCCGACGCCGTGGCCGCCCAGGAGCTGGCCAACCGGATCGAGACGGAGACGGCCAAGTCCGGGGCCGGCGCGCACTCTGCCCTGGCGCGGGCCCTGAAGGAGGAGGACGCCGCCCGCCGCGCGCTCGCCGCCGCGCAGTGGACGCGCGACATGGACCTCCAGATCGCCGCCGCCAAGGCGCTGGCGCTGGCCGAGCGCGACGGCGCCAAGGCGGTGACGGAGGCGACCGTCAAGAACGCCGCCGCCGCCCAGGCCGAGCGGGAGGGTGTCCGCCTCGACAGTGAGCGCGGCAAGGCCATCGCCGCCAAGACGGCGGAGCTGGCCAGGTGGCAGGCGCAGCAGAACTACGAAGCGGCGTCGAAGGCCAAGGACGACGAGCTGAAGCTGGCGGAGCTGGAGCTGTCGCTCCAGGGGCAGTCCGCCGAGGTGCGCGAACACATCTTGGCCCTGGCCCGTGCGGAGCTGGAAATCCGGCGGCAGAACCCCCAGGCGACCGAGGAGGAGGTCAAGGCCCTTCTGCGCAAGGAAGACACGATCCTGCGCACCCAACGCTCCATCGGCGAGCAGCGCGCCCTGTGGGACGAGCTGGCGCGGATCGGCGAGCGGGCCTTCGACCGCATAGGCAGCGCGATCACTCAAGCCTTCGTCGAAGGCAAGGGATCGGCCATCACCTTCGGCTCGGTCGCCAAGGCCGTCCTGTCGGAGCTGGTGCAGGCCGCGTTGCAGCTGGCCGTCATCAACCCGATGAAGAACTGGATGACCGGCGGCTCCAGCCCGTCGCTGTGGTCCATGTTCTCCAGCGGCGCCAGCGCCGCGTCGAACATCGCCGGGCAGGCCCAGGCGGCCGGCCAGGGCGGCATGTTCTCCACGGTGTCGAACGGCCTGTCGGCCGCGTCCGGCGCCTACTCGATCTACAACGGCGCCTCGACGCTGGGGAACGCGGCCAACTGGTTCGCGACGTCGTCGCTCGGCCAGCAGGCGGGCCTGTCGACCGTCTATGTCGACGTCATCGGCGACACGGCGATCGCCAACACGCCGATGTTGACCACTTCCGGTGAGTCCTTCGTCGGCGGCGCGGCGTCGTTCGGGCAGGTGCTCGCCCCGGCCGCCATCGGCGGAGCGGGCGGCGCGATGATCGGCACCGCATTGAACAGCAAGCTGGCCGGCGGCTTGGCCGGCGCGGCGATCGGCGGCTTGAGCGCCTATGCCGCGACGCAGATGGGCCTGCTGAGCCTCGGCCCCTACGGCTGGGCGGCGGCGGCGGTGCTGGCCGCCGTCATGGCCGTGCTCGGCACGCAAAAGGAAACGGTCGGCCCCATCTCCGCCGGCCGCATGGGCATCGACGACGGCAAGGCCAGCCTCAAGTCGTGGGGTACGGACAACGAGGGATCGGACGAGAACGCGAAGGCGCTGGGCAACGCGGCGGCCGAGCTGTTCAACGGCCTGCTTGATATCGGCTCCGGCCGCCTGGACAAGGCCGCCAAGGATTACGGGCTGGTCATTTCGCACTTTGCGAAAGACGGCAAGTTCTATTCCGAGTTGGACAATCAAAAATCCGCGGGCTTCGACACGGCCGAAGAGGCCGTGATCGACGGCGTCCGGCGCTTCCAGGCGAAGCTGGTGCAGGCCGGCAAGCTGGCGTTCGAAGATGACAACGTCACCAAGGCGTTGAAGATGTCGACGGCCAAGACGGTTGAGGAATTCACCAAGGACCTCGGCGCCGCCGCCACCTGGACCAACGTCAAGAAGATCACCCGCGAGGGGTACAACCCCTTCGACGATCAGATCAAGCAGTGGACCACCTCCGCCAAGGAGATGGGCACGACGATGCAGGAGACGTACGTCGACCTGCTGACGCGCGTGACCAAGCTGGGCCTCGACACCAAGGAAAACGCCCTTCCGCTGCTGCAAAAGTCGTTCGAGACGGAACTGGGCCTGCGGACCCCCGACTACCGGCCGCTGACGGGCGTGGCCGGGGTGACCAAGCAGGCGGAGATCGCACTGGAAGGGCTGCGCTCCACCCTGACCGCCCTGGAGTATACGGCCGAGGCGCAGGCCGACTTTTCCCGCCGGTACGTTGCCGCCGCGGTGAACGCGTTCGAGGAGGGCATCCAGACCGTCGACCGCCGCGCCACGCGGTCCCTGCGCGCGAAGTACGATCCGACCTTCCGCAGCACCGCCGCCGACGTGCTCGACGAGCTGGGCTTGAAGGCCGGTGAGTTCCCGGCCCTGACGGCCAGCCTGGACGGCTTCTTCGACAAGGCCCGTTCGGGCAAGGGCACGCTGGACGATCTGATCGGCGCCAAGGACGAGCTGATCCGGCGGCTGCGCAACGGGCGCATCACCGCCGACCAGTTCTCCAGCATCCTGGGGCTGCTGACGCAGAGCTTCGAAGACGGCCGCGCCGCCGCGCTGGCGATGGAGTCGACGTTGAATGCGTCGCGCGCTCGCACCGCCCGCACCCTGCGCGGCGATGGCGTGGTCACGGTCGACGAACTGTACTCGGGCACCGGGCTGAACCGCGACGCCTTTCCGGAGACCACCCGCCGCCTGCGCCTCCTGTTCGGCGCCCTGGCCGCCGGCATCCAGGACGTGTCGCTGCTCAACCGCGCGATCGAGGGCCTGGAAGCCAACCTCCGCAACGGCCGGATCACCACCGAGCAGTTCAACACCCTCTACAGCGAGGCCATCGACCGTTGGGACCGCACCGGGCTGGCCGCCAGCGAGGCGGCGGCGACGGCGCAATCGGCGATGGAGGAGCTGGCCAGCTTCGCCCGGTCGACCGGTGCCGATATCCAGCGCTACCGGGACGGTCTGAAGACGGGCAACGACGGTGCCGCCGGCTATGACGAGCGGCTGAAGGCGGCCCGTGAGCAGTTCGTGTCGCAGCTCTCGCTGATCGCCACGTCCAGCGACCCGACGACGGTGCAGGAGGCCCTGCGCCAGATCACGCAGTACGCCGAGACCTACCGCAAGCTCGCCCAGGAGGGTCAGGCGAGCGGCCTGGACTACAAGGGGGTCGAGGACTTCATCGACGCCGCGCTGGGCGGCTTGCCCATGGTGAAGTCCGAGGCGCAACGGCAGACCGACGCGCTGAACGCGATGCCGCAGCTGCTCGCCGCCGCGCTGAACGCCGAGGGCGCGCCCCTGTCGGAGATCGAGAAGCAGACGGGCATCAGCGGTCCGCTGGCCAAGCAGGTGCCGCTGGGCACGCTGTTCGAGGGCATCTTCGGCACCGGCGGCGGCTACCTCCGCGAGATGGTCGAGGCGCTGAGGTCGATCGACGCCAAGACGGGCACGGGTGGGACGGGCACGGGTGGGACGGGCACCGGCGGCGGCAGCACCACGCCGCAGCCCGAAGGCACCGTCCTGGACGGCGGGAAGGCGTCGCAGGTCGCCAGCGCTTCCGGCGGCCCGCTCACCTGGACCATCCAGAACATGTACGGCGGGAGCTTCAGCAGCTACCTGTCCAACGACCTGGTGCAGTCGAAGCTGCACTTGAACGGCATCCTCGACCAGTTCGAGCAACAGTTCGGCGCCGCCGGCATCCAGTGGTCCGAAGAGCGCTACCTGCGCCTCAATCCCGACGTGGCGCAGGCGCTCGGCGGCTATCCGACCGGCCGAGGCCTGGAGCACTACCTGCGGTCGGGCTTCTTCGAGGGGCGCCGCTTCGCCCAAGGCGGCAAGGTGCCCAGCACCTTCCCCGGCGCGGTGAGCGGCCTGGACAGCGTGCGCGCGCTCTTGATGCCGGAGGAGCGCGTGCTCTCGGTCGAGCAGTCGCGCCTGATCGAGCGGCTGGCCGAGAGCCACGGCGGCCCCGCCGTCATCAGCGTCGACACCGCCGCCATCGCGCGCGGCCTGGGCGAGATCCGGGACCGCCTGGACCAGCTCATGCAGGTTGTCGCCGGCACCGGCGGCGCGGTGAAGGACGCGGTTGGCGCGGTGGTCGATGCCGTCGACGAGCTGCGCGAGGAAGTGACCGGCGACGGTGAGCCGGTCCTGATGCGCGCGGCCGGAGGGCACTGAGCCATGGCCATCCTCATGATCGCCGACCCGTACGATCCCGCGACCGGCGCCACGACGCGCCTCTACTCCAGCGACACCGGCTTTACGACCGGGCGAGTCGACATGCTGGCCAACACCTACTTCGTCCGCCGCATTGACGCCGCGCCCACGGTCACGCGGTCGTTGTGGTCCGGCACCCGCGTCGGTGGATACAGCCGCACCAATTACGGGCAGGTTGTGCTGGGCGCCGACAAGGGCGCGCTGGCGCCTTGGGCTCGCTTCGTCTGGGGCGGCCGGTCGATCGAGTTGCTGGACCTGCCCAGCGGCGGCGCCTTCGCCGATGCGGTTCGCTTCTTCAAGGGCCAAGCTGCGGCGTTCACCCCCACCCGCACCGGCGGCACCATCGACCTCCGCGACCTCCAGGCGCTGGTGGAGGGGAAGTTCTCGCCGGGCGCCTACGACGGCACCGGGGGCATTGGCGGCCCAGCGTCGCTGAAGGAAAAAAAGCGGCCCTTCGCCGGCGGTCGGGTGCGCGAGGGCAAGGCCCGTCTGCTGGACGGCGTCAAGAACATCTACCAGTGGCACGCGGGCGGGGTCGACGGTGTGGAGCTGATCCGCGACAAGGGCGACCCCCTCGACGTGGTCGGACCGGACTATGCGGATTACGCCGCGCTGGCGGCGGCCGACCTGTCCACCGCCGGGCCCGGCGGCACCCCGGTCGACTACACCACCTGCAACGCGCTGGGCCTGTTCCGGCTGCGCGCCACGCCCCAGGGCGAGCCGAGGGTCACCGGCCGCGGTGCGAAGGTGGGCGGCGTCTGGCTCCAGACCTTCGGCCAACTCGCCGAATACATCCTGGGCCTGATGGCGCCGACGCTGCCGCTCCGCCCCGCCTCCTGGACAGCGATCGGCACCGCCTCCACCGCCACGCTGTCCTGGTACTTCGACGGCGACCGCGACCTCACCATCCAGCAGGCGATCGACGAACTGGCCGCCAGCGACCTGATCTGGTGGAACACCGACGAGGATGGTCTGCTCGACGTGGGCCGCTTCGACCTCCCCGCCGCGGCGGACATCACCCTCGACGCCCGCGAGATCGACGGCGTGACTCCGCGCAAGGTGGCCCAGCGGATCAAGAAGCAGACCATCGGCTATGCGCCGCTGGCAGCGGCCTATTCGGAGGGCGACTTGGTGCCGACCATGCCCGCGGCCGACCGGGACCGCCTCCTCGCCCGCACGCTCACCGTGGCCTGGACCGACCCGTCGCCCGTCGACCTGCTGGCCACCGAGGAGAACCTGGACGCACCGCTCGACGGCGTGACGGCCGCCCAGGCGCTGGCCGACCGCTACGGAGCCCTGTTCGGCATCGCCATGGCCGGCTTCGACGTCGACCTCCCCCGGCCGGTCGACGGCGTGCGGCTGGGCAAGACGGTGCGGATCGCGTGGCCGGAGTACCTGCTGGACGGCGGCTGGTCGGGGGTGGTGATCGAGACGCGCCGGTCGCGCAAAGGGCCGATGCGCATGACGCTGGTGGGACCGCAGCCATGACCGACAACAGCCGCACGTGCCTCGTGAACTGGCAGAATTGGGCGGACACCGCCACGGCCACGCTGGGAAGCTGGATGCCATCGCTGCCCTGGGAGGCCGCGCAGTCCGACGACATGCGGTGGCGGGCCCGCTCGGTCGACGGCTTGTACGCTTCGACCAAGCGGCGGCTGGCCTTCGCGGCGCCGCGCCTCGTCGGCCTCGTCGTGGCGCTGGGGCACACGGCGCCGCGCGGCTCGTCCTGGCGGATCACGCTGCATGACAGCTCGTCCTTCTCCGGCGGCTTCGTCATCGAGGAGCCCGTCTGGTATGCCACCGAACCCTTCGGCGTCCTGCCGGAGGGCCTGTTCACCTGGGGCGGCTTCCCGGCCGACGAGGATCTGCCGGCGCTGGGCTGGCCGGCCTTCGTCTTCCCCCGCCCGGCCCGGCTGGCGTGGGGCGTCGACGTCGAGTGGTTCCTGCCCGCCGGATCCCCCGGCATGGACCTGTCCCGCCTGATCGTCGGGCCCGGCATCCAGTCGGAGTGGGGCATCACCGACGACTGGAGCCTCCGCTGGGCATCGGGCGCCACGGCGTCGCGCAACACCATCGGCGTGCGGCGCGTCGTGCCCGGCCTTCAGTGGCGCGAGATGGACGTGACGTTCGCCGACCTCTCGCAGTCCGAGGCATCCGGGCTCTTCCTCCGCATGGACCAGCGCTCGGACAAGCTTGCCGGCGTCTTCGTCTGCATCGACCCGCTGGATACCGAGCACCGGCACGACCTGACCGTCTACGGTCAGCTCGACGACACCACCCCCATCCGCGCCGGCGCCGCCTTCGGCCTGCGCGCGAAGTCGTTCAAGGTTCTGGAGTTCCCCGCATGACCCTCGGCGTTGATGAATGGATCTGGGACGGCCAGCACTTCAAGGCCAGCGATTGGGCCGGCCAGGGCTACGCCGATCCCATCAAGGGATACGCAGCCTGCCAAGCGGCGGCATTCCGACATTTGACGAGCGGCGACGCCCAGGGCGCCCGCGACGCGGCCATCGCCGCCCGCGACGCCGCCGCGACCATCAAGGCGGCGGTGGAGGCCCTGGTCGGTCAGGTGACGACCGGCAGCACGACGGCGCTGAGCTTCCCGTCCATTGACGTGCGCCTCCCCTCGGCATGGTCCGGCTCGGGCGCCACCACCGCCCAGCCCACGGCTTACGGGGCGGCCGACTACGTGGACGTGGACTTCCTGGACGCGACGCACGACACCGATTTCGGTGACTGGACGCGCAAGGCCCGCGCCGGCTCGCTCTACCACGAGGCCGCCAGCGCCACGCGCGGCTGGCGCAAGGACGTGCCGCTCGCTGGCCAGATCCTGCTGCGCTCCGGCTCGCTGGTGATCCTCGACGGGCTGGACCTGGACGTGTCGGTGACACCCGCCGTGCCGCGCCTGTGGGCGGTTTTCACGGTGGCGACCGGGAACGCCATCGAGGGCACGCCGACCAGTGTCGCCTACCGGCAGGGCCGGATCTTCGTCAGCACCTCGACGGGGCTGTACACGCTGAACCTCGCCACCGACGAGGCGTGGCGGCGCGACGCCGCCGGCTTGCATCGCTACAAAGGCACGCTGGCCGACCGCAACGCGGGGCGGGGGTGGGGGCTGGTCAGCGCGGCCGGCGCCATCGTCGCGGCCGACTGCAAGCACGTCGCGGCGCGTGTCCTGCCGGCGGCGCTGCTCGATGCGGCCGATCTGCCGGTGCCCACGGTGGCGGTGGCTTCGGCCGGCGGCGTGTCGGTGATCCACGCATCCGGACAAGTCGTCAATATTTCCCTGGCGTCTGGGTACGCACAGGTTGGCTTTGCGACTGATGGTCGTCTCTGGGCGGCCAGCGCGGCGGGCACCTTCGTGGATGTTGGACCGCTGCCGTATGCTTCTGTCGCCAATACGTCCTGGCGTTCGGTGATCTATGATTTGACGGCAGGCTCAGCGTCCTTGCGCATCCTCGGAGGCACGGCGCAGAGACTCGTTCCAGGACGAGCGGCGGCATCGTCCTTCGGCCTGTCGCTGGTCGCCGAAGACCTCGGCAACCCCGCCGCCGGCATGACGGCCTTTATCACCAAGGACTACTCAACGGGCTGGCTGCCCGGCTCCGTGGTCGGCGCCTACCTCTGCGACGGGACGACCGGCGCTATCACCGGCTCGGGCGAGCTGGTGACGAGTGGTGATGGCTCCTCAACGACGGGCTGGAGCGCCGGCAATTCCGCGAGCCTGTCCTCGGTATCGGGGAAGCTGCGGGTGGCTTACAACGGCGCCGCCACGCCCCAGGCTTACCAGACCATAGCGACCGTCGCGGGGCAGAGCTACGTGGTGACCGTCGATGCCGCCAAGAACGGCACCGCACCGTGGGCGCTGGTCATCGTCAATGGGCCTGGAACAGGCGGAACCGGGCTCTACAGCAGCGGATACGTCACATCCAGCGTTACCGGGCATCTGGCTCAGTTCACCGCCAGTTCCAGCCAGACCACCATTATACTTCAAGTCGGCGCCACTGCCGCCGACAGCGTGGATTTCGACAGCGTTTCCGTGAAGCTCGGGGCGGCCGACAGAAGCTGCAAGGGCAAGGGGCTGCATGTCGCTGGAACGCTGACCCGTACCGCCGTTGCCACGGGGGCGGATCTGGCGGCGTGGTCAGGCTTCAGCGACGGCAACCACCTGGAGCAGCCGTACAGCGCTGACTATGATTTCGGGACCGGTGATTTCTTCGTCACGCTGTGGGGATCGTGCAATTTTGGCGGTGGTTACCACCTGGACCGCGACAGCGCGCCCACGGGACCAAGCTTTAGCCTGCTGGCGAATGGAACGAAACTCGCGGCGCGTATCAGCGACGGGACGAATTCCGTCATTCTTGTCTCTGCAAGTGACTTCGTGAACGTCGGGCGGCGCGCCTGGACCCTCGTCAAACGTGGATCCACGCTCGAACTCTGGTGCGACGGCAACCTCGACGCGACGGCGTCCGCGGCGGCGGTTGGAAGCTTGAACAACACCGCCGCAAAACTGCGGATCGGCGGGAGGGTGTCCAGCAGCGGCGCGGCGACGGGGCTTTCGGTCGCCATGCTGCGGATCGCAGGCTACGCCCCCACCCCGGCGCAGATCAGGCGGATGTATGCGGCCGAGGCCCCGCTGTTCCGGCCGGCCGCCAAGGCGTTCCTGGGCGGCACCAGCAACAACGTCATCGACGTGTGCGGAGACGAGAGCCGGGGCCTGATGGGCGCCTGGACGGACCAGGGGCTCACCGTCTTCGCCGGCCTTCTGGTGACCGCCTTCTACGACAACGCGGCGGCGGCCGGCTGGACGGCCGGCACGGTCCGGGCCGGGGCCATGCGCAACGGCATGACGCTGCTCGCCAGCACCGCCGAGGCGGCGTTCCTCATGGAGAACGTCGCTGGCAAGGAGGCCGTCCTCGATCACCACCGCCGGGCCAACGACCTGGGCAACCGATGGATGACCGGCGGCGTCACCCCGGACCAGACACCCATCAACCTTCCGCTCCCGGTGTGGGTGGGCGAGCGGGAAGAACTGATGATTGAGGCGCGCTTCGTCGGCCGCGTCTACGGCGCAACGGACGGACAGAGGATCAGCTACGTCCGTCGCGCCACAGTCTACCGGGACGCGGGAGGCGTGGTTACGCTCCAAGGGTCGGTACAGACCATCGGCACCGACACCGAGGTCACGTCCACCGCCGACGCCACGCTCTACCTCGACACCACCAACAACGCCGTGTTCGCGCGCCCTACCGGCGTCGCCGCAACCCGCATCGTCTGGGCCGTCGAGTTCATCGTCACGCGCATCTCCGAGGAGGCCCGCTATGCTGCGTAAGCACGAGATCGACGACTTCTACCGGGTCCCGCCCGGCGGCGATGGTGGGGTGCTGCTCCGCCGCTGGGAGTGGGTGGAGATCGTCCCGGCCGAGGTGGACGCGGAGACGGAGGAGGTCATCACCCCCGCCGTGTTCGGTCCGAGGTGCATCCAGGCGCCGTTGTCGCTCTTGGAGGCGAGCGACGAGGAAATCGCCGCGCAGATCCAGGCCAACGCGGAGGTGCGGGCGCTGGTGGCGGCCGACGAGCCGGTGCCGGAACCGGTTGCGGTGCCCGTCTACGACGCCGAGGGCAACCAGATCGGCACGGAGATGGTGGTGCCCGAGGCGCCGGCCCCGGCGCCCCCGGTCCCGCCGGCCAGCTATCGGACCCTGCGCGCCATCGCCTACCTGACGCAGATCGGCGGGTCGCTGAGCTTAAAGGACGCGGCCGGCAACCAGTTCGACGCCCTGTTCCATGACAGGCAGGGGAGCGGCGCCCAGCTTGCCGAGCAGGACGAGACCATCGCGGCCATCAAGGCGCGATACCGGCCGGATGCGCCATGGCGGGCGCTGGGGGCCGGTGAGACGTGATTGTTCCGTCAAACCATCCGGCGCAGCCCGTCAAACCATTCGGCGCGCTACAACCGGTGCGGGCACTGGCCGACGCGCTCGGCCGGCGGGGGATCGCGCCGGAGCGCTTCGTCGTGCCGGCGTTCGGCGAGACACGCATGTTTGCCACAGCGGCCTGACTGCCCGGCGACGCCAAGCGCCCTACATTCTCGCCTTTGGGGGAAAACGGAGGGCGCCGTGCACTGGCTCCTCGTCTATGCTGGCACCTGCACGCTGCTGGTCGGCGTCGCCTTCGGTGCCCTGTGGGTGTTCGAGGGCGAGGACGGGTTCGGCCTCAGCCTGCATGGGATCATCGCGCTGGTTCTGGCCATCGTGCTGACCAGCGCGGTCGGCATCGGGCTGATGGCGCTGCTGTTCCACTCCAGCCGCAGCGGCCACGACGACGAGGTCGGCGTCTTCGACGAGAACGACGATTGACGGCGCACGCGAACACGGATGAACCGACGGAACACGCCTGCGGCACCTGCACCCTGTGCTGCAAGCTGATGCGCGTTCCCGAACTGGACAAGCCGGCGGCCCGCTGGTGCGATCACTGCGCGCCGGACGCGGGGTGCCGCGTCTACGCCGGGCGGCCGGAGTCCTGCCGCGGCTTCCGCTGCCTGTGGCTGATGGACCGGCGTTTCCCCGACGCGCTGAGGCCCGACCGCTGCCACGCGCTGGTCGCCACCAACGGTGCCGCCGACGACTTCGTCGTGCACGTCGACCCCGCGCATCCGGAGGCGGCGGACGCCCCGGCGGTGCGGTCGCTGGTCGCCGCGCTGTGCGCCAGCGGGCGGCGGGTTTACCGGCTGTGCGGCGACTCGACGGTGCTGATGGAGACCACGGACTGACCTTCGGGCGTATCCGGACGGGCGTGCTGCCCTATACGCGAGGGGGTGTTGCGCTCGTGGATCCGGACCTCAACCTGAGTCCATCTATCGGGGCGATCGGGGCGATCGGGGGGCAGGGGCGATCGGGGCGCAGGAATCCGTCAGGCGAGGTCCGCACGATGCTGTTCGAATTCGAGCCCTCGGGCGTCAACGACACTTACATCCGCCTGACGCGCAACGGCGTCAGTTGCATCCTGGCGCCGACCGATTCGTGGAACGGGATGCTGCGGGTGAATTATCTGGTCGCCGCCAACGTCGGTGGGGCGGAGCCGCACATGGTGTTCCGCTGCCTGGACGTCGGCTGGGACGACGGGCGCTTCTACTGGCGCGGCCGGGCGTCGCCGGTTCTGGTGTCCTCGGCCATGGTGGAGGTGCTGGTCGACCGCGGCCTCGTCAGCGAGGAGGAGGCGGAGACCATGGCCTTCTCCTCGCCCGGCGCCGCCGGTTCCTCGGTGGCCGACAACGCGCTGATGCTGCGCGCCTCCCTCCTGGGCTGCACCTTCTCGCCGATCTACGAGGACACCCCGGCGCCCTGGCGCGACTCGGCCCCGCCCCAGGTGATCGGCTACGCGCTGCGCACGCTGGCCGATCCCGGCGCCTTCATCCTGGAGGCCCGCGCCGGTCTGCCGATCCTCGACAGCCACGCCCGCGCCGCCCTGCGCCGGCATGTGGGCGAGGGGTGAGGCGTCGCCTCCCTATGAATCGTAGCTCATGAGCGACGTGTAAGGGACGTCGAGGCGGTCGCTGCCCTGCAGGAAGCTCAGTTCGATGATGAAGGCGGCGGCGCGCACGTCGGCGCCGACGCTCTTGAGCAGGTGGATGGCCGCCGCCATGGTTCCGCCCGTGGCCAGCAGATCGTCGAGCACCACAACGCGCTGCCCCGGCTTGATGGCGTCGGCCTGCACCTCGATGGTGTCGGTGCCGTACTCCAGGTCGTAGGAGTGTTCGACCTTGTCGCCGGGCAGCTTGCCGCGCTTGCGCACCATGACGAACCCCTTGCCCAGCGCCAGCGCCAGGGGTGCCGCCAGCAGGAAGCCGCGGGATTCGATGCCCACCAGCAGGTCCGGCTCGTGCGGGCGGATGGCTTCGGCGAGCTGACGGATCGCCTCCTGCCAGGCCCCGGCATCGGCGAGCAGCGGGGAGATGTCGTAGAACAGGATGCCGGGCTTCGGAAAATCCGGAATGCCGCGGATGTGCTCCTTCAGGTTCATGGCGGTGGTTCCTTGGGGGGTGGGGCGGCCGCGCGGCCGGCCGGTCGGCGTGGCATACTAGCCGCACCGCGCGCGACCGTCAGCAATCGCGGCAGAAACCGAGTTCGTAGTACTTCACGCCGTTGCTCTCGTAGACGCGTTCGTCGAACACGCGGACGCGGGTCAGGTTGGTCGTCACCGGGTAATCCGCAAACCCTTTCGCCACGGCGCCCTTTACATCGGTGCTGGTGGCATCCAGCCGCAAGGAGGCCAGGAAGTTGTAGGTGAAGCAACGGTTCTCGCCGGGCCACACGACCTGTTGGATGCGGTTGATCCACAGGAAGTGGATGTCGACCTTCACCCGCGCCGAGGACTGGTTATCGATGCACCGCGCCTCGGCCGGGGCGGCGCCGAGTGCCGCCAGGATGACCGCCGCCAGGACCGTCGCCCACAGTTTGCCTTTCGTCATGATCCACACTCCGATGTCCGCGTGTTGTGTTCTTGCGTTCGCCCTCTTGGTGGCACCGGGGCGATGAAAGTTCCATCGGGAATTCCGCAAGGAGTGCGGGGGTTGACCCCTGCCGGGTATACCGCCAAGGTCGCGGACGAACAGGGGGAACCTGTGGGAGGGACAGGGCGCATGGCGCCGCAGCGGGCCTGGATGCAAGCGTCGCGCGACGGCGACGGCGCGTGGCTGGTGACGGCCGGTGGACGGTGGGATCTGGAAGGGGCCGGCGGCCTGTCCGGAGACGTCGACCGCGTGCGCCCGGACGCGCGCGGGGCCGCGGTGCGGATCGACCTCGGTTGCCTCGACACGCTCGACACCGTGGGCGCGCTGCTGCTGGCACGGCTGGCCGAGCGGCTGAAGGGCGAGGGGCACACGGTGGAGGTGGCGCCGATCCGGCCGGAGCACGCGCCCCTGTTCGAGGCGGTGCGCGCCGCCGCCATTACGCCGCCTGTGCACCACGACCGCCCGCACCCGATCCTGGACATGCTGGAGCGCGCCGGCCGCACGACGGTGGAGGCGCTGCGCGAGGGTGTGGACCTGCTCTCCTTCCTCGGCCTCATGACCATCACCTTCGGCCGCATCCTGGCGCGGCCGTCACGGCTGCGCCTGACGTCGGTGCTGTTCCACATCGAGCAGACCGGCCTGAACGCGCTGCCCATCCTGGGGTTGCTGTCGTTCCTGATCGGCGTGGTGATGGCGTTCCAGGGGGCGGACCAGTTGCGCCGCTTCGGCGCGGACATCTACGTGGTCAACCTGCTGGGCATCTCGATCCTGCGCGAACTCGGCATCCTGATGACGGCGATCATCGTCGCCGGACGTTCCGGCTCCGCCTTCACCGCGCAGATCGGCACCATGAAGGTGAACCAGGAGGTGGACGCCATCTCCACCCTCGGCCTCGACCCGGTCGAACTCCTGGTGGTGCCGCGCGCCCTGGCGCTCATCATCAGCCTGCCGCTGCTGGCCTTCTACGCCGACCTGATGGGGCTGTTCGGCGGTGCGGTCATGAGCTACTTCGTGCTCGACATCTCCTTCGGGCAGTTCCTGCGCCAGCTGCAGTTCGCGGTGGGGCCGGGTGCGCTGGTGGTGGGGCTGGTCAAGGCGCCGGTCTTCGCGCTCGTCATCGCCATGGTCGGCTGCTACGAAGGGTTGAAGGTGTCGGGCAGCGCCGAGAGCGTGGGGCGGCTGACCACCAAATCGGTCGTCGAATCGATCTTCCTGGTCATGGTGTTGGACGCGGTGTTCTCGGTGCTGTTCTCGTTTCTGGGTGTGTGACGGATGCCGGATCAAGTGGCGGTCGAGGGGCGGTACGGGGCCGAGGCGCCCGCGCGCGACGTGGTGATCCGCGTGCGCGGCCTCGTCACCCGTTTCGGCCGGCAGGTGATCCACGAGGGGCTGGACCTCGACGTGCGGAAGGGCGAGGTGCTGGGCGTCGTCGGCGGGTCCGGCACCGGCAAGTCGGTGTTGCTGAAGGAGATCCTGGGCCTGATCCGGCCGGCGGCGGGGCGCATCGAGCTGCTGGGGCGCGACACCGATCGGCTGTCGGTGGCCCAGCGGGTGGCCGTGCAGGCACGCACCGGCGTGCTGTTCCAGGACGGCGCGCTGTTCAGTTCCATGACCGTGGCGGAGAACGTCATGGTGCCCTTGAAGGAGCACACGAACCTGCCCGATGCGCTGATCCGCGAGGTGGCGCGGGTGAAGATCGCCATGACCGGCCTGCCGCCCAACGCCGGGCCGAAGTACCCGTCGGAGCTGTCGGGCGGCATGCGCAAGCGCGCCGGGCTGGCGCGGGCGCTGGCGCTCGACCCCGACATCCTGTTCCTGGACGAACCGACGGCCGGCCTGGATCCCATCGGCGCCGCCGCCTTCGACCAGCTGATCCGCAATCTGCAAAGGAGTCTGGGCTTGACCGTCTGCATGGTGACCCATGACCTCGACAGCCTGACGTCGATCTGCGACCGCATCGCGGTCCTGGTGGACAAGAAGATCCGGGTGGGCACGCTGGACGAGCTGCTCCGCGACGACCACCCGTGGATCCACGACTATTTCCACGGACCGCGCGGGCGCGCGGCCCGACATGCGGAGGCCTGAGGACCATGGAGACGCGCGCCAGCTACATCCTGGTCGGCAGCTTCGTGCTGGCGCTGCTCGCCGGGCTGTTCGTGTTCAGCGTCTGGATCGCCAAGCTTCAGCTCGAGCGCACGCGCGACACCTATTACATCTACTTCACCGGTTCGGTGACCGGCCTGCAGACCGGCAGCCCGGTGCGCTACCGCGGCATCCCGGTGGGCACCGTCACCGACCTGCGGCTCGACCCGTCCAACGTCGGGCAGGTGCGCGTCACCGTCGAGCTGCAGGAGGAAACGCCGATCAAGGTCGACTCGATCGCCGCGCTTGAGATGCAGGGCATCACCGGCGGCGCCTTCGTGCAGATCACCGGCGGCACCGAGCGCAGCGAGCGGCTGAAGGACGCCGAGCACCGGGGCATCCCCGTCATCCCGTCGCGCCCCTCGACCCTGTCGGAAGTCGTCGAATCGGCGCCCCGCCTGCTCCAGCGCATCCTGGAACTGACCAACCGCGCCGCCGAACTGTTGAGCCAGGACAACCAAGTGGCGCTGGGCGAGACGCTGCAGAACGTGCGCGCGCTGACCACCCACCTGGCCAAGGCGGCGGACGGCCTGGACGAGACGCTGGAGAAGGTGGACGCGGTGCTGCCGCACCTCGACGCCACCGTGGTGCAGGCCGGGCGCACGCTTGGCTCGCTGGAGACAAACACCAAGCAACTGTCCGGCGACCTGCACGACCTGTCGCAGGCGCTGACCAAGACCTCGGCGCAGGTCAACACGATGCTTGCCGAAAACCGCGCGCCGGTGCACGACTTTACGACCACGGGGCTGTATGAATTCACGCTGCTGATCACGCAATTGCGCGACCTGGCCGGGCAGGTGTCGCGCGTGGTCACGCGGATCGAGAACGACCCGTCGAACTTCCTGTTCGGCGGCACCCGGCAAGGCGTGGAGGTGCGCGGGAGATGAGCGGAGGTACCGGGAAGCCGCTGCGCGCGGCGCTGCTGGCGCTTGTGGTCGGGCTCGGCGGCTGCGCGTCGGCGTTCACGTCGGCGCTCACCTCGACTCCGGCCAGACTCTACACGCTCACCCCCGGGGCACCCGTCGATCCGACGCTGCCGCAGGTGGGCTGGCAACTTCTGGTCGAAACCCCGGTGGCGCCGGCCGGGCTGGACACGCCGCGCATCGCCGTGGCGCGCACGCCGACCTCCATCGACTATTTCGCCGACGTGTCGTGGACCGATCGGGCGCCCAACATGGTGCAGGGCGTGCTGATCGAGTCGTTCGAGGACAGCGGCAAGATCGTCTCGGTCGGGCGCGATACGGCGGCCCTGCGCTCCGACTTCGTGCTGAAGACCGACCTGCGCGACTTCCAGGCGGAATACACCTCGCCCGGCGCCGCCAACCCCGACCGCGTGCGGGTGCGCATTGCCGCCAAGCTGGTCGCCATGCCGCGGCGGACCATCGAGGCGGGCGAGACCTTCGAGGCCGTGGCGCCCGTGCAGGGCGGCGGATTCGCCCCCGTCGTCGAGGCGTTCGACACGGCGCTGCGGCAGGTGATGGGGCAGATGGTGGCGTGGGCACTGCGCAAGGGAGCGGCCGTGCGGCCGGCCGGCGCCGGCTGAACGGTGCGCGGGCGCGGGCGCGGGCTTGCAGCGCGGTGTGTGCTCTCATACGTATGCTGATGAACGTATCGGGCGGCGCGGAGGGCTGAGGCCGATGATCGACCTGACCGGGGTTCCCCGCGACGCCTTGCAGGCCATGGCCGAGGCGGCGGCGGAGGTGAAGACCTGCCAGCGCGTGCTGGCGAAGACCGGCGACACGGTGGTCGGCGAGCTGCTGCGCGGGCAGGGCACGGTGTACGAATGGCGGCACTACCCGCCCGGCGACGTCTACGACGCCGAGTACCATGCGCAGTATTATTACCACTGCCATCCGGAGGGCGAACGGCCGACCGGCGAGCACGGCCACTTCCACACCTTCCTGCGACCGTTGGGCATGCCCGAGGGCGTGCGGCCGGCGCCATTGCCCGACCAGCCGCCGGCCCACCGGTCATCAGGGGCCGGCGACAACGACGCGCTGTCGCACCTGATCGGCATCGGCATGGACCATGCCGGCCGCGCCGTGCGCCTGTTCACCACCAACCGCTGGGTAACGGGCGAGACATGGTACCCGGCCGCCGACGTGATCCGCATGCTGGACTGTTTCGAGGTGGATCACGCGCGCCCGTCCTGGCCGGCCAACCGCTGGGTCACCGCCATGCTGCGCCTGTTCCGGCCGCAGATCGACACCCTGCTGCATGAGCGCGACGCCGCCGTCGGGCGCTGGGCCGACGCGCACCCGGACGTGAACGTCTACGAGGAACGGGCGCTGGAGGTGCTCTCGCAGATCGCCGTCACCGTGGAGGAGCAGAGTGCCGCCGTCGACCGCGCGTTGCGCGGCGCGCGGCGGCGGGTGCCCATGCTTCCGGAACCATCCTAGTCGCGCGGTGACACTTGCGGCCGTGAGGTCTTGCTGCAGGGGGGGGCGTTAACAAAGACTCAACGGTTCCGTCCGATGCTGGCGGAGTGCTTCAAACACCTGATGTTTGGGCACATTCTGCGAAAATTTTAAGGATAGCGGGGTTTCGGGACCCGATGACGGAGCAGCTCACCAAGGAAGACGTGTCGCGTCTTCTCTCGGACCCGTCCCCGACCACCCGGGCGGATCTCGCGGCCAAGCTCGGCCGCCAGTTCGACAGTGACCTGACCGAGGGCGAGCGCCGGCTGGCGGAGGAGATCATCCGCCACATGGCGCGCGACGCCGTGGTGCGCGTCCGCCAGTCGCTGGCCGAGAACCTGAAGGCCAACCCCAACCTGCCGCGCGACGTGGCGCTGACGCTCGCCAAGGACGTGGAGGCGGTGGCCATCCCCATCCTCAGCGTCAGCCAGGTGCTGAGCGACGACGACCTGCTGGAGGTCGTGCGCACCGGCACCGACGCCAAGCACACCGCCATCGCCAAGCGTCCGGCCGTGGGATCGCGGGTGGCCGACGCGCTGATCGAGAAGGGCTCGGAAGGGGCCGTGGCCGCGCTGGTCGCCAACGAGGGCGCGCAGATCGGCGAGCGGAGCCTGGGCCGCGTCATCGACCGCTTCGGTGCCTCGGAGGCGGTGCAGGAGCCGCTGGTCCGGCGCGCCCGCCTGCCGGTCACCGTGGCCGAGCGGCTGGTGGCCGTGGTGTCGGAGAAGCTGCAGCAATACCTCGTGGCGCACCACGAGCTGTCGCCGCAGATCGCCGCGGACGCCATCCTGCAAAGCCGCGAGCGCGCCACCGTCACCCTGTTCAGCGGCGAGAGCGACGAAGGGGCGCTGGAGCGTCTGGTCGCCCAACTGTCACGCAACAACCGGCTGACGCCGTCGCTGATCGTGCGCGCGCTGTGCATGGGCGACATCGGCTTCTTCGAGACGGCGCTGGCCCATCTGGCCGGCGTGCCGCTGACCAACGCGCGGCTGCTGATCCACGACGCCGGGCGGCTGGGCCTGAAGTCCGTCTACGACCGGGCGAAGCTGCCGCCGGCGCTGCTGCCAGCCTGCCGCATCGCCATCGACGTGCTCAAGGAGACGCCCTACGACGGCGAGGAGCACGACCGCGAGCGCCACCGCCGCCGCATGATCGAGCGCATCCTCACCCAGTACGAGGATCTGGCGGCCGACGACCTGGAGTACCTGCTCGCCAAGCTGGGCGACATGATGCGGTGATCCGCATCCACACTGTCCCTCCCCCTCTCCCACCCCCCGCCGGGGGATGGGGAGAGGATGAACGCGCCCTCTCCGCCATTCCCGCACGGCGATTCCTCTCTTGGTGGCGTGTCACTGACTGTTGACATCGCGAATAAAGTGGTCCTACCATTTTAGAAACTATACCAAATGCGGCGCGTGCACTTTCGCGTGCGTGCGCGGGCTCCTTGCGCAATGTCGAAACACGGGCGGCGCAGCGGCTGCCAAACATGGGACCAGAAAAGGGAGGAGAGGCGATGAGCAAGCAGAAGGGTGGATTCCGTGAGAACGTCGAGGGCGTCGTCGCGTCGCGCCGGCGCTTTCTGACGCAGATGTCGGTGGCGGGCGCCGGGGCGGCGGCCGTGTCGACCATCGGCGCGCCGTTCGTGTCGAACCCGGCGCACGCGCAGACCACCACCTGGAAGGTGCAGACCTCCTGGCCGGCCGGAGTCGGCCTCGCCACCTTCAAGGAGTGGTGCGGCACCATCAAGGACAAGACCGGCGGCGAGCTGGAAATCAAGGGCTTCGGCGCCAAGGAGGTCGTCGGCGACTTCGAGTTGCTCGACGGCGTGAAGAACGGCGTGCTGGAGGCGATGAACTCCTTCACGCTGTACTGGGCCGGCAAGCTGCCGGCGACGGCGTTCCTCAGCTCCTACACGCTGGGCCTGCGCTATCCGCACGAGTGGGACATGTTCTTCTATTCGGGCGGCGGGCTGCAGGCCGCGCGTGATATCTTCGCCAAGCAGGGAATGTACTACGTCAACCGCATCCACCACGACGCCAACCTCATCCACTCCAAGAAGCCAATCCGCTCGATCGACGACTTCCGCGACCTCAAGCTGCGCGTTCCCGGCGGCATGATCGCCGAGACCTTCGCGGCGGCCGGCGCCAAGACGACGTTGCTGCCGGGTGGCGAGGTGTTCGCCGCGCTGGAGAAGGGCACCATCGACGCGGCCGACTACACCGGCCCGGCGGTCAACTGGGACCTCGGCTTCCAGCAGGTGACCAAGTACATCTCCATGGGTCCGGAAGGCCTGATGTCGATCTACCAGCCGGTCGACTTGATGGACTTTGTCGTCAACATGAACGTCTGGAACAAGCTGTCGCCGAAGATGAAGCGCTTCGTCGAGGACGAGGTGCAAGTCTATTCCAACGTCCATTACGGCGCCATCCAGAAGGCCAACTTAGAGGCCTGGAAGAAGTTCGAACAGGCCGGCGTCGAGATCAACCGCCTTCAGCAGGAGGACGTCGAGCGCTTCACCGAGATCGCCGTGCCGATCTGGTTCAAGTGGGCCAACAAGGACAAGGATGCCGCCCGCCTGTTCAAGATCCAGCTCGACCTCATGATGGCGCCGACGCTGGGCTATGTGAACAAGTCGCAGATCAAGGACCAGAAGCTCGATATCTGACGCTTCCCCGCGAGAGGGCGCCGGTTCCGGCGCCCTTTTCATCTGGCCTGCCTTTTCGCGACTGCCTGAAGGACGTTCGCCTATGCCGAGTCTCGGCTTCGTATTGCCGCATTGGGTCTATTGGGCCGGGTTGCTGGTCTTTCCCCTGATTGCGATCATCATGGTCAAGCGCGAGGAGGCGCGCCGCCGGCACCCCGGCGTGTCGCTGCCCATCGCTTACCTGTTCCTGGTGTGCGGCGGCTTCGCCGGCCTGCACCGCTTTTATCTGGGCAGTGCCTTGGGCCTGCTCTACATCCCGCTGCTGCTCGCCATCGTCTACGGCAACGCGCAGGAGAGGAACCTTCGCGAGGACATCTCGCAGGCGCGCGCCAACGCCCAGTCGTACGAGCGCCTCATCCACCGCGAGGAGGCGGCGGTGGGCCGCGGCCGATCCGGCGCGCAGGAGCGCTTGGATAAGGCGCGCACCCAGTTCACCGAGGCGCAGGGCAAGCTGCAGGTGGTGCAGGCGCAGTCGGACTGGTGGCACGACGCCACCCGGATCGTCGCGCTGGTGATGCTGGCCGGCCTCGCGGTGGACGCCCTGCTGCTGCCGGGCCTCACGCGGCGCACGCGCATCCGCGAGGAATCGGAAGCCGAGGTGCATCCGCACGACGTGCCGTTCGAACTGCCGCCCGAGGACACCGCCGCGCGCGTCGGCAACCAGCCGGTCGCCCGCGCCATCGACGGGCTGAACCACTGGGTGGGCCAGTTCATCGCCTATTGGACCGTGATCGCCGTCTTCGTCTACTTCTATGAAGTCGTCGCCCGCTTCCTGTTCAATTCGCCGACCAACTGGGCGCACGAGAGCATGTTCCTGATGTTCGGCATGCAGTACCTGCTGTGCGGCGCCTACGCGCTGCGCACGGAGAGCCACGTGCGCGTCGATGTCTTCTACGTGAAGATGAGCCCGCGCGGGCGCGCCATCGCCGACGTCGTGACCTCCGTGTTCTTCTTCATCTTCACGCTGACGCTGCTGGTCACCGGCTGGCGCTTTGCCATGGACGCGGTGGAGGTGGCGGAGAAGTCCTTCACGGAATGGGGCATCCAGTACTGGGTCATCAAGCTGTCCATCCCCGTCGGTGCCGTCCTGCTGATGCTACAGGGCATCGCGCACCTGCTGCGCGACATCGAGATCGTCTTCAGGCCGGAGGACCGGCTGCTGGCGCGCCACGGCAGCGCCAGCGACGGGACCAGCACCAGCGTGGGGAGCATCTGAGTCATGGGTCTTCCGATCACCATCGAGCTGCTCACCGCGCTCATGTTCGGCTCGCTGATCGTCGTGCTGCTGGCGGGCCTGCCCATGGCCTTCGTCACCGGCGGGCTGGCGGGCGTGTTCCTGTTCCTGTTCTCCGACTTCGGCATGCTGAACATGCTGCCGTCGCGCGTCTTCCCGTTCATGACCGACTACCAGTTGTCGGCCATCCCGCTGTTCATCTTCATGGCGGCGATGCTGGAGCGCGCGGGCATCATCGAGGAGCTGTTCGAGGTCGTCTACAAGTTCATCGGTTCCATCAACGGCGGCCTCGCCTCGGCCACGGTCATCGCCTGCACGGTGCTGGCGGCCATGGTCGGTGTCGTGGGTGCGGCCGAGGTGACGATGGGCATGATCGCGCTGCCGGCCATGCTGAAGCGCGGCTACGACCAGCAACTGGCCTGCGGCGCGCTGCTCGCCGGCGGCACGCTTGGCATCCTGATCCCACCCTCGGTCATGGCCATCGTCTACGCGGTGGTGGCGCAGCAGTCGCTGGGCGAGCTGCTGGTCGGGTCGGTGTTCCCCGGCCTGCTGCTGTCGGGGCTGTACATCCTCTACATCACCGTGCGCGCTTACATGAACCCGCGCCTGGCGCCGCCGCTGCCCCCCGGTGAACGGGTGAGCTGGGCCGAGAAGATGCGCCTCTTGAAGGGCACGATCACGCCGATCCTGCTGATCGTGCTGGTGCTGGGCGTCATCTTCGTGGGCATCGCCACCCCGGTGGAGGCGGCCGGCATCGGCACCTTCGGCGCGCTGTTCGTGTGTGCGCTGCACCGCCGGCTGTCGTGGATCGCGCTGCGCGAGGCGTCCATCGCCACGCTGAAGGCGACCGGCATGGTGATGTGGATCTTCTTCGGCGCCACGCTGTTCGTCGGCTTCTTCATCGTCAAGGGCGGGCAGGAGTTC